>NZ_JBNTJW010000006.1:0-238262 GCF_051195055.1 Halobellus sp. EA9 | reverse complement strand
CGGGCGAGCACTACCCGTCTGGTTCCGCTTCGAGGTATTCCGGGAGTGGATTGATCACGCTCTCGACGACACGTTGGACCGGAAGTGGGAAGCACCGACCAACGGTGTCGGAATCCCGGCGACCTACAGCGAGCTGGACGCGGGCTGAAGCTGCCCGCGTCCAGCGGCAACCCTGTACGTGAGCGACAGCTTTGCCTCTTGTCTGGACTGACAGCGCTCTCACTGGCGTGAGACCGCTGTCTTTGTTCGACTCGATGAATCAGTCGCTCCAATATCGTTCATTTCTCTGCAGAAATCGAGTCAGCAATCAGGAACAATGGGAACTACCGACTGTCGGTCTTATCGCGAGCATAGAGAGAAACTTTTGAGTGCTACATCTGTCTCCGTACAGCCAATGAGTACAGGAGCCGCTCCAGACTTCATATACGGCGGGCCGAGCAAATCGGGGTCGTCTTGGGTCTACAAGGCACTGAAAGAGCACCCGCAGATCCACGTTCCGGACCTCAAACCGGTAAACTACTTCAACACCAAGTATCATCAGGGATCAGACTGGTACCGCTCAGTCTTCGCTGAGGCCGACCCAGATCAGATAGTCGGGGAATCATCTCCAGGATACATCAACAATGAGTCCGCTCCGAAACGCGTAGCCGCGGACTTTCCCGATGTCAAAGTTATGTTCACGCTTCGGAATCCGATCGACCGAGCGTTCTCGCAGTGGTGGCACGACACCCAGAGCGGGTGGCTCAACTTCGACTTCGATGACATCTTCTTCGTCGATCAGGCCTACGAAGTGTTCATTCGACCCGGATACTACGCGGATCACGTCGAGCGTTGGCAGACGGCGCTCTCCGAAGAGCAGGTCGAGATATTCCTTTTCGACGACTTCGTCGAAGACAACGCCACGTTCATCGAATCAATCTACGAATTCATCGGCGTCGATCCCGGCTACCAACCCGATATCATCGACGAGCGTGTCAATCAGGCACGATACCGTGGACCAGCCCTGTACGACGAGGTCAAAGGCTGGTTCGTTCACGACGCCCCGATATGGCTTCGGTCCGTCGTGAGTCCGGTTTATCCAGTGCTCCGGAGCCTGTTCGAGAACAAGTCCGCGTACAAGGAGGGAATAGACGAGAACATCAGGAAGGAACTTGAGGTTGAGTTCGCCTCTCCAACCAAACGGCTCTCAGAAATGATCGACCGCGACCTGAACCACTGGTTCGACCACATTGATCTTGACGCGGGTGACTACCGCTCGCAGGTCACGATACCGGCGGACCACAAGTCGAAATACCGACACTGGACTACGGACAGGATGGTGACGAAGAACTACCAGCGGCGACGCAACTAATCACTCCTGAGCCAGCGTCCCACTGAACCGCAAGGAGCATCGGAGTCTATACCTGGGTGAAGTCGGAACGTCGGAGTATGCAACCAGACGGATTTCGCCTCCTGTTCGTCGGAAACAGAGGGCATTCACGATGGATACTGCGACATCTCCTTGACGCTGGGTGGAATGTCGCCGGCGTCGTCACGCGAAGTGAGGGCTCACCGTCGCGAGCGATCGATCGGGAACGGTTTGATGATGTCTGCGACGAGTACGACGTCCCGCTACACCGAACGGACGACATCAACGAGAGCGAGACACGGGGATTCATCGACTCAGCCGCCCCTGATCTCGGCCTGTGCTGTGGCTGGACCCAGATTGTTTCGGAAGACATACTCGACGTTCCGACCGACGGGTTCGTCGGAATTCATGCCAGCGACCTCCCGAAGGGAAAAGGAGGTGCTCCGGTCAATTGGCAGTTGATCCTCGACAGCCACGTCGGGGTGTCGCTGTTCTACTTCGTGCCCGAAGTCGACCACGGCGACATCATCGCGCAAGAGCGTCTGGAGATCGAACCCAGGGACGACATCGAGACGCTGTACAACAAGGTGACAGACACCTCGTGTAGACTGCTCGACGAAGCACTCCCGGCGCTTCGTGACGGAACCGTTGAGGCGTCCCCCCAGACCTACGCCGAGGCGACGTACCTGCCACAGCGCACTCCCGACGACGGTCTCGTCGACTGGTCGCGCCCCGCGGCGTTCATCCACGACTGGGTGCGTGCGCTCACTCGTCCGTACCCCGGCGCGTTCACCTTCTTCGAAGGGGAGCAGGTGCTGCTCTGGTCGACCGCGATGGTCGAAGGGGAGACGAAATCGGTGCATCCCGGCGAGATACTCGCGATCGACGACGGCCGTGGCGTTCTCGTCGGCACGGGCGACGGCGCCGTTCGCTTGGAACGGGTTCAGGTCGACGGGCACCCGCCGATGTGGGCGGACGACTTCGCCGAACGGTACGACCTCGCGGTTGGTGACGCGTTCGGAACGCCGAGCGACTTCCCGCAGTGGCTCTATACGAGTCTCCGGGGAGCGAACGGAGCGTTCGACTTTGAGACTAACGTCCCCCTCGGCGACAGCGGGACCACAGTGGCGGTTGCGTGCTCACACCACGACCAGCGAGAGGTCCGAATTCACGCGATCTTCGACGGTGAGACTTGCCTTGATCGAACGCGTACCGTCGACGGTTGGATTCGTGAACCGATCACCTACGCACCAGAAAAGAGCGGATCGCACACGCTCAAAATAAACTTCGAATCCGAGGACGGAACGATTGACACCCGGTATATAAAGGTATTCTCCGGAGGTGAGTCCGAGTGAGGTCGTGTGAAGACTGCCTCGTCGCGACGGCGTCTATCAACGAGCCACGTCTGTCAAATTCGTGGGATCCCACTTGATGTTCGTCCGTTCGACTACGCACTTGTCCGCTCGGTCAAGTAACCGCCTCTGCGCAGATATGATTCGGTGCTCGAGGCATTCGTCACTTTCCCCCCACAGAACCGGGTGAGTGAGGATCTGTAAGCGAGACGGCTTTCCGTCCTGCAGCGGAGGCTCCTCACGCCAGCGGTGGAGTGAGTCTGACTCGTACTTGATGTCTCCGAAGAACTCCGGTTCGTACGTGCTTTCGATTCCGTCGAACTGTCGGTCGAGCGTCCACGATGGAGGGTTGTGAAACGCGATCGTCTCGACAATGTCGAACTCGCCCAGAGCCCGCAACGCCGTTTGCTCGGATCGAACTTTCGTCTGTAGTTCCTGCGGGTTGGGCTCTGCCTCCCAGTATCGACCCGTGTCGAAGTGGAGACCGATATCGTGGCCGAGCCTATCGATTTTTCGGAACGTCTTGCCGACGCTCTCCGATAGGGCATTGTAGAAGTCGGCGGTCACGAGTACAAAAAATGTCGAGGAGATGTCCATTTCGTGCTCTATTTCCGCAATTTCGAGTGCCTTCTCCGGATCATAGTCCACGTCGTGACGGAGCAGTACCCACGGCTCTGCCGCGGGCCGTTCGCGATACTTGATGAAGTCGTACCCGCGGTCACGGAGATCTAGTAGAAAGTCCCGGTACCACTCGTAAGTGTAGCTTGTCATTCACCAGGTACCTTCCTCCCCGAAGAGTATAAATCCGTCAGTAGCTCCGAGAATGATAGAGAATTCGACAGCACAAGCTATTTATCCGGGAGAGAGGGAACTGAGGACCATACGATGACGTCGAGTACGACTGGGCAATCAGACGACACCAATCGGAGTGTCCTTCTCGTCGGCTGGGACGGTGCGCCCCACACTCTTGTTGAAGAATTGATTGAAGACGGTGAGTTGCCGACACTGGCGGGAATCGCCGACGACGGCTACTTTGGACCACTCCACACCGTACCGTACATTATGAGTTCGTGTGCGTGGTCAACGTTTCTTACAGGGAAGAACGCCGGCAAGCACGGCGTCTACGATTTTTACGCGAACGACTTCCGCGAGGGGACCTACTTCCGGGAACCGATCAATGCGACTGACAGAGATGGCGAGGAGTTGGGCGAGATTCTGACTCGGAACGACCGCTCAATCGGTCAGATCAACGTTCCAGTAACGTACCCCGCCGCGAAGGTCGACGAGTTCGAGGTAACGGGGATGCTTACACCATCCGTTGACTCGGATGGGTTCTGTCACCCGTCTGATTTCCTTGACGACTTCGAAGAAATCGACCGGTATCGTATCGACTTGGACGAGGGCAAAGACGCCGAGAAGGACGAGTTCGTTGCAGAGATGAAAGACGTCGTCGATGCCCGGATGGAGTTAGTACTGTACTCGCTCGAACGAAGCGCTGACGTTGACGTCTACTTCGCGGTCTTCGTCGCACCGGACCGTCTTTCCCACTACTACTGGCACTTCCATAACCAGTCGCACCCGTTCACCGGAAACGAGTCCGAGGAAGACTTGGAGCAGTTCTCGGACGTATTGGTGGATCTCTTTGTAAACCTCGACGACAAGCTCGCACAGATCATCGACAAGTTCGAACGGGTCAACGGAACCGAACCACTGGTATCCGTCGTTTCGGACCACGGTATGCGCTCCCTCGAGAGGATTCTACACGTCAATAAGTGGTTGAGCGAGGAGGGATATCTAACGTTCCGAGAGGGAGAGCGCGAGGCCGTCGATGAGGACATCGAAGAGATGCTCGATGATCGCGTCGAGTACATCTTCGGGAAAGTCGACTGGGAGCAGACAGAAGCGTACGCGATGGGGAAGCGCGGTGCCATTTACGTCAACGAGGAAGGTCGAGAGCCCGAGGGCTCAGTCCCATCCGAGGAGCGTGAAAACGTCATCAAACGACTGACTGCCGACCTCGCGGAGATTCGCGACCCCGATACCGGCGAGAACATCGTTGAGGCGGTCCACACGCGCAAAGAACTCTTCGAGGGACCATACGTCGACAAGGCACCCGACGTACTGCTGTCGCTCTCCGAGGGCTACTACCCGTTCGGCTACGCGTTCGAACTGGAGAAAGACAACATCATCTCCACGAACGACTGGGAGGGTATGCCATTCGTGACGGGAATCGAAGACGGCCCAGGCATTCTCGGGATCGCGGGGCCAGGCGTCGATGACACCGCAAGCGAACTCGATCTCGGACTTGCGGATATCACGCCGACGATTCTGCACTACCTTGGACTTCCGGTACCTGAAGATATGGACGGCCGAGTCGCCCACGAACTGTTCTCCGACGAGCTCAGCGAGGACGTGACCTACGAGCGTGCAGTCGAACAAGCCAGAGCCGACGACAGCGAGCGAGAAGCTGACAGCGTGAAAGACCGCCTCGAAGACCTCGGATATCTCTGATGACACGAAAGATTGTCACAGCTCATCAACCGAACTACCTCCCGTGGATCGGCTACTTCCACAAAATCCACGTGAGCGACGTGTTCGTGGTGCTTGACGACGTGGAGTACAGCTCTGGGAGCTGGATTAACCGCAACAAAATCAAGACTCCGGACGGCTGGAGCTGGCTGAGCGTTCCGGTCGGAGACACCAGTGTGCCGATAAACGAGGTCGAGATTGCGGGCAACGGCGACTGGCGTGAAGAACACTGGAAGAGCTTCCAGCAGAATTACGCGAACGCGAACGAGTTTGAGTCACTAGCATCATTCCTGGAGGAGACGTACGACCGTGAGTGGACTTCCCTTGACGCGCTGAACGTCCACCTGCTCGAAGGTATTTGCGACCGCGTTGGGATCGAGTACTCGTTTGTCTACTCCTCCGAACTGGACACCGAGAGTACCGGGGCAGAAAGGCTGGCCGAACTCTGCGACCAGGTCGACGCAGATGTGTACCTCTCAGGAATGGGTGCTGACGGCTATATGCAACACGAGAGCTTCAAAGAAATCGGCGTCGCGGTTGAGTACCAGGACTTCGAGCACCCGACGTACCGACAGCGGTTCGATGGCTTCGAGCCGTATATGTCGTTCGTCGATGCTGTGATGAATGTTGGACCGAAAAAGGCGATAGCACTTCTCGATTCGCTGTAAGGAGAAGTTGACGGACCTATACTCCGTTTTTGATCGCGTCGGTGATTTCGCTTGCCAGTCGGACAGCCTCAAGTCCGGATTCGCCATCGGTTCGGGGAGTGCGTCGCTCGCGCACGCAGGAGAGGAAGTGTTCGAGTTCCTGTTTGAGTGGCTCACGGGTTCGAACGTATGGTGATTCAGTGATAGTTTCGGTTCGATATCCGGCTTGATCAAAGACGGTCGTAGTCGTCTCCTGGCCCCGCCGTTGGAGAGTAATCGACTGCTCCTGATAATCGAGCGTGATGTAAGCGTCACGTGTCGTCGCACTTAGCGTCCGGATCTTACCACTCGTCACCTGTGACGCAGTGACTGTTGCGACTGGCCCGTTCTCGAAGCTAAATTGAGCGATTGCATGGTCACAGTGGTCCGACCTGTCGGTGGTCCCAATGGCGTTCAACGCCGAAACAGTATCTCCAGAGAGGGTAGTGACGATGTCGATGTCGTGGATCATAAGATCGAGTACGACGTTTTCGTCAGCGAGGTGCTCGTTGAACGGGCCAAGTCGGTGGGCCTCAAGCGCGATCAAATCCTGCTGCTGGAGAACCTCAGCGAGCGTTTCGACCGCTGGGTTGTAGCGCTCAATGTGGCCGACCTGCAAGATCGCATCATAATCGGTCGCAAGATCAACGATCTCGCGAGCGTCCGCAACAGTGTTGGCAAGTGGTTTCTCGATGAGGACATCGAGTTCAAGATCCGTGATGCACTGTCGCGCTACAGGAAGGTGCAAGTCGTTCGGAACGGCAATCGTCGCCGCTCGTGCTTGCTCGATGTCACTCACGCTGTCGTGAACACGAACGTCATACTCCTCTCGAATCGTCGCAGCAGTCTCGGTGTTAGGCTCAACTACCTCTACGAGATTCGCACCAGGGAGTTCGTCGTACACTCGGATGTGGTTCGCACCCATATTCCCGGCACCGATGACGGTGACAGGGACTGGATCATCATCGAATGAACTCATCGCGTCACCTCCGTTAGTCCAGCCTCGACAGCGTCAGCGACAGTGTCGAGGCCAGTGTCCGAAACCTGAGGATGGACCGGAATTGAGAGCACGCTCTCGCTGGCTTTCCGCGCCGCGGGAGCATCACAATCTCGCTCGTAAGCTGGCTGATCCGGGATTGGAAGCGGGTAGTAGACACCGTATCCGACGCCATACTCGTCGAGCGTACGGCTCACCTCGTCCCGATCAGGGATGCGGATGGTGTACTGGTGGAACGAGTGCGTCCGGTTGTCGGGAACTGTCGGAAGGTTCATACCCTTGTCCGTCAGTCGGTCAGAGAGGTACGCAGCGTTTTCGCGACGAATGTCGATCCATTCTGGCAACCGGTCAAGTTGATCTTTCCCGATCGCTGCTTGAATATTCGTCATTCGGAAGTTATAGCCAGGGAATTCGTGTTCGTACGTGTCTGTCCGACCGTGATTTATAATTTGCCGCGCGCGCGAGGCAATCTCGTCGTTGTCTGTTGTGATCATACCTCCTTCTCCCGTCGTCATATTTTTCGTCGGATAGAATGAGAACGCCGCGGCATCACCGATAGAACCGACCTGCTCTCCCTCATAGGTAGCTCCGTGAGCCTGTGCAGCGTCTTCGAAGAGATGACAATCAAACTCGTCAGCGAGTGTCTGGAAAGCGCTCATCTCGGCGGGCAGTCCGTAGAGATGGACCGGCATAATCGCATCGACGTCGACGGTCTCGAGCACCGCACGAGCGGCGTCCGGATCGAGGTTATACGTTTCTGGATCGATGTCAGCGAAGACAGGCTCTGCTCCAGCGTGGACGACAGCGTTCGCACTCGCCACAAACGAGAACGGACTCGTGAGAACGACGTCTCCATCTCCGATACCTGCCGCCTCGAACATCGCGTGTAGAGCAGTCGTACCGGACGAGGTCGCAATTGCGTGCTCGACGCCGACGTACTCGGCGAACTCCGATTCGAACTCCCTGACGACCTCTCCGTCAGCGATCATCCCCGAGTCGAGAACGTCACAGACGGCCTCTTTCGCCGCTTCGGATACAACGGGATTCGCGATGGGAACGCTCACAGATTGTTCCCTCCATGTAACTCTGTCGGCAGCTCCCGGTGGACCGCCGGTGTACCGATAGCCAGTGTTTCAGGAGGTACGTCTTCTGTCACTACTGTGCCCGCCGCGACGAATGCGCCTTCTCCGACCGTCACATTAGGCAAGACTGTCGCATTCGCGCCGATCGAGGCGTCATCTTTCAGTGTCGGGCCTGTTAGCTGATAATCCGACCGGACCGGATACATATCGTTCAGCAGAGTCGCGTTGGGGCCGAGAAACACTCGGTCACCGATGTCGGTTTCGCTCGGGACGTACACCCCAGTTTGCATACTAACACCGTTGCCAACGACAGTATTCCCGTCGATGACGGTCTGTGTTCCGACAAGGACGTCTTCGCCAAGGGATGTGTGTTCGCGGACGAGCGCGTGGTGGCCGGTCTGGAATCCGGGGCCTGCCGATACGTCGTCGTAGATGATGGTACCTGCCCGGACAACGCTGCCGTCACCGATAGAAGGAGGTGACGAGCCGGGCCCATATTCCACACCGACCGTCGCTGTCGGAGCGATTTCGGGTGACTCGTCGGCGTCCGTGTTCATCGAACTTCTGTTGTTAGTACACCCACATAGGTCCGTTGGTACCAGATAGTTGATAGAGATTTGGCAACCCAGAAAGTCGCGAAAGTGGTAGACTTATGTAAGCTGGGAGTTGGTTCAGAGGTATGGACGTAGCCATTTTCGGTGCTGCTGGATTCGTTGGACGGAACCTCGTCGACGAACTTACTGAGACTGGGCATACCGTATACGCGTGCGACATCGAAACAATGGAATACGACGCTAGCAACGTCGAATTCGTCGAGGTAGATATCACCGACGAGGCGGCCGTCGATTCGGTCGTCTCGAAGGTCGACACCATTGCACATCTCGCTGCTCACCCTTTACCCGCGAGTACCGAAAATCCCAAACTCAACGCTGAAATAAACGTCGTCGGCACCCTCAACATACTCGATGCAGCCCGGGAGCACGACGTAGACAAGGTTTTCTTCTCCTCTGCATCGTCGCTCGTCGGGGAAGTAGAGGAAGTGCCGGTCCCAGAAAGCCATCCTGCGTCCCCGCAGTCCCCCTACGGGGTCGCCAAGCACGCTATTGAGGAGTATCTCGAGGTGTACAACCAACTCTACGACCTCGATTATCTCGTCTTTCGGTTCTTCAACGTCTACGGGCCATACCAGCCACCGGAATCTGGTGCACTAGTTCCGGTTGTCCTCTCGCGAATTGCGCAGGACAAGGGTGTGTTCGTCACTGGTGACGGCTCCCAGACGCGCGATTTCATCTACGTGAGGGACATCACGGAGTTCATCGTTGAAGGGTTGGAAGGAGACGTAAAGAACGAAGTCGTCAATATGGGCCGTGGGGTGGAAACGTCGATCCTCGACGCGATCAACCTAATGGCGGACGTCGTCGACGTAGATCCGGACATCGACCGCAAACCGGAACGTCCCGACGAGATCGACAACTTCTACGCTGATACGAGTAAGTGTGAACAGCTGTTTGGGCGCGTTCCGGACACCGATTTCGAGACTGGTCTCGAGAAGACGTACAACTGGCTTGAGGCGACGCTCGAAGACTGATGTGCGGTATCTGTGGAGCCATCGGGCTCGAAGACGAAGAAGTCCTCGACGATATGTCGGCCTGTCAGCGACATCGCGGGCCTAACTCGACAGGCACGCACTTCGACGGTGGTGTAATGCTGGCGAATCAACGCCTCAGCATTATTGACGTTGATGGCGGTGACCAGCCGATATACAACGAGGAGGGCGATATCGTCGTTGTGTATAACGGGGAGATCTACAATTTTCGGGCGCTCCGCAGAGAACTAGAAAACCGCGGCCACGAGTTCACCACTCAGAGCGACACCGAGGTTCTCGTCCACGGCTACGAAGAATACGGGAAAAGCATCTTCGAACGGCTGAATGGGATGTTCGCGGTCGCGTTGTACGACGCATCACGCTCTCGACTCCTCTTGGCTCGGGACCGCGCCGGTATCAAACCGCTCTACGTGGCCCCACTGGACGAGGAATTCCTGTTCGCTAGCGAGCCCAAATCGATTCTACGGAGCGGCCGAGTGTCGCCAGCGGTCGACGCTGATGCACTCGGATACTTCCTCCAACTCCGGTACTCGCCCCCCCACACATCGCTGTTCGACGGAATCGAGACTGTCCAACCGGGCACCGTTGTCGACGTCCGTTTGCAGGAAGAAGGCTATACAGCGACGACGGAGGAATACTGGGACTTGTCGATGACGCCCACCGATCCGCCGGCGGACCCCGTGAAAGCAGTTCGCAACGCGTTGGGTCGGGCAGTGCGCCGACAACTCGTCAGCGAAGTGCCTGTTGGCTTCTATCTCTCGGGCGGCCTCGATACGAGCAGCGTCGTCGCAATGGCTGACGAACACACGGACGAGCCGATACACACGTTCTGTATGGGATTTTCTGACAGCCGTTGGGACGAACGGGACGACGCCCGGGCAGTTGCCGACCACTTTGGGACGAACCACCACGAGATTGTGATCGAGCAGGAGTATATGCAGGACTTCCCGGCGATGATCTGGCACGCTGACGAGCCCAAGCGGAACCTCTACCCCTACTACGTCGCGCAGGAGATGAGCGATCACGTGACTGTCGCGCTCGGTGGACTCGGTGCAGATGAACTGTTCGGTGGGTACGTGTACCGCTATTCTCGTCTTGGCCAACTAGAGGCACTTCGATCTCCAGCACTCGCCGACACTCGGCAGGGACTCGCAGAGATCTCTGAAACGCTCTTCGATATGCAGGTCGGTAACGATCAGTTCAAGCAGGACTCTCAGCTCGAAGACGTCGAACTGATGCGCTCTCTCGACGACCCGGCGCAACTCTACGTTCTCTTGAACAGCACCGACGTCATCGCCAGCCAGGAACTCTACGAAGAGCGCGCATTTGGCGAGCGGCTGCAGGATCGAGTCCCTCCCTCAGAAGTCATTGAGGACCGACACACCGGTGATTCCGATCTTGATCTGCGGGAGTCTGCCCTCCAGTGGGACTTTACGGTAAAACTCCCCGATGATTTCCTCTTGGTCGAGGACCGAACGAGTATGGCTCACTCGCTGGAGAGTCGAGTTCCGTTCCTCGACAACGACCTCATCGACTTGGCGTTCTCTCTCCCGCTGTCCGAGAAGTTCGGTGAAACCGGAAGTAATGTCAATGCGGGAAAAGCCGTCCTCCGGAGAGCTATGCGGGACGTCCTGCCGGCAGTCGTATTCGAGAAGGATAAGCAGGGGTTCACGATGCCGACCTACCCGTTCGTTCGGGATGAGATGCTCCCACACGCACGGAGTATCCTGAACGACCCACACGTCGTTCGCGAGGGCCTCGTGCAGCAGTCGTACCTCGACCGCCTTCTCAACGGATCTCCACGAAAAGATCTCACATCCCATTATAAATTGCTCTGGAAAATCGTAGGGCTAGAGATCTGGTATCAGATGTACATTGTGGGAGATGCGGCCGGGCCGCAGTCCCTGGAAGAATACTATACCTGAGTCGGGGCAGACTGATACGTTGGTCGTCTCCGGCGGTGGTTACTCGTATTTCGTCGCGCTCGTCCCGTCGCCGATGCGTGCGTACGTGAACGAATCCACAGCGTCCCGATCGAAGAATCGGCGCCCATCTACGAGGATCTCCGAGCGCATCTTGTCGGCTAGGTCGTCGAGGTCGATCTGCTCGTACTCGTCGTGAGCGGTTGCGAGTACGACACCGTCGAGATCATCCACAGCGAGGGGGTCCGAAACAGGAGTGGCGCCGGATTCGCGAATCTCCTCGGTGTCCAAGAGCGGATCGTGCGCGAACGTCTCCGCGCCCTGTTCTCGGAGATGATCGATCACATCAAGTGCCGGGGCATATCTGGTTTCGTGAACACCCGCACGATAAGTGATGCCCAGCACGAGGATGTTCGCGTTGCCCAGCGGGCGTTCCTGTCCCGCAAGTAACGATTCAAGAACCGACACGGCGTGGGTAGGCATTCCATCGTTGACAGCGCGTGAGGTCTCCTGTAGCGGTGTGTCGTCTGCGCGCTCGATAACGAAGTGTGGATATACTGGAATACAGTGGCCGCCAACGCCGATTCCCGGGACGTGGATGTCACAGAAAGGCTGTGTGTTCGCAGCCTCGAATACCTCTTCACTGTCGATTCCCCACTGCTCGCAGACCTTACCGAGTTCGTTCGCGAGCGCGATGTTGGTGTCTCGGTAGACTCCCTCGAAGACCTTTACGGCCTCCGCAGCACGTGGGCTGCCAAGTTCGATGACGCCGGGCTCGTTGAATGCCTCGTAGAACCGCGCTGCTGCTGTCGTACTTGCCCTATCAAGGCCGCCGACAATCTTCGGATAGGATTCGGTCAAGTCTTCGACGACGCGGCCTGCATAGGTCCGCTCTGGACAATAGGCGACGCCAAAGTCCTCGCCAGCGGTGAGATTGCCTGTTTCGATGGTTTCGACGACGACATCTTCGGTCGTCCCTGGCGGGACCGTACTCTCGAGAACAACTAGGTCACCGGAGGAAAGACCAGCCGAAATATCTTCTGCGGCAGCGAGAACGGGATCAAGAATCGGCTGATTATCGTCGTCAACGATGGTTGGGACGAGCATAACCGTGATATCTGCGGCCTCGGCAGCAGCCGCTCCGTCTGTCGTTGCCTCCAATCGGTTCCCCGCATAGCGATTGACCAACTCTGGAAGTTGTGGTTCGTTCTTGACTGGACACTCCCCAGCGTTAACAGTATCAACCACGGTCTCGTCGATATCGACGCCGATCACGTCCGCACCAGCGTCGGCGACGACAGCAGCGAGCGGAAGTCCCATTTTCCCGAGGCCGAACACCGCAACAGTCGTCCGACCAATGTCAAAGTCTATTCCCGCGTCAGCGCTGTAGACGTCCATCTTTGGAGAGCATTTCCAGTCCCTTGACTTAATGCGTTCGGCACCAGACGGGATGATTTATACACCACAAAACAAAGGCTGGGGTAGATGTCTGATCGGATACCACTGATCGAACCCGTCGTCGACGACCAGGAACTTGAGAACGTTCGCGAGGTTCTCGAATCTGGATATATGACTCAGGGACCGTTCGCAGAAGAGTTCGAAGAGAAGTTTACGGAGCTGTGTGATGCGACACACGCAATTACTGTCACATCGTGTACGACTGGGCTCGAACTCGCGCTCGAAGCTTACGACATCGGTGACGGTGACGAAGTAGTTATTCCCGACTTTACGCACCCGGCGACCGGGAACGCCGTCGAACACGTCGGCGCTGAAGCGGTACTGGTTGACGTCGATTGCGAGACGTACAACATCGACACCGACGCGGTGCGCGACGCTATGAGCGACGACACTGCTGCTATTATGCCAGTCTCGTGGGGCGGTCAACCCCTCAATCACAAACCGCTGCAAGCGATTGCCGACGAATACGACGTCCCTATCATTGAGGACGCTGCGTGTGGTGCTGGTGCCGAATTCGAGGGGCACGCTGTCGGGTCACAGTTCGACGTAAGCGTGTTCAGTTTCCACCCGCGGAAGGTTCTAACGACTGGTGAAGGTGGGATGATTACGACGGACGACGACGAGGCCGAGCGCGCGATGCGCAGCATCAAGAATTTCGGAACCGATCCGAGCGGCGATAGTTTCGGGTTCTTCCGCAAGGATGCGACGAATTTTCGCTTCAGTGACATTCTCGCGGCTGTCGGTGTCGCACAGATGGAGAAGCGAGCTGATATCGTTGAACGGCGGCGTGAGATCGCAGCACTATATGATGACCTCATCGCTGAGGTAGAGGGTGTAACCGCGCCAGCAGTCGTCGAAGGCGGCACGCATAACTATCAGAGCTATTGCGTTTACGTCGAGGCTGGCGACGATAGTCTCCGAGACGATCTCATCGACACCTTGAGCGAGAGCGGAATCGAGACCCAGATTGGAACATATGCACTGTCTGATACCGAAGCGTTCGAGGACGCCAAAGGTGCCGAAAGCGTCGAAATCTCAGTCGATCTCCAAAACAATCTCCTTACGCTGCCGATTTCTCATTCGATGGATGAAGCGGACCAGCGCCGTGTCGTCGACGAACTTTCATCCGCCCTCGAAGAACTCACAGTATAGCGAGCGGCAGAAGGTATTTTAACTGAACAAATTCCCCACAGGTATGAAAGATGCCATCTTAACTGCCGGGAGAATTTATATATAAATTGACAGAATCTATGCCTAAATATTGGTCGAAGTGGACGGCAAACCACTTATCGGAAATTTCTGAGGGAACCTCGGTGACATCGTTAACCGGCAGCAGGAGGATTGCGCGGACGCTGTCCTCCTCGTTGAACAAGTCCCGATGGAAGAGGCCTCGCGCTACGGCGTCTGCGACACCAACGAATACGATGAGATTCAGCGTGTCGTCGAGAAGCCGAAGATCCGCTGTCGGACCTCGAGATGACTGGATTTTACATATTCCCACAGAGGTCTTCCACGCCTGTCACCTCGTTCAACCTCCGACCGCGGCGAGCACAAGTCTCCCGACGTGATCGATCGCCAGATCCAGGCGAGCCGAATCATCGACGCCATCTGCCTCGACGGCTGGCCGCTCGACGTATGGTATCCCAAGGCTGCGACGACGCAGAAGAACGCTTACGGAGGGAAAGCGAATCTTCCAAACCAGAACAGACAAAAGAAGCCTGATCGAATCCCGCGTATGCAGATTCTCGTGACGGGGGGTGCGGGATTCATCGGTTCCAATCTCGCCGAAGGCCTACTTGATCAGGGACACCACGTCGTCGTTCTCGACAAACTCGATCCGTACTACGACCTTGGTATCAAGGAGCACAACCTCAACGCCTGCCGTGAGGCGGGACGCGATCGTTTCGAGTTCGTCGAGGGCTCCACGACGGACGAGACACTGGTCGAAGACGTCGTCGCGACCCACGACATCGATGTCGTCTTCCACGAGGCGTCGAAGGCCGGCGTCCGCACGAGCGTCGAACAGCCGAAAGCATACAACGAGAGTAATATCGACGGCATTGTGTCTGTCCTTGAGGCCGCCGCAGACCACGGCGTCGAACGAGTAATAAATGCTTCTTCCTCCTCAGTTTACGGCGTCCCCGAATACCTCCCGTACGACGAGGACCATCCGAACCACCCCAAGAGCCCCTATGCCGTCACCAAACTCGCCGCTGAACACTACTGTAACGTCTACGACGACCTCCGCGACGTCCCCACGGTGAACCTCCGATACTTCACCGTCTACGGCCCGCGGATGCGTCCGAATATGGCCATCTCGAACTTCGTCTCTCGCTGTCTCAACGACGAGCCGCCGATCATCTACGGCGACGGCGAGCAGACGCGCGACTTCACCTTCATCAACGACGTCGTCAGAGCAAACCTCACGCTGCTGGAGACGGACGCCGCGGACGGCGAAACCATAAACATCGGCTCGAACGACAACATCTCCATCAGAGAGCTCGCGGAGTACGCCGTCGACGAGACGGGCGCCGACGTCGACATCGTCCACGACGACGCGAAGGACGCCGACGCCAGACACACCCACGCGGACGTCTCGAAGGCCGAGGAGCTCATCGACTACGAACCGAGTACCGACATCCGCGAGGGCGTCTCGAAGTTCATCGACTGGTACGAGGCGAACCGCGAGTGGTACGAGCCGCTCGTTCGTAACTCCTGAGCGTCGACTCCCTCATCTCTCCCCGTTCGATTCGACGTCCGATAGCAACTCACGATAGCGTTTCTGCGCCGCCTCGAAGCTGTATTCGTCTTCGATCAACGCGCGCCCCCGTTCGCTGATGGCTTCGAGATCACGCTCGGTCGACATAATGTCCGCAATATCGTCCACTATCGTCTCGGCTTCACGTCCGCGCATCAGAAATCCCGTTTCGCCCTCTTTCACCACGTCTGGGACGCCAGACACGGGCGTCGCGTAGACCGGCGTTCCACACGCGAGCGATTCCAGAATCGTCGTCGGCAACCCCTCAGTCGGATGTGAGGGCATCACAAGGAGTTTCATCCGATTCAACTCCTCAGGTATGTCCTCGTGATCGACCCACCCGGCGAGTTCGGCGGTCCCGTCTTCGATCTCACGAGACAGTTCGGTCGCGAGCCAGTCGTACAGGGGACCGTCGCCGACGAACCGGAATGTCACGTTGTCCGGAAGCCGCTTAGCGACCTCGGCTAATTCCCGAATCCCCTTTTCTTCGTCGAGACGGCCGACGAAGCCGACGACGTCGTCGCGCTCTGAGAAAGGCTTCTGGCTAGAGAAGTGCTCCGTGTCGACGTAGCGTGCGCCGTGTGGATACACTCGATCGGAGTCCGGATCCAGACCGAGCTCCCTCGCCATATTCGGGGTATACGTCACGACGCGGTGCGCAGCAGCGAACCCTGCTGACTCAAGTAAACCCACACATTTTGCCAGACCCCGAGCCATCGGCGACGGCATTCGCTGCTCCCAGTTGAGTCGTAGTGTCAGGGGAACGTCCCCACGAGGCTCGACCAAGACTGTTTTTCCGGACATCCGGGCGTACAGGATCGGTATGAGATAAGACGTTGCACCGAAGAACAGTACAACGGATTCCGGACGCCTCCGGAGCACGAGACACATCCGAATCTGATTCAGGAGGAATCGGAACGCTGCGACGAGCACGTGGTTGCCGGCCCCTTTTTGAGTTAGTTCTATCACCTCTCGGTGGTCCCGGATCGACGACTCTTCGGGGAGATCCGCAGTAACCAAGCTGACCGGACCGATTGCAGCGAGAATATCCAGTAGCGTTCGTGTCGCGTTCTCTCCGGCTGAACTCAACGGATGCGTGACGACACAAACTCCCCTCCGAGACATATGTTGACCTCTCTTAAGAATGGAATATAGAAGTGACGAGACCGAACGAGTACGTGGTCTCTCTACTCCACCGTCACGCTCTTCGCCAGATTCCGCGGTTTATCGATAGACCGCCCCTTCCGATTCGCCACGTGGTAACTGAACAGCTGGAAGTACACGTTCGCCACGAGCGGCTCCAACTCCCCCAGCTCCGGAACCGTAAACACCTCGTCGACGAACTTCTCCGCGTCCACCGTATCCGACGCACACCCGAGCACGGGCGCTCCCCGCGATTCCACTTCCTTCACGTTATTCAGCGTCTCGCTGGCCTTCGCACCCTCGGTCAACACGGCAAGTACAGGCGTCTCCGACGTCACAAGCGCCAGCGGTCCGTGCTTCAATTCGCCCGCGGGGAACCCCTCGGCGTGATCGTATGAGATCTCCTTCAGTTTCAGCGCCCCCTCCAGCGCGACGGGCGCGCCCAGGCGGCGGCCGATGAAGAAGAACGCGTCGCCGTCGCCGTACTCCTCGGCCGCCAGACGGACCTGTTCTTCGGTATCCAGCACCTGCTGCACCGCTCCGGGAAGCCCCCGGAGGGCCGACAGCAACTCCTGGGCCTCGGCCGAGGAAATCGTCCCGCGCTTGCGACCCACGTGCACCATCACCAGCGCCAGCGTCGCCACCTGCGAGCAGAACGTCTTCGTCGCCGCGACGCCGATCTCCGGGCCGGCGCGGATGAACACCGTGTCGTCGACCTCCCGCGTCACCGTGCTTCCCAGCGTATTGGTCACCGCGAGGGTCCGGGCGCCCGCGCGCTTCGCCCGCCGCAACGCGGACAGCGTATCGGCGGTCTCGCCGCTTTGGGTCACCGCGACCACGAGCGTCCGCCAGGGGTCGCGACCACCACTGAACTCGTACTCCGAGGCGATCTCCGCCGAGGCCCGCACGTCGGCGTACTCCTCGAACAGCGTTGCCGCGTAGAGCCCCGCGTGATACGACGTCCCGCAGGCGACGAACTGGACCTCCTCCAGGGAGTTCAGGTACTCCTCGGGGAGGTCGAGCTCCAGGTCCACCTCGCCCTTCAGCTCGTCGACCCGGCCCGAGATCGCCTGCCGGAGCGCCGTGGGCTGCTCGTGGATCTCCTTGAGCATGTAGTGCTCGTAGCCGCCCTTCTCCGCGGCCTCGGCGTCCCAGTCGACCTCCTGGACGTCGCGGGCGACCTCCTCGCCGTCGACGTACGTCGTCGCGCCCTCTTCGGTGAGGCGGATGACGTCGCCGTCTTCGGGGTAGCTCACCCGGCGCGTGTGCTCGACGAACGCGGGCACGTCGCTCGCGAGGAACGTCCCGTGGTCGGCGAACCCGAGGACGAGCGGGTTCCCGCTGCGCGTCGCGACGATGCCGTCGCGGCCGGCGACCACGACGCCGAGCGCGTAGTTGCCCTCCAGGCGCTCGCTCACGTCCGCCACCACGTCGACGAGGTCGCGATCGGGCGCCAGTTCCTCCTCGACGAGGTGCGGGACGACCTCGGTGTCGGTGTCGCTCGTGAACTCGTGGCCGCGGCCCTCCAGTTCTCCCCGTAACGCGTCGTAGTTCTCGATAATTCCATTATGAACGACCGCGACGTCCCCCGACTCGTCGGTGTGCGGGTGCGCGTTCGCGTCGGTGGGCTCGCCGTGCGTCGACCAGCGCGTGTGGCCGATCCCGGTCGTCGCGGTCGAACTCTGGGGAAGGACCGCCTCCAGCGCGGACAGTTCGCCCTCCTTCTTGTAGACGTTCAGCCGGTCGCCGCCGAGGGCGATCCCCGCGGAGTCGTAGCCGCGGTATTCGAGGTTCGAGAGGCCCTTCCTGAGGATCGGAAGCGCGTCGTCGCGGCCGACGTAGCCGATGATCCCACACATACTACCCCCTCCGGACGATCGCGCCGGTCTCGATACGGCCGCTCACGTCGCAGCCCGAATCGACCGTCGTGTGATTTCCGAGCACGGTCCCGGGCGAGAGCGTGACGCCGCCGCCGACGGATCCGTTGTCGCCGACGACGCCGCCGAGCCGGACGTCTTCGTGGATGTCGCTGCCGACTACGACGTCTGCCTCGCCGCCCTCGACCGTCGTGTTCGGGCCGATTGAAGCGTTCTCGCCGACGACGCAGTCGCGGACGACCGCGCCGTCGCCGATCGTCGCGTCCGCGAACACGACGGCGTTGGCGACGACGGCGTTCGCGCCGACCTCGACGTTGTCGCCGAGCGACGTCCCCGGGAGCACCGTCGCCCCCGGCCTCACGCGGACGTCGGCGCCGAGCGAGGTCCGGTCGACGACCGTCGCCCGCTCGTGGACCGTCGCCGTCGACGACGAGTCCCCTTCGAATTCGCTCCCTCCGGACCGATCGAGCACCCGATCGTTGACCGAGAGGATGTCCCAGTGGTACGAGACGTCGAGCCAGAGCCCGTCGAAGGGCACGGCTCGGAGCCCGTCGCGGTACTCGCGGAGCACCGCCGTAACCGCCAGTTCGCCCTCCGCCTCAGCGGCGCGGAGGTCGTCGAAGACGGCCTCGCCGAGCCCGTACACCCCGGCGTTGATGTAATCGGTCGTGACCGCATGCGCGGGCGGCTTCTCCTCGATCGACCGCACCGTGCGCCCGTCGAGTTCGACGACGCCGTAGTTTTCGGGTCTGGGGTGCCGCGTCACGGCCATCACGGGGTCGCGGCTCTCACGCCGCGCGTCGATCACGGCGGAGATCGCGCTCGGTTCGACGATCCGGTCGCCGTTGAGCGCGATGAAGTCGCCGTCGATCGCTGATTCGGCTTGCAACAGCGCGTGGCCGGTGCCGAGTTGGGTCTCCTGGACGACGTACTCGATGTCGACGCCCCAGTCGTCGCCGTCGCCGAAGTAGCTCTGGATGCGCTCGCGCTTGTAGCCGACGACGAAGACGAACTCGTCGATTCCGGCCTCGCGGGCGGCCTCCAGGACGTGTTCGAGGAGCGGCCGGTTCGCGATCGGGAGCATCGGTTTCGGCCGCGTCCGGGTCAGCGGCCTGAGCCGCGTTCCCTCGCCGGCCGCGAGTACGACTGCCTTCATACTGACTCCCTCGCGGTGGACGGTGTTCAATATTTTGTGTCGAACGTTCGTGAGAGATCAATTCGGTCCGAGCATCTCTCGAACTGTCCCCTCGACCGTGAACTCCGTCTCGAACCCGAGCCGATCGCGTGCGGTCGCCGTGTCGACGGGGAAATCCGGTCCCGTGGGCTGGCTGTCTCGGGGATCCTCGACGAATTCGATCTCCGGTTCGTAGCCGCGCTCTTCCAGGCAGACGCGCTGGACGATCTCGGCCACGTCGATGACGTTCAACTGCTCGCCGCTCGCGAGCGGGATATCGATCGCGCCGACTTCGTCCCCCTCACCTCCGACCAGCGCGGCCATCGAACGCCGATACGCGCGGGCGACGTCGTTGACGTGGATGAAGTCGAACGTCTGCGTTCCCGGGCGGTGGATCTCCAGCGGCTTCGACTCCCGCGCCCGACTGACGAAGATGTTGATCACCGTCTCCTTGCCGACCGTGGTGCCCGCGAACTCGTGGGTCCCGTAGAGGTTGGCCGTGAGAAAGAGATGAGCCGGGAAGGCGTCCGCCGCGAGGTCGTGGATGTCGTCCTCGTTCAGTTTCTTCGTCAGTCCGTAGAGGCTCACGGGGTCCCGCGGATGCCCCGCGTCGATCGGAAACTCGACCGGTTCGCCGATGACTGCCATACTCGACGCAAACGCCAGCGGAATTCCCTCCCTCCGACAGTGCCAGGCGATGTTCTCGGTCCCCTGGACGTTGACCTCGAACGCGCGGTCCGGATCGGACTCACAGTCCGGAATTCCGCTGATCGCCGCCAGATGGCAGACGGCGTCGACATCCGAGAGCGTGCGCCGGAGTCGGTCGGCGTCGCGGATGTCGCACTCCACGAACTCGGACTCTGGAAACTCGGCGACCTGATGACCCGACAGGTCGTCGATCGCGACGACCTCGGCGCCGGCGTCCAGCAGTTCGGAGACGACCCGCGAGCCGATGTAGCCGCCGGCACCGGTCACGGCGACGCGCCGATCGGTGAGCATACCCCAGATTCATCTCTGGGGGACATACCTCCTTCGGGACGTGGTTCGCTATCCCGACGCGACCGCGTAGAGGAATCCGAATCCGACGGCAGCGGTCAGAACGAGTGAACACAGTCCCCGTTTCGCGGCCTGACTCGACCTGCGGACGATGGCTCTGTACGCGTAGCCCGGGAGTCCGTGAAACAGCAACTGGGAGAGGAAGGCGCCCTCTTCGCCGCCCGAATCGCCGATGAGTTCGTCCAGGGCGCGCTTCGAGTACCCCTGCCAGAACGCCCGCTTGACGAGCCACTTCGGGTCTGTCCGGAAGTCGAACACTTTGTGTTCGACGACTGCGTCGGGATTGTACCAGACGCGTTCGCCGAAGGCATCGTGCATCCGCGCGGACAGCTCCGTCTCCTCGCCCTGGATCTGCCTGTCGCCGTGCCGGCCGAGTTCGGGCTCGAAGCCGCCGATCTCCTCGAATACCTCCCGCTTGAAGGAGATGTTCGATCCGAAGGTGTTCCGGACCTCGCACTCCTCTTTGGGGAATCCGCGGTGCGTCACGCCGACGAGCCAGTAGAACTCCGGCGGGAGGAACGTCGGTTCGCCCGCGACCCACAGCGGCGCCATCCGGCCGCCCGCCGCCATCGCGTCCCGTCGCTCGTAGGTCTCGACGAGCTTCTCGACCCAGTCCGGTCGAGCGACTGCGTCGTCGTCGAGGAACGCGATCACGTCTCCGGTGCTCTCTTCGATTCCGGCGTTTCGGCTCCGTGAGAGGCCGAGGTTCGTCTCGTTGCGGTGGATTCGAACCCCCCCGACGTCGCCGTAGTCGTCGCGGACGCGTCGATGGAGCGTCTCGCTCCCGTCGACGACGACGACTGCCTCGACGTCGTCGTAGCTCTGCTCAAGCACGCTCTCGACCGCGTCGCGAAGGTGGCCGTAGAGATCGGGGTCGTACGCACAGATGACGACGGAGACGCGCATCGGCGGAAAATGCCGACTGTCCGTGAAATACTTTGTAGTTCGGCCTTCGACGGACGCTCGATCGGTATCGTTGCCTGCCTCCGATCGACGCCGTTTACTCGGATTCGACGTCCCGGACCACCACTTCACCAGGCGTGGTCGTCGCCCCCGACGCCAGTTTCACGCCCGCGTTCAGACTCGTGTTGATGCCCGTTTTCGCCCGGTCGCCGAGCACGACGCCCAGCTTCCGCCGACCCGTGTCCACGCGTTCGCCCTTCACCGTCATCTTCACCGAGGCGTCGTCGTGGCGCAGGTTCGCCACCTTCGTTCCGGCGCCGAGGTTCACGTCCCGCCCGAGAACCGAGTCGCCGACGTACGACAGATGCGGGACCGCCGCGTTTTCCATCAGAATCGAGTTCTTGACTTCGACGCCGTGGCCGACTGTTCCATTCGGGCCGACGACCGTTGCCCCGCGGACGTACGCGTTCGGGCCCAATTCGGCGCCGGATTTCACGATCGCGGGGCCCTCGATGGTCACACCGTCGCGAACCGTCGCCCCTCCCTCGACGACGACGTCGCCGTCGACGCTCGCGCCGGCTGCGACGTCTCCGTCGATCTCGCGCTCGATGTCTTCCAAAAGGAGTTCGTTCGCCCGCAGCAGCTCCCAGGGGCGTCCCACGTCGAGCCAGCGGCCGTCGTACTCCACGACGGAGACCTCGCGGCCGTCCGCCAGCAGCAACTCCAGCGTCTCCGTGATCTCGTACTCGCCGCGCTCGCTCTCTCCCGTCCGGTCGATGTACTCGAACACCTCCGGCTCGAAGGCGTAACAGCCGACGTTCGCGAGGTTCGTCGGCGGATCAGACGGTTTCTCGACGATGGCTTCCAGGTCGCCGTCGGCGCCGACCGAGACGACGCCGTACGAACTCGGGTCCGACACCGCAGTCGTCGCGATGGCGTATCCGTCGGCGGCGGCGAGCGCCTCGGCGAGCCCGGGGTCGACGAGGACGTCCCCGTTGAGGACGACGAAGCGATCGTCGACGACAGAGCGGGCCTGCGCGATGGCGTGCGCCGTCCCTTTCGGATTTTCCTGTTCGACGTAGCTGATCGGAACCCCCCGATACTCGGCTCCGAGCGCGTCGCTCACGTCCTCGCCCCGGTAGCCGACCACGACGACGAACTCCTCGACGACGTCGGCGCAGGCGTCGAAGACGTGTTCGAGGAGCGGTCGGCCGGCCGCCGGGAGCAGCGGCTTGGGTCTGTCGTCCGTCAGCGGTCGCATCCGCGTTCCCTGTCCGGCCGCGAGTACGACTCCGTACATACGTCGCCCGACGGCACACCGGCGTATAGTGGCTATGGTCCCTGCTGTTTCGAGGGATGACCGAACGCCGAGATCTCGGCTGTTACTCGGTTACTGGGTGGAAACGTTTACCCAACACCGCGCGAATACCCGTCTATGGCGACGGCAGTGAAAGTCGACGACGACGCGAAGTCGCGGCTCGAAGAGCTCCAGGCGGAGATCCGCCTTCGGACCGGGCAGAACGTCACCCAGCAGGAGCTCCTGACGCGGCTGATCGACGACGCATACGAGTCGCGAGCGGACGTCATCGACTCCTTCCGGGAGTCGACCGTGCCGCTCTCCGCCGACGAGAAGGACGCGATGCGCGAGGGCCGGATCAGTTCAGGCGTCGAAACCGACGAGTCGGACATCGACGAGATCCTGTACGGATGACCGTCCTCGTCGACACGGGCGTCCTGTACGCCGAGCACGATGCGGACGCAGCGAGACACGAGGCGGCCGCCGAGGCGCTTGAAGCCGTCTACGACGGCGACCTGGGACAGCCCTACATCAGCGACTACGTCTTCGACGAAGCGCTCACCCTGGCCCGCAGGCGGACCGGATCGTTCGCTGCGGCCAAGAACCTGAGCGACCGCCTCCTGGGGCGCGAAGCGTATCCGCGAGCTTTCGAGATGCTGCACGTCTCTGCGGGGTCGTTTTCGGATGCGGTCAACGTCTTCGAGCGATACGACGATCAGGAACTGAGCTTCACGGACGCTCTGACCGTAGCGCTGATCGAGCGGAACGGCCTCGATCGGGTGTTGAGCTTCGACGACGACTTCGACGGAGTCGTCACTCGGGCAGATCCGGCGGACGTGTGATCGCCTGGCAGCAGTGACGTCGTCGCGCGGCGGCGTCACCTCGCCCGCTCGACCAATTCCTTCGCTTCCGCGAACAGCGCGTCGGCGTCGTCTTCGTCGCGGGCTTCCGCAGTCAGTCGGACGAGCGGTTCGGTCCCGCTCGCGCGCACGAGGAACCACCCCCGGTCGGTGTCGATCCGGACGCCGTCGAGCGTCTGCACCTCCGCGTACTCCTCGTCTGCGATCTCCCGTACTCGGTCCATCACTGCGCCCTTGCGTTCGGTGCGGACGGCGTCCCGGCGGATCGGATACCGCGGCAGCTCGTCGACGAGCGCGGACAGCGGTCCGTCGTCGGCGACGACGGCGGCGAGCCGACACGCCGCGAGCGGGCCGTCCGGACAGAGCGTCTCGTCGGGCCAGATCCACGCGCCGCTCGGCTCGCCGCCGAAGACGACCCCCGGCTCGGCGGCGCGCTCGGCCACGAAGACGTCGCCGACGGGCGTGTAGACGACGTCGCCGCCCCGTTCGGAGACGGCGTCGGCGACCGCGAGCGAGGTGTCGACCGGAACGGCCACGCGATCGCCCTCGCCGACCTCCCGGCGTCCGAAGAGCGCGAGCAGGGCGTCGCCGCCGACGAAGGCTCCCTCCTCGTCGACGGCCAGCATCCGGTCGGCGTCGCCGTCGTGGAGGATCCCGAGGTCGGCGTCGGTCGACTCGACGAGCGCCCGCGCGGTCGCGCAGTTTTCTGCCGTGGGCTCGCTCGGCCGTCCCGGAAAGCCGCCGTCGCGCTGGCCGTTGAGCGTCTCGACGTCGCAGCCGACGGCGTCGAGGACGTCGGCCGTGACGCGGCCGGTCCCGTTGCCGACGTCGACGACGACCGAGAGCTCGTCGACGGGCGCGTCGGCCAGGGCCTCCCGGAGCACTGCGGCGTGGCGCTCGCGGGCGTCGCTCGCGGCGGTCCGCTCGCCGACGCCGTTCCAGTCCGCGAGGTCGAACGCCTCCCCCTCGACCGCTTCGGCGATCTCCCGCTTCTTCCTCTCGTCGAACGCCTGCCCGCTGGGCGACCAGAGCTTGATCCCGTTGTCCTCGGGGGGATTGTGCGAGGCCGTGATCGCGACGCCAGCGTCCACGTCGACCTCGCCCACGTAGCGGGCGATAGTAGGCGTCGGCTCGACGCCGACGCCGATCGCGTCGCCGCCGCACTCGGTCACGCCCGCGACGAGCGCGCGTTCGAGCATCCGGCCGCTCTCGCGGACGTCGCGGCCGACGACGACCCGTTCGTATCCCGTCGAGGCGAGCGCCCGGCCGACGCTGAGCGCCAACTCGGCGGTGACTTCCGACCCGACGCGCCCGCGGATGCCGCTGGTCCCGAACATCGTTCGTCCGTACGCGAAAGCGGGAGAAAAATCCCGGTAGTGGGCGAGTGGAACGCGCCGGCCGTGTCGCTTTCGGAACCACTTTTATGCGTCCCCGACGCAGTCCCGACGATGGATTACGACGACGTCTGCGTCCTCGTGCCCACCTACAACGAGGCCGAGACGATCGGCGAGGTAGTCGCGGACTTCCGGAGCGCGGGCTTCGACGACGTCCTCGTCGTCGACGGCGGCTCCGAGGACGGCACCGACGACATCGCCGACGAGCACGGCGCGCGCGTCGTCTACCAGTCCGGATCGGGCAAGGGCCAGGCCGTCCGCGAGGGCGTCCGCGAGCACGTCGACCGCGAGTACGTGCTGATGCTCGACGGCGACGCGACGTACCGCGTCGAGGACGCCGAGACGATGCTGGAACCGCTCCTGGAGGGCGATGCGGAACACGTCATCGGCAACCGATTCGCGGACCTCCGCGAGGGCGCGATGACCCGATTCAATCAGTTCGGCAACCGCATCATCAACCGCGGGTTCTCGATCGTCCACGGGGAGAACTACGGCGACATCCTCTCGGGCTACCGCGCGTTCACCCGCGAGTCGTTCCTGCAAATGACGCTCTCCTCGGACGGCTTCGGCGTCGAGACCGAGATGGCCGTCGAGTGCGCAAAGCGGAACGTCCCGACCGCGGTCGTCCCGATCTCGTATCTCCCTCGCCCCTCCGGATCGGACACGAACCTCAGACCGATCCGCGACGGCGGGATCATCTTCCTGGAACTGTACCGCCGCGCGAAGACCAACAATCCGCTCTTCTACTTCGGCAGTCTGGGCGTCCTCTCGACGGTCACCGGCCTCGTCATCGCCGCGTACGTCCTCGTCGACTGGCTCACGCGAGGCATCTCCCACGAGGTGCTCGCGGTCGTCGCGGGGTTCGGGATTATCGTCGGCGTCCAACTGCTGATGTTCGGCGTCCTCGCGGACCTGATCCTCGCGCTCCACCGCGAGACGCTACAGGAGATCGATCGGCTCGACGAGTGATACCGACCGCTCTCGCCCCCGTCACACTGACTGTTCTCGTCTCGGACCGCCGAGCACCGCCACCGGGAGTGACGACCGCCGGTACACGATACGAGTGATCAGTATCAGGACTCTATCGACCTCTCGGAATCCGTCTCCGCGTCTATGTTTTCGCTCTTCAACCGCGCTTCCGCTTCCTCCCGATCCTCGGGATAGCCAACGTCCACCCGCCATCCCTCTAATCCGATCGCATCGATAGTACGACCACTCTGAATCAGGAGATCGATCGCCTCCGAGATCTCGTACTCACCCCTGTTAGACGGCTGCACCAGATGACAGGCGTGGAAGATCGCCGGCGTAAACGTGTAGAACCCCGTCATCACTAAATTAGAGGGCGGATCGTCCGGTTTCTCCACGACATCCGTAATCTCCCCGTATTTGTTCGTGTCACACACTCCGTACCGGCTCGCCTCTTCCCAGGGGACCTCCTCGACGAGGAACGCCGCATCGGCTCGATCCTCGCGCTGTCGCCGGACCACGTCTTCCAGGTTCGCGCGGAAGACGTTGTCCCCGAGCATCAGCATAAAGTCGTCGTCGATGTGGTCCTCCACAGTAAGCAACGCGTGCGCCAGTCCCTTCTGCTCGCGTTGATGTGCGTACGTGATCGGGATGTCATCGAACTCGTCGCCGTAGTGGTCGATGATTTTCTGCTTCAGGTATCCCACGACCACGACGAGTTCGTCGGCCCCCAGTTCGACGAGCTGCTCGAAGCAGTGTGTCAGAATGGGCTTTTCGTTCACCTCGACCATCCCCTTGGGCTTGTCCTCGGTGAGCGGCCGGAGACGGGTGCCTTCGCCGGCTGCCAGTACGACAGCTTTCATTGTGTCTTGTCGATGGCGGCGTACTGTGAAACCTCTTTTCACTATCGGGCCGTTCTGCGAAACATCCGGGCTAGAACGGCAAGAGCGCTCGAAGCTGCGAGAACAGGCCGCCGCCGGAGGCGCGGTACTCCTCGAGGACGGGGTGGAGGGCGTCCAGGAACTCCCGTTCGCTCTCGAACCGGCTCTGTCCGGCAGCCGCGAGCGCCTCCGAGAGCGCGACCGTGTTGTCGTTGGCGTCGTACGGGATCGCGGGGTCGCCGAGCGCCCGGACGATCTCGTCTGACGTCGCCGGGAACGTGAGATTCGCCTCCGAGAGATAGGGGTCGAGCGCCGCGATACCGAACTCCAGGGATTCGGGTTCGTCGTCGCCCTGCTGCGGTGGTCTGACAGCCATCCCCGGGTGATAGGTTCCCGGGGGTCGAAAAACCCCCGGCTCCGGACGAGCCGAGGGAGTCCGCAGGGTTTTGTGTGTGCCTCGCCTCACTCACACGACGATGACGGAGTACACCACGGTCTCGATCCCGAAGGACCTCGCCGAACGCGTCGACGACACCATCGAGGGGACGAGCTTTTCGAGCACCAGCGACCTCGTGCGGTTCCTGCTCCGGAGCATCGTGATCCAGTACCAGCGCGAGGGCGAACTCACCGAGGCCGAGTTCGAGGACATCGCCGCCCAGCTCGCCGACCTGGGCTACCTGGACCGCTGACTCGGCCCGAAATCGCCGCAGGCTACTCGCCCAAGAGCGACTCCCGCGGAGGATCGGCATCCACCACGTCGAGATCGAGCCGCCGATCGTTGCGGTCGAAGGCCGCACACGAAGAGCCCTCCCAGGGCGGGACCGCGACGAGGAGCGCCGCCGCGAAGGTGTCCTCCCGCGTCGCCGCCAGCGGGCCCTGCGGGTGGGAGACGAACCGCGCCCGGCCGCGGCCGGCGGGCGTGCCGAGGTCCATCCCGAACACGGCCGACACCGACTCGCTCGTCTCGGGGAAATAAAAGTGCGTCAACACCGACGTGTCGGCGTCGAGCCCGAGGTCCGCCTCGAACTCGCCGGCCGGCGTCGACGCGAGCACGACGCTGACCGGCGTCGGCTCCTCCGCCTCTGCCATCTCCAAGAGCGCGTCGAGGAGCCCGCGGGTGATGTAGACCACGCCAGCCCGAACGGCGCGCGGGCCCAAAATCCCGTCGGCATTCCCTCGACGGCGCCCGCTCGGTCCCTACGGTAACAGCTCGCGAAGCATCTGCCCGTAGGCGCCCGGCATATTCCGGCGGGCGCCGTCGAGCGTCTCGCGCAGCGTCGCCGCCGCGTCGGTCGTCACGCCCGCGCCGTGACCGACGAGGACGCGCTCCGGATCGTGGCCCCTGAGCGCACGTCGCGGCGGAAGCGGTCGCAGGACGGGATGGATGCCGAGCCGCTCGCCGGGCGCACAGAAGAACGACGCCGTTCCGACGGCCTCCGGAACGAGGAGGGTACCGTCTTCGGGGTGGACGAAGCCGACCTCCTGCCACCGCGGGAGGCTGGAGTCTCGGAGTTTGAACGTCTCGATTCCGGAGTCGCCGAGTTCGCCGTCGTAGCGCCGCACCGGGGCGTCGAGATCCCGTTCGACGCCGGACATCCAGCGCGGGAGGTACACCGGGACCTCGTGGCGCGTCGCCACTGCCGCGGCGTCGCGTTTGTGGCGGTCGAGCCCGAGGGCGACGCCGACGACGTCGCCGAACTCGGCCAACAGATCGTCGAGGTCGGGCGCGTCGACCGGATCGATAACCCAGACGCCGCCGTCGTCGCCGACGAGCGCGTGGCTGGCGCGCTGCATCTCTTCGTCGGGATACGCGATCCAGCCGACGCCGCGGTCCCAGCGGTCGATCTCTCGGTAGCCGTCCGTCTCGCCGCCCTTCATCGGCATACCTGCCCTCGGGACGCGACAGGGATAAACTACGCCGTTGTCAGGTGTTTTATGCTGCCCAGACCTCCGCTCACTCGGTCGGATCCGCCCGTTGATTCCCCAAAGCGACTTACCGCTGTCGCTCTTCGTTGCGTTCGTCAGAAGTGGGCTGGGGCAGATTCGAACTGCCGACCTGCTCCGTGTGAAGGAGCCGTCATAACCGGACTAGACCACCAGCCCTTGATTACCTATTTCGTATACGGTTCCTTAAACGGATTGGATTCGAGTTTTGGCCCAGGGATTATTCTTTCAATCGAGTCGGGGGGGAACGTGTCCGTCATATGTGTATGCAAGATGGTGGATTCGCTACGCGACTTTTGCCGTGTGAAGGCGACTTGACATCCTCCCATCCCTGAAGGGATGGGATTCCTCCGGTAGAGATGGCGGCTATGCCGTGCCTACGGAGGCAAGTTTCCCGTCGCCGGTACTCTGGTCTGTACGCTTCTCGTTGGGACTCGCCCTCTCGGGAGAGTATGGTAGCTCCGACCAGTTGTGGTCATCCCACTTGAGACGTACGGGCCGTGCCATCGACCCAACTTCCAGATTTATGCCAGCCTGTCGTTCAAGGAACGTTCGCGACGCGCCGAGATCGGCGTGCCCCTTGTGGCCACAGGAACACCGGAATACGTCGCCGTTCCGGTCCGTCTCCTCTCGCTCGCCACAGATCGGACATTCTGCCGTGGTGTACGCTTCTGATTCAACTTCGACTGTGATGCTGTACTCCTCGGCGGTCGTGGCGAGACGATTGATGAATGACCGATACGCCCAGAACTGATGCGTCTTCTCGTTCACTTCAGCGCTCCAGTGTTCCGAGAGAACGTCGGTGAGGTCACCCACGTATACCGTCGCCACGCCTTCCTCGTATAGTCGTTCCATCAAATTTCGGACGAGCGTGTCTTGCGCGTGGTCCCGTCGTCGTGTCCGCTTGCGGTAGAGGCGTTGAATACGCCGACTGCTGTACTGACCCTCGCAGAGTTTCGACTGCAAGCGCGCGATCTCCTCGGTGGTCTCGCGGAAGCGGGTGAACAGGTCGCGGCCCTCGTAGAGGTACTGCTGACCGGTCGTGGTCGTACAGGCGACGAAGTTGTTCGCGCCCACGTCCAAGGCAGCCGATTCCTCGGCTAATGGTGAGTCCTGTCGAGAATCGGGGACGGTGACAGGCTGAATGGACCTGAACGTATCGGCCACCTCGTCGTAGTACAGTTCCAACCGACCCTGTTCGCCCTCCCATTTCGGGTCCCCAGCGACTTCGAGGCGCAGGCGATCGTGGTAGCCAAGGCCGTACTCGTCTTTGAGGTCTTGACCGACAGGGATTTCGAGTCGACTCCGATCGCCGGTTTTGAGGGTGTACTGGTCGTGGCGGATATACGTCCGCAAGTCCCGCCCCTCGTCCTCGTTGCCCCAGTAGCCGGGCGGGGCAGTGTTCTCGCCGTCGTCTCGGGCAGCGAAAAACGACCGCCACGCTTCGGAGTTCTTGCGTATGATCTGTTGGGCGGTGGCGGAGCTGAGGACACCGACGTACCGTTTGCGGTAATCAGCGGTTTCCCATACCGACTCTCCGTTGAAGAACTGCTGACGCCGCTCGTAATTCAACTCATTCCAGAGGCTGGCGGAGGCATCCAACAGATTGCGGAGCAGTTGCTCGTCCTGCTCTGAGGGCGGGCGCACCGCGAACGTGTTGGTTCGCCTCACGACAACAGACACTCGTATTTATTTGTCCATATGTCTTATGGACATAAACGATGCGACCGAACATCGATATCTCGCACACGCTGAATGGGCGCGTGAAAGACTACGCCGAACAGCAGAATCTGAGCCTCGAAGATGCCTATCGAGAAATTATCAAAGCGGGATTGGAAACGGTGGTACATCCAGACGACCCGTAGCGCGTGTGTTGCTGGCCTACTCTGTCGTTTACACACTCCGATGAACAGGTAGACTTCCGCTTGCAACGTACTATGACTGGATTAGACCACCGACCGCGAATCGATGTTTCTCCATAGCCGGACTCAAGCGATCTCCTCCGAGGCTCCTTCATACTGATTGTATAACTGATCACCGGTACTCATCGTCCCACTACCGGTGAGCACCGATAAGGAGAGATAACAATCAGTACGACGGCGACTCCTCGGGCACGCCGTCCCGGGCGTTCACCAGCCGTCCGAACACGAACAGCGCGTCCGAGAGCCGATTGAGGTAGCGGATCGCCTCCTCGTTCACGGGCTCGTCGGCCGCGAGCGCGACGGCGCGGCGCTCGGCGCGGCGGACGACCGCCCGCGCGTGGTGGAGTGCCGCGCCCGACTCGCTCCCGCCGGGCAGAATGAACGACGTCAGGGGTTCGAGTTCCTCGTCGGCCTCGTCGATGGCGTCCTCCAGTTCCTCGACGTGCTCGGCGGTCACGACCGGGTCGTCCTCCTCGGGAGTGGGGTTCGCGAAGTCCGCCTGGACGATGTGGAGGTGGTTCTGCACCCGTTCGAGCGTCTCGTCGACGTCGTCGTAGCCGGTGGGCCGCGCGGTGCCGATCACGGCGTTGGCCTCGTCGACGGTGCCGTAAGCCTCGATCCGGGCGCTGGTCTTCGAGACCCGCGACATATCCCGCAGGTCGGTCATCCCCTCGTCGCCGCGGCCGGTGTAGATCTTCATCGGTTCGCGAGGGTCGTCTCGACGTACTCGATGATGTTCTCGCTCTCGCACATCGTGACGCCGCGTGCGTCGTCGATCAGGACGGGCACGGCGCGCTGGCCGCTCACGCGCTTCACCTCGTTTCGCTTCGAGTGGAGCCCCTCGACCCACTCGGTCTCGTAGTCGATCCCGTGGTCTTCGAGCGCGTCTTGGACCGCCTCACAGTACGGACAGCCGTCGAGCGCGTACAGCGTGATGCCCATATCCTTTCCTTGGACGCCGGCACAAAGAGCGTTGCTCGTGCGTCGCCGCCGGGAGCGACGCCCCCGCGACTCAAGTGCCCGCGCCCGCAACGTCGACTATGAGCGTGACGGGCGCCTGTCAGGTGTGCGAACAGCGCGAGGCCGAGTACGCGTGCCACCGCTGCGGCGCGGCCGTCTGTTCGGTCCACTTCGACCAGGACCGCGGCGTCTGCGTCCACTGCGCCGACCCCGAGGGCCGCGACGACGTGTTCGCCGAGGGCGACGGGGACGTGCCCGAGTTTCGGTGATCAGTGCGCAGCACAGAACACCGCATCAGCCCTCGCGGTACTGATTCAGCCGCTGCTTCAGCCGCTTGGCCGCGTTTCCGGCGGCCGTCGCGAACGCCTCGCCCTCGTCCTCGCCGGCGAAGATGATCCCCCGCGAGGAGTTCACCAGGCCGACGCCGTCCGCCAGCCCGTGCTTCACGGCCGCCTCTGCATCGCCGCCCTGCGCGCCGATTCCCGGCACGAGGAACGGGAGGTCGGGGACCTGCTCGCGGATCGAGTCCAGTTCCTCGGGCGCGGTCGCGCCCACGACGAGACCGACGTTGCCGTGTTCGTTCCACAGGTCCGCGAGCGCCGCGACCCGCTCGTAGACGGCCTCGCCGGAGGCGAGTTCGAGGTCCTGGAGGTCGGCGCCGCCGGGATTCGAGGTCCGACAGAGCACGAAGATCCCCTTGTCCTCCCGGTCCAGAAACGGCTGGAGGGAGTCTCGGCCCATATACGGATTCACGGTGATGGCGTCGACCTCGTCGAGCAGCTTCGCATACTGTCGCGTCGTGTTGCCGATGTCGGCCCGTTTCGCGTCGAGCAGGACGGGCACGTCCTTGCCGTGGGCGTACGCGACCGTCTCGCGGAGCGCGCGCCAGCCCTCCGCGTCCTCGTAGAACGCCGCGTTCGGCTTGTAGCAGGCGGCGTGTTCGTGCGTCGCGTCGATGATCCGGCGGTTGAACGCCCACTGCGGGAGGTCCTTTTCGGTCAGGTGCTCGGGGAGCCGCGAGCGGTCGGCGTCCAGTCCTACGGAGACGACGCTGTCGATTCGCTCGATCCGGTCGGCGAGGCGCTGGAAGAACGGCGCGGTCATACTCGGACCTTTCCTCGGGGGGACGAGTAGGTTTCCCTTCGGCTCCCCTCCGAGGGCCGGAACCGGAAACCGTTAGGGCCGTCCCCCGGAACGAGGGCCTATGACCGACGCCGACGACGCTTCCGACGCCGACGACGCTTCCGACGCCGACCCCGAATCGCTCGCCGAGCGCGTCCGCGCGGGCGACCTCCGGCTCCACGAACTCGACGACCACGCCGACGCCGACGCGGCGGCCGCGGCGCGCCGGCTGGTCGTCGAGGGCGCGACAGACGCGTCGCTGGAGTCGATCGGCAACTACGGCTTCCCCGCCGAGCGCGCGGAGTCGAACATCGAGAATATGCTCGGGACCGTCCAGGTCCCGGTCGGCGTCGCCGGCCCCGTCGACGTGAACGGCGGCGCGGCCGACGGCGAGACGTACCTCCCCCTAGCGACGACCGAGGGCGCCCTCCTGGCGAGCGTCAACCGCGGCTGTTCGGTCCTCTCCCGAGCGGGCGGCGCGAACGCGCGCGTCCTGAAGTCGGGGATGACCCGCGCGCCGGTCTTTCGCGTCACCGACGTCGTCGAGGCCGAGGCGCTGGTCTCGTGGGTCCGGGACAACACCGACCGACTGGCAGAGGCCGCCGAGTCGACGACGAGCCACGGGGAGGTCCTGGACGTGACGCCGTACGTCGTCGGCAACTCCGTCTACCTCCGCTTCCGCTACGACACCAAAGACGCGATGGGGATGAATATGGCCACGATCGCGACCGAGGCCGCCTGCGACGTCGTCGAATCGGAGACCGAGGCCGAACTCGTCGCGCTCTCGGGGAATCTCTGCACCGACAAGAAGCCCGCCGCGATCAACGCCGTCGAGGGCCGCGGCCGGACCGTGACCGCGGACGTGACCATCCCCCGAGAGGTCGTCGAAGAGCGGCTCCACACGACCCCCGGCGACATCGCGGAACTGAACACGCGAAAGAACCTCGTCGGCTCCGCGAAGGCCGGCAGCCTCGGCTTCAACGCCCACGTCGCGAACGTCGTCGCCGCGATGTTCCTCGCGACCGGCCAGGACGAGGCTCAGGTCGTCGAGGGCGCCAACGCCATCACCACAGCCGAGGAGCGCGACGGCGACCTCTACCTCTCGGTGTCGCTGGCGTCGCTCGAAGTCGGCACCGTCGGCGGCGGCACCAAGCTCCCCACGCAGTCGGAGGCGCTCGACGTCCTGGGGGTTCGGGGCGGCGGCGACCCGGCGGGCTCGAACGCCGACGCGCTCGCCGAGTACGTCGCGGTCGGCGCGCTCGCCGGGGAACTGTCGTTGCTCTCGGCGCTCGCCTCGCGGCACCTCTCCAGCGCGCACGCCGAACTCGGCCGATAGCGGGGCCGACCCCGAACGCGCCTCACTCGCCGAACGGGTCGACGAGAAGCAGCGTTCCGATACCGACCAGTCCCGCGCCGACAAGCAGGAGCGGCTGTTCCGACAGCCCGGCCGCGGTTGCGCCTCCGCTCTGTCCGACCGCCGATCCCAGCGACAGCAGTAGCCACCCCAGTCCGGACAGCGAGAAACCGACGCCCCGGCGGCGCTGGCTCTGGATCACCGCCGCGCCGCCGAGCAGCGTGTGACCGGCCAGGAACGCCCCGCCGGCGACGACCAGGCGGCCGGTGAGGGCCGCCGCGGCCCCGCCGGCGAAACACGCGACGACGACGAGGCGGACCGCGGTGCCAGCGAGGCCCGAGCCGCCGGATGGATCGCCCGCCATCCTCACAGGAGCCGGTAGGTCCCGCGGGACTCCGAGGCCTCGCCGCGGCGGGTGAGCTTCTCCAGCAGATCGCGGGCCGCTTCGGCGGGCACGCCCCGCTCTGCGGCGTAGTCGGCGACGTCGTCGGCCGTCGGCGACTCCAGGGTCCGAAGCGCCTCGCGGACGATCTCCGGTCGACTCGGGCTCGATCCGGCCTGCCCCGCGGACGCCCGCTCGCCCGCGGCGTCGATCTCGTCGGCGTCGAGGCCCGATCCCTCGATGTACTCCCTGTCGTCGACGCCGCGCTTGTCGAGGTCGCGCTCCATCTCCGCGACGTGGGCCGTCTCCGCGAAGGCCTCGCTGTTGCCGCCGCGCTTGGCCAAGAGCGCCGAGCGGGCCTGCCTGGCGGCCTCCCTGTCTTCGTCCTCGACGAACCGCCGGAGCTTCTTCGTCCGGTGGGTCCGCCCGCACTGGGGACACGTGGCGGTCTCGGCGGCCCGCGGATCCTTCAGGAGCCAGAGGTGCTCGCAGTCGGTGCAGCCGACGACGGCGTACATACCTCCGCTTCCGCGCGGCCGGATTTGAACCTTCGGCCGTACGAAAGATGCTGCGGGAATAGGAACGACACCGGTGGGGTGGCAATGGTGTTGAAATCGGAAGCCCCCGCGCGCTCGACTCGGGGCCTCGCTGCGCTCTTCGTCGTTCGCGGTGCTTGCGTCGGCCGACTTCGTCGAGCGCACGGCCCCTTCCAGTCCTGCCCGATGTGGGTCCTGGATCGGCTACCGCAATCCTTCCTCCGACTACGCGGAGCGACCTCCCAGCCTCCTGTTCACACCGACACCCACTCGCCGCGCTCGTCGCTCCGCTGGATCGCGTCGAGCAGCCGCTGGATCTCGAGTCCGTCCCGGAAGTCGGGCGCGAACGAGCCGTCGCCCGCGACCGCAGTGAGGAACTCGTAGTTCTCGTGGACGTGGGTGTGCTCCCAGCCGAGGACGTGCCCCGGCGGCCACCAGTGGTCGAGGTACGGGTCGTCCTCGTCGGTGACCAGAATCGTCTCGAAGCCGCGGTCGTCCGCACCGCAGACCGCCAGTTCGTTGAGCCGTTCGAGGTCGAACCGGATCGATCCGCCGGTCCCGTTGAGTTCGATCTCGTTGGCGTTCGTCCGGCCGAGTGCGGTCCGCGAGGCCTCGAACAGCCCCGTCGCGCCCGATTCGAACTCCACCTGGGCGGTGTAGGCGTCGTCGACGGTGACCGGTCGCGTCTCCGGGTCGCTGTATTCGTCGCTGTCGCCGTCGCCGCCGCTCCCTTCGACCGGCCGCTCGTCCACGAACGTCTGCAGGTGCCCCGACAGGCGCGCCACGTCGTCGTCCAGCAGGAACCGCGCGAGGTCCAGCGAGTGCGCACCGAGGTCACCGAGCGCGCCCGAACCCGCCATCTCCTCGTCGTTGCGCCAGCTCCAGGGCGCCTCGGGATCGACGAGCCAGTCCTGGAGGTAAGTCGCCCTGACGTGCCGGAGGTCGCCGAGGAAGCCCTCCTCGACGAGGCGCCGCGCGTACCGGATCGCGGGCACGAAGCGGTAGTTGAACGCGACGCCGGCGGTCGCCTCGGAGCTCCGGGCGGCCGCGGCCATCCGCTCGGCCGCGTCCAGCGTGTGCCCGAGCGGCTTCTCGCAGAGGACGTGCGTCCCGGCGTCGAGCGCGGCGATCGACGGCTCGGCGTGGAGGTGGTTCGGCCCGAGGTTGTAGAGGACGTCCACCTCGTCGACGGCCTCCCGCCAGTCGGTCGCGTAGCGGTCGAAGCCCAAGCGGTCGGCGGCCGATGCGAGCGCCTCGGCATCGCGCCCGACGAGTACGTCGCGGTTCGTCGCGGGCGCGTCGGGGAAGAACATCGGTAGTCGCGCGAGGGCGTTGGCGTGCGCCTGTCCCATAAACCGGTAGCCGAGGAAGCCGACGTCGAGTGTCATCGGAGCATACCCACTGCCCGCCTCTGCGCATAGCCGCAAAAAACCGCCCGGTCACCCGATCGAAAACGGGCTACTCGACGTCGGGCGCCGTCTCGTCGGTGCGTCCCGGCAGCTCCAGTTCGATTTCGAGTTCGGGCTCGCCGACTCCCTCGAAGTCGATTTCCAGGCCGACGGGCTCGCCGAACGCGAAGGGAAGCTCCCACTCGTCGGTCGCGATCGTCAGTTCGTCGCCGTCGCGGAGCTGTTCGCCGAGTTCGACCAGAAACCGGCCGGCCTCCTCGGCGTCGAGCCGGTACGACTCCTCGAAGTCCCGTCCGGTCCTGATCGTCGTACGCTCGGGCTCCGCGTCGGTGCCGGCTTCGTGGTCTGAGTCGGGCTCGCTCTCCGTGTCGGCGTCGCCGTCGCCGTCGATGTGTGGCTCGGCCATCGTCGCTACCGGGGAACCTCGACCGTCAGGTCGCTCGCGATCCACCCCTCCGTGTTCCCCGATTCGAGAAAGACCGACCGACCGGGACGACTCTCGCAGACGGTGATCTCGGGACCTCGGTTCGACTCCGACCGCGACGTCGGCTCGACGTGCGAAGGAATACCGGCGGCCATCGGTTCTGTTTAGGCCGGCCTAAATCAAAAAGGGTGCGGTTCGGGGTCGGGCTCGCCGCTAAGAGGCGGGGGTCACGCCAGGTCGTGGATGTTCTCGACGACGGCCTCGGCGAACTCCGAGGTCGCGAGCTTGTTGCCGCCCTCGATCTGCCGTTCGAGGTCGTAGGTGACGTCGCCCTCGGAGATGGTCTTCTCGACGGCGTCGCGGATGAGCGTGCCGGCGTCCTTCCAGCCGATGTACTCGAACATCAGCCGGCCGGAGAGGATCATCGCGGTCGGATTGACCTTGTCCTCGCCCGCGTACTTGGGCGCGGAGCCGTGGACCGGCTCGGCCAGACAGAGGCCCTCGCCGAAGTTCGCGCCCGGCGCGATGCCGAGGCCGCCGATCTGCGCGCCGGCGGCGTCCGACATGTAGTCGCCGTTGAGGTTCATCGTCGCGATGACGTCGTACTCGTCGGTGCGGGTCAGGATCTGCTGGAGCATGTTGTCGGCGATCCGGTCCTTGACGACCAGCTGGTCCTCGGGGGCCTCGCCGTCGTACTCCTCCCAGAGCTCGTCTTCGGTGATGGCGACGTCGCCGTACTCCTCTTCGGCGACCTCGTAGCCCCAGTCGCGGAACGCGCCCTCGGTGAACTTCATGATGTTGCCCTTGTGGACGAGCGTGACCGAGTCGCGGTCGTTCTCCAGGGCGTACTCGATGGCCTCGCGGACGAGGCGCTTCGTGCCGAACTCCGTGATGGGCTTGATGCCGATCCCGACGGGGCCGTCGTGGATGACGTCGTCTTCGCCCATCTCGCTCTCGACGAACTCGCGCACCTGCTCGACTTCGTCGGTGCCGGCCTCCCACTCGATGCCGGCGTAGACGTCCTCGGTGTTCTCTCGGAAGGTCACCATATCCATCTTCTCGGGATTCTTGACGGGCGAGGGGACCCCGTCGATGTGGTAGGTCGGGCGGACGTTCGCGTAGAGGTCGAGCTTCTGCCGGAGCGCGACGTTCAGCGAGCGGTAGCCGGCGCCGACGGGGGTCGTGAGCGGCCCCTTGATCGCGACGCGGTGCTCCTTGATCGCCTGCACCGTGTCGTCGGGGAGGTTCTCGCCGTACTTCTCGCGGGCGGACTCGCCGGCGTAGAGGCGCATCCACTCGACCGAGCGGCCCGTGGCCTCCGCGGCGGCGTCGAGTACCTTCTGTGCGGCGGGTCCGACGTCCGTTCCGATTCCGTCGCCGTGAATGATCGGGATGATCGGCGTCTCGGGGACGTCCAACTCCCCGGTCTCGGCGTCGGCGAGCGTGATCTTCTCCCCCGCGTCGGGGACTTCGACCTTGTCGTAGCTCATAAACATCCGGCACTTTCCGTACCGAGCCTAAATTACTGCCGTTATCGTTCCGACTTGCCCGCCGGATTTCGCAATTTCTGCCGCGGTGAGCGGTCGTTCCGCTGTTTCGCCCGGCATACTCGGATGGCATTTCCGTGTGGATGTTCGGACCGGTCACAACGGCGCGACGGGTTCTTGTGTTCGGACCGGTCGCAACGGCGGGACGGGTTCTTGTGTCCGGACCGCCTCCGGTCGCATACGATGTCAACGGACACGACAGACCCGGACAGCGCGGCCGAAAGCGACGTGATCACGATCTACTCGGACTACGTCTGCCCGTTCTGCTACTTGGGCCGCCGATCGCTCGACGCCTACCAGGCCGACCGCGACGCGGAGTTGGAGATCTACTGGCACCCCTTCGACCTCCGGTCGGGCAAGCGCAACCCCGACGGGACGATCGACCACGACGCCGACGACGGCAAGGACGACGCCTACTACGAGCAGGCCAAGGAGAACGTCCGCCGGCTCCAAGAGCAGTACGGCGCCGACGAGATGGAACTGGACCTGGCGACCGAGGTCGACTCCCTGCCCGCGCAGGTCGTCTCCGTGGCCGTCCGCGAGGCCCACGACTACGAGACGTGGCTCGACTTCGACGAGGCCGTCTTCGCGGCGCTGTGGCACGCGGGCCGCGACATCGGCGCCGAGGACGTGCTGGTCGATCTCGCGACCGACGTGGGCGTCGACGCCGACTTCGTCCGCGACGCGCTCGCCGACGAGGAGCGCCGCTCGGCGATCCGCGAGCAGTTCCGAGAGGCACAGCAGCGCGGCATCACGGGCGTTCCGACGTTCGTCTACGAGGGGTACGCCGCCCGCGGTGCGGTTCCGCCCGAGCAGCTCCGGCGGCTGGTCGAAGGCGAGTGAGGGAACCGATCGCTACTCGGCGGCTTCGGTCTCGTTCGGGTCGTCGGTCTCTGAGCCGCCGTCAGCGGCGACCGTCGCGGGGTCGTTCCCCGCCGGCGGCGCGTCGAGCCACTCTTCGGCCCACGCCTCGATCTCGTCGAAGACCGGGCAGAGCGACCGGCCCTTCGGGGTCAGCGAGTAGAACGTCGCCACCGGCGCGTCCTCTTCGAGCCGCCGGTCGACGAAGCCCAACTCCTGGAGGTCGTCGAGGACGCGCGAGAGCGTCCGCGAACTGGCGTCGGTCGAGCGCTTCAGCTCGTTGAACCGCTTTTCGCCCTCCTGGAGGTCGTGCAGGACGATCAGGCGCCACTGCGAGCCGATCTGTTCCAGCGAGTCGATCACAGAGCAGGGTTCGTCGTCGGATTCTGGGGACACGGGCGTCACCTGGTCACCCGTTCGTCCGCGAAGGTACAAACCCTTTCGCCTCTATAATAGGTATCACAGCGATACCGGGTCGGCGGCGAAGCGCCGCCGCTCCTCGCCTCCACACCATGCAAACCACTGGAATCCACCACGTCACCGCCGTCGCGGGCGATCCGCAGACGAACCTCGCGTTCTACACCGAGGTCCTCGGCCTGCGGTTCGTCAAGCGCACGGTCAACTTCGACGACACGACGACGTACCACCTCTACTACGGCGACGAGACGGGCACGCCCGGCACGGCGCTCACGTTCTTCCCCTTCGACGGGGCCCGCGCGGGCCGGCCGGGTCGCGGCCAGGCCGTCGCGACGGCCTTCGCCGTCCCCGAGGGGAGCCTCGGCTACTGGGCAGACCGCCTCCGCGACTCGGACGCGACCGTCGGCGACCGCGAGACGCGGTTCGGCGCTGGCGTCCTCCCCTTCGAGGACCCCGACGGCCAGCCGCTCGAACTGGTCGAGGCCGACTCCCCGATCGAGCCCTGGTCGGAGGGTCCCGTCCCGGCCGAACACGGCATCCGCGGCTTCTTCGGCGTGACCCTCCACTCGGCGGAGCCCGAGGCGACGGGGAACGTCCTCGACGTGCTCGGACTCGCGCGCGTCGGCTCCGAGACCGAGCCCGACGACGGCGCAGAGCGCGTGCGGTACGCCGCAGACGGCGACCGCGCGACGGTCGTCGACGTCCTCCACCGGGGACCGCCGCGGGGCCGCCCCGGTGTCGGCACCGTCCACCACGTCGCGTTCCGCGCGGCCGACGAGGACGAACAGCTGGCCTGGCGCGAGGAACTGCAGGACGCGGGCCAGTTCGTGACGCCCCAGAAGGACCGCCAGTACTTCAAGTCGATCTACTTCCGCGAGCCGGGCGGGATCCTCTTCGAGATCGCCACCGACGGGCCGGGGTTCACCGCCGACGAGTCGGTCGCGGAACTCGGCTCGGAACTCAAGCTCCCGCCGTGGCTTGACGACGAGCGCGAGCGGATCGAGGCGTCGCTGCCGCCGCTCGGAGAGCCCGGATCGATCGAGGGCGACGAGACCGAAAGACCGACGCCCGCGACGGACGGAGGTGACGGCGAATGAGCGGATCCGATCCCCACGCCGACCAGCCGATCCGGACCGCCGGCGTCGCGCCCGAGGAGGCGGACGCGGCGGTCGTGCTCGTCCACGGCCGCGGCGCGCGCGCCGACGGGATGCTCCAGTTCGCCCAGGAGTTCGCCCGCGAGGGCGTCCACTACGTCGCGCCGCAGGCCCAGCGCGGCACGTGGTACCCGAACCGCTTCGTCGCGCCGATCGAGCAGAACCAACCCCATCTCGACTCCGCGCTCGCGCACGTCGGCCGCGCCGTCGACGAGGCCCGCTCGGGCGGGCTCCCGCCCGAGAAGGTGGTTCTGGTGGGCTTCTCGCAGGGGGCGTGTCTCGTCTCGGACTTCGTCGCCCGCGACCCGGAGCGCTACGGCGGGCTCGTCCTGCTCTCCGGTGGGCTCATCGGCGAGGAGGGCACCGACTTCGACTACGCGGGCGACGTCGACGGGATGCCGTTCTTCCTCGGCGTCAGCGACGACGACCCCCACATTCCGATGTCGCGGGCGGAAGCGACCGTCGAGGTGTTCGAGCGCCTCGGCGCCGACGTGCGCTTCGACCGCTACCACGGCCGCGGCCACGGCATCTTCGAAGAGGAGATCGAGTACCTCGGCGACCTGCTCTCCGAGGTCGCGGGCGCGTAGGTCCCCGACCGAACCGCAGCGTTCGGAACCTCTTTGGGCGCCTCGGCCGACTGTCCGGGTATGAGCGACAGCGACGGACTCGACGACGAGACGCTGGAGAAGTACCGCGAGGCGGGGAGCGTCCTCCGGCAGGTCCTCGACGAGGCCGCCGAGAAGGTCGAGCCCGGCGTCACCCACCTGGAGGTCGCCGAGTTCGCCGAGGAGCGGATCCGCGAGCTCGCCGACGGCTGTGCCTTCCCGGCCAACATCAGCGTCGACGAGGAGGCCTCCCACGCGACGCCCGGCCGCGACGACGACACCGAGTTCGGCGAGGAGCTGGTCTGTCTGGACTGCGGCGTCCACGTCGACGGCTACATCGCCGACGCGGCCGTGACAGTCGACCTCTCCGGGAACGCCGAACTCGTCGAGGCCGCCGAGGAGGCGCTCGACGCCGCGCTTGAGGCCGTAGGACCGGGCGTCCAGACTGGCGAGGTCGGCGCTGCGATCGAGGACGTGATCCGCGGCTACGGCTACACGCCCGTGCTCAATCTCTCGGGCCACGGCGTCGCCCAGTACGACGCCCACACGGGGCCGACGATCCCGAACCGCGGCACAGAGCGCGGCGTCGAACTCGAAGTCGGCGACGTCGTCGCGATCGAGCCGTTCGCCACGACCGGGAGAGGAAAGGTCTCGGAGGGCTCGAACGCGGAGATTTATAGTTTGGAAAACGACCGCTCGGTCCGCAACCGCTCGGCGCGGCAGGTCCTCGATCAGGTGAAAGACGAGTACAAGACGCTTCCCTTCGCCGCCCGCTGGCTGGAGGGCTCCCGCGCGGAGATGGCGCTGCGCCGCCTCGAACAGCAGGGTATCCTCCACAGCTACCCCGTGCTGAAGGAGGACGACGGCGAACTGGTCAGCCAGGCCGAACACACCGTCGTCGTCACCGAAGACGGGTGTGAGATCCTGACCGAATGACCGAGCCCGACCGGGACCAGCTCTTCGCGCCGTGGCGGATCGAGTGGGTCGAGCGCGACGGCGACGAGGACGACGTCGACGGCTGTCCGTTCTGCGTCCTGCCCGAGCGCGACGCGGATAGGGAGAGCCGGATCGTCGCCCGCAGCGAGCACGCCTTTGTGATCCTGAACAACTACCCGTACAATCCGGGCCACGTGATGGTCATCCCCGAGCGCCACGCCGGCGAGTGGGGATCGCTCTCGGACGCCGAACTGCTCGATCACGCCCGCCTCAAGGTGGCGACGATCGACGCCCTGGAGATCGGGCTCGGTCCGGACGGCGTCAACGCGGGCGAGAACCTCGGCGGGTCGGCCGCGGGCGGGTCGATCGACGACCACGTCCACACGCACCTCGTCCCCCGGTGGAGCGGCGACACGAACTTTATGCCCGTGATCGGCGATACGAAGGTCATCGTCGAGGCCCTCGACGACACCTACGATCGCCTCCACGACGCGTTCGCGTCCCTGTCGGCGGCCGTCGACGAGGAGTACGCCGACGACCCCGAGCGTGCGGTCCGGCTCGATTTCGACGGCTGAGTCGGACGCGCGATTGCTGACCCATCCCGTTCGGGCGGGACTGGAAGGGGCCGCCTTCCCCGAGACGGCGGGGGCTTCCGAGGTCGTCGCTGTCGCGTTTACGACTTCACCAGCGAGGAAGTCACAGTAGTACAGGACCGAAGCGCCTTAGCCGTCCGCCCGAAACCAACGACCGATGAGCGACGACCGCAGGCGCGTCGTCCGCCGCGTGGGGGCGATCGTCCTCGCCGTCAACCTCGCGCTCGCGCTCGCGAAGGGCGGGGTCTGGTGGATCTCGGGGAGCCTCGCGGTCGGCTCCGAGGCGGTCAACAGCCTCGCCGACAGCGTCTACAGCATCGTCGTCCTCGCCGGCCTCTATCTCACGACCCAGCCGCCGGACTTCGAACACCCCCACGGCCACGAGCGCATCGAGCCGTTCGTCTCGCTGTTCGTCGCGGTCGGCGTCTTCGCCGCCGGCGGCGCGGTCCTCTGGAACGCCACGACCTCGGTCCTGAACGGCACCTACGGCGTCGACGGCGGCGCGGCGGCGGTCGTCGTCCTCGCCGGCACCGCGGGCGCGAAGTACGGCCTCTACCGCTACTGCCTCCGGATCGGCGAGGAGCGGCACTCGCCGGCCGTGACCGCCGCCGCGCTCGACAACCGCAACGACATCCTCACCGCGGCCGCCGCGCTCGTGGGCGTCCTCGGCGCGGCCGCCGGAGCGCCGATACTCGATCCGATCGCGGGCGCGGTCGTCTCGCTCGGCATCTTCTACACGGGCTATGAGATCGTCCGCGACAACGTGAACTACCTCGTCGGCGCCGCGCCGCCCGAGGAGCTCCGGCGGGAGATCATGGAGCGCGCGCTCGCGCACCCGGAGGTCCGCGGCGCGCACGACGTCGTCGCCCACTACGTCGGCCCCGAGGTGGACGTGAGCCTCCACATCGAGGTCGAGGGCGATATGACGCTGTTCGAGGCCCACGACATCGAGTCCGAGGTCGTCGAGGCCGTCCGGTCGATGCCCGAAGTCGACGACGTGTTCGTCCACGTCGATCCGAAGGAACTCGGCGAGTGGAAGCCCGACCCCGAGGCCGACCGGCTCGCCGGGATCGACGACGATCGCGGCGCTGACGGGAACGACGGCGCCGACAGCAGCGAGGCGGACGCGACGACGGACGAAAATTCGTAATCAGCAGCCGATCAGATCGGCTCGCCGAACGCGTAGACCGTCTGGTGGCTCGTGACCTCGACCTCGACGGTGTCGCCGAGTTCGATCCCGCGTTCCGAGGCGTCCTGGACGATGATCTGCCGGTAGGCCTCGTCGCGGCACTTCACCGAGTCGCCGGTGCCCTCGCGGACGGCCACGACCTCCCTGGTCTCGCCGACCATCGACTCGTAGGCCTCGGCGACGACGTCCATCTTCAGTTCGGACATCTCCTTCGAGCGCTCCTTTTTCACCGACCCGCCGAGGCCCTTCAAGTCCGCGGCGTCGGTTCCCGGTCGCTTCGAGAAGCGCGTGATGTTCACCTTCTCGGGTCGCACTTCCCGGAAGAGCGCCATACTCTGGGCGTGGTCGTCGTCGGTCTCGGTCGGGAAGCCGACGATGAAGTCCGTCGAGAGCGTCCAGTAGTCCAACTTCCGGTCGAAGGTCTCGACGATCTCGACGAACTTCTCGACGCGGTGTTGGCGGCGCATATCCTCCAGCACCGTGTCCGACCCCGACTGGACCGGGAGGTGGATGAAGTTGTAGAGTTCGTCGTGGCGCGCGTACACGTCGGCCAGTTCCTCGCGGATGCCGTGGACGCCGCCGGGGTTGGCCATCCCCAGCCGGACCCGGAAGTCGCCGTCGATCTCGGTGCAGATCCGGTCCAGCAGTTCGGGGAGCTTCCGCTCGCCCTCGTCCCAGCCGTAGACGCCGGTGTCCTGGCCGGTGATTCGGAGCTCCTTCGCGCCGGCGTGGACCAGCGCGCGGGCCTTCTCGACGTTCTCCTCGACCGGCGGGGAGTCGACGCGGCCGGTCGCGAACTTCGTGATGCAGTACGAACAGTTCGAGAGACAGCCGCGGGCGATCGGGAGGATGCCGACGACGCCGTCGAGCACGGGCTCGGTCCCCGGGCCGGGGGTGGGACACTCGCCGTTCGTCACGGCCGCGGGGACGTCGTCCCAGTGGAGGATCTGCGCGTCGACGTCCTCCTCGCGGAACTCCTCGCCCTGGGCGAGCGCCATGCAGCCGGTGATGATCAGGTCCGCGGTCTCGGATTCGAGTTCTTTGGCCCGGCGGAGCATGTTGCGCTCCGTCTTCTCGACCACCGTGCAGGTGTTCATAATGGCGACGTCGGCCGCCTCCGGCCCGTCGACGGGGTAGTGGCCGGCGTCGCGGAGCGCGCTCTCGATCTGCCGGCTCTCGCCGCGGTTGGAGGTGCAACCGTACGTCTCGATGTGGTATCGGGCCATTCGGTCGGTGGAGGTACCGGATCCGCGGGCAAAAGCGCGACGGTTCGGCGTACGAGAGGAGGCCGATCCCTCACCCCCGCAGCGCTTCGACGGGCGGATCGTTGGCGGCCTTCCACGCCGGATACAGCCCGCTCAACACGCTGGCGACGACCGCGAAGCCGAAGCCGAGGACGAGATAGCGGGCGCTCGCCCACCCGAACACGAGCGTCGCGTCGCCGACCAGGACCTCGAAGGCGGCGAGGCCGACTCCCAGCGACAGCGCGGCGCCGACGACCCCGCCGATGACGCCCAGGAACGCGGCCTCGGCGAGGATCATCCGCAGGACCTCGCCGCGGCGGATGCCGACCGCGCGGAGGACGCCGATCTCGCCGCGGCGCTCGATCGTGCTCATCAGCATCACGTTCAGGATCGCGACGCTCGCGACGACCAGCGAGATCGAGCCGATGCCGATCAGTGCCAGATTGAGCGTGTTCAGGAACGACCCGATGTTCTCCTGGATGCTCGCGAAGCTCGTCACGCTCAGGATCTCCTCGTCGCCCTCGTTGAACCGCGTCTCGATGGCGTCGGCGATCCGCTGGGCCTCGTCGCCGTCGGCGGCGACGATCGTCACCGAGTCGTAGTGCTCGTCCTCGTCGAGCGCCGAGAGCGGGAGCACGAGCTCGTTGCCGCCGCCGAAGCCGCCGCCGCCGGACTCGATCAGGCCCCTGATCCGGTAGAGCTGGCCGTCGTACTCGACGGGATCGCCGAGTTCGAGGCCGAGCCGCTGTGCGGTCCCGTTGCTGAGCAACGCCCCCGCTTGGAGGCGATCGGGGTTGTCGCCGGTCGAGACCTCATACAGCGTGCTCGCCTGCGTGATCCCGGTCACGCTCACGAACGCCTCCTGTCCGTCCCGCGCGGTGAGCGTGGTGGTGTTCGACTTCTGGGGGACGACGGCGGCGTCGCCGGCGACGTCCCGGATGCGCTCTACCTGCTCGTCGGTGACGCCGTCGGTGGTGCTGTCGACGCCGGGCCTGATCGTCACCTCGTCGGCGATCCCGCCGAGGTTCGCGGTCGCCTGCTGTTGGATGGCGACGCCGGCCATCCCAAGCGACGCGATCGCGACGACGCCGATGACGATCCCCAGGGTCGCCAGCGCCGTTCGCACGCGGTTGCGGCCGAGGTTCCGCCAGGCCATCTGGACGCTCGGGAAGCGCCACAGCAGGTCGGCGATGCTCACTCGCCGATCACCCCGTCGACGAGGTTGACCTCGCGGTCGGCGTACTCCACCAGCTGTTCGTCGTGGGTCACGGCGACGATGGCGATGTTCTCCTCTTCCTTGAGCCGGGTCAGTTCGTCGAGGATGGTCGCGCCGGTGTCCTGGTCGAGGTTGCCGGTCGGCTCGTCGGCGAGGAGGATGTCGGGTTCGTTGATGAGCGCGCGGGCGATGGCGACGCGCTGCTGTTGGCCGCCCGACAGCTGATCGGGCGTGTGGTCGAGCCGGTCGCCGAGGCCGACGCGCTCCAGGAGGTCGACCGCGCGGTCGCGGCGGTCGACGTCTGTGTCCCACATCGAGGGGAGTTCGACGTTCTCGGTGGCGGTGAGCATCGGCAGCAGGTGGAACGCCTGGAAGACGAAGCCGATGCCCGAGCGGCGCTCCTCGGTGAGTTCGTCCTCGGAGAAGTCGGTCACGTCGCGGCCGTCGAGGTGGACCGTCCCCTCGGAGGGCGTATCGAGCAGGCCGATCATATTGAGCATCGTGCTCTTGCCGGAGCCGGAGGGGCCGATGACGGTGACCATCTCGCCGCGGTCGGCGGTGAAGTCGACGCCTTTCAGCGCCTCGATCGTCTCCTCGCCGCTCCGATAGCGCTTCACCACGCCGTGGAGTTCGATGACGCTCGCGCTCATCGCGCTCACTGCCGCCAGCGGTAGAGCGCGATACCACCGACGACGACGAGCACCGCGACGGCGCCGCCGATCAGCGTCAGCGGGGGCCCACCCGAGCCGCCGGACGGCCCGCCGCCAGGACCGCCTCCGCCGGGTGCCTGACCGGCGCCGAAGGCCATCGCCGGCGCGGGGTCTATCTGCAACCGCTGGGTCGTCGTCACGCGCTCGTTGTCGACGATGTAGGTGATCTCGACGGGGACCGAGGAGACCGACGCGTTCGGCGGCGTCGACGCGGTGAGCTCGAAGGTCGCGAACTCGCTGCCCTCGACCGCGCCGACGAAGTACTCGCCGGCGGGCGCGGTCGGGCTCACCGTCTCGGTGTCGGGGATCCGCACCAGGACCGACTCCGCGTCGGTGGTGCCGAGGTTGGCGGCGTCGCCCTCGATCCGCAGACCGCTTCCGGTCCGTGTCGCTTCGATCCCCGTCAGCCGGATCTCGCCGAGGACGGGCGCTTCCTCGTCGAGGTCGACGTCGAGCGTCGTGGTGTGTGACTCGCCGGCGGCGGCGTACCGCGCGGTGACCGTCATCCGCTCGGCCGCGACGTCGTCCGTGTCGAAGACGGTCGACCGGCTCGATCCCGGCCCGACGTCGAAGACGAAGTTCCGCTCGATCTCCTCTCCGTCGGTGCTGGCGACGAGCTCCACGTCGGTGAGGTTCGTGTTCCCGTAGTTGGTGAGGGTGACGCGCGTTCCCGTGCCGTTAGCCTGGCTCGTCGCGGCGAGGTCGGCTTTCACCGTCGGCGCTTCCACGTCGACGTAGACCGGGTAGGTGTAGTGCCTGTACGAACCGCCGCCGTACCGGACGGCCACGTTGACGGTGAGCCGCTTTTGGCCCGGCGTCTCGAACGTCGTCGACACCGGAACGGTCACCGACCCGCCGGGCGCGACGGAGCCGAGGTTCTCGACGCGGGCGTACTCGGTGATCGACCCGGAGTCGCGGACGTAGATGTCCGTGATCCTGACGGTCGCGCCGCTGTTTTCGAGGTTCGAGATCGTCGTCTCGATGGAGACGCGCTCGCCCGTGACGGGATCGTCCGGCGTCACCGTCACCGACGACATCTGCACAGCCGGGGCGGCTGCAGCCGGCGTCACGGCGACGCCGGCACCGCTGATCAGGAGCAACGATACGACGACTGCGCGGAGGATGGAGGACCAATTCATCGTTGGGGGCGTACGTCGTGGGGGCTACGTCGTACTCTACGCCCCGTTTCGACTCACGGCTTGCAAAATTTTCGATTCAGTGAAACTGGCGCGGCGATCTCTGGCGTCGCGAAAAGGGAATTCGATCGGCGATTCGGCTCAGTCGCCGAACATCTGGCGCATCATCGGATGCATCTCCATCAGCTGCTCCTCGGCGATCTCTTCGTACAGCTTGTACGTGATAGAGACCGTAAGCAGCAGCCCCGTCCCGGAGACGCCGCCGATGGTGCCGAGCATATTCGCCAGCACGGCGAGCAGTCCGACGAGGGCGCCGCCGATGACGGTCACCTGCGGGATGTACCGCTCCATCACCTTCTCGATCACCTGCGGGTTCCGGCGGAAGCCGGGGATCTGCATCCCCGAGTTCTGGATCTGTCGGGCGGTCGCTTCGGGACCCATCCCCGTCGTCTCGACCCAGAAGATCGCGAAGATCGCGCCGCCGACGATCATAAAGGTCAGATCGATCAGCACGCGCACGGCGATGGCGGCGGGCTCCTGGGAGGTGAACCCGAGGAACCACATCCAGTCCTGGCGGGACTGGATCGGCGAGATATACCAGAACAGGCCGCCGGTGACCTGTCCCTGGGTGTACTGGCCGAGCCACGCTGGCATCCCCGCCCACCAGTTGTTCAGGATCTGCCCGAGGAACTGGAGGTTCGCCTGCAGGGCGCGGACGAGGATCATCGGCAGGACGCTCGCGTAGATGAGCTTCACGGGGAAGCGTCCGCGAGCGCCCTTCACGTTCGCGTGCGAGAGGGGAATCTCGACGCGGACGCTCTCGGCGTAGACGACGACCGCGAAGATGAGGACCGTCGTGATGAGCGCAAGGAGTTGGCCCTGCCCGAGGAAGATGTCCGAGAGGCCGCCGGCCGTGAGCGGCGAGCCGATCTCGACGGCGCCGGTGATGATACCGACCCACGTCGGGAAGAAGCCGCTCTGGCCGCCGAGGCTCTGCCAGCTGAACAGCCCGGCGACGAGCTGCTGGCTGACGCCGGCGATGATGAACAGCCCGACGCCGCTCCCGACGCCCCACTTGCTCACGATCTCGTCCATGAATAGGATGAGGACGCCGCCGACGAACATCTGCGCGAAGATGATCCCTCGGACGCCCGCGGTACCGATGCCGAGCGACTGCGCGAGCGCCTCGCTCGGGGGCAGGAAGTTGCCCGCGAACACCATCGGCAGCCCAGTGAGACAGATCATCACGACCACGAGCAGCTTCTGGAGGCCCTGGTAGAGCACCTGGTCCCGGGGGTCGTCGGTATCGAGCCCCAGGAGGTCGGCGCCGCCGAGCAACTGCAGAACGATGCTCGCGGTGACGATCGGCCCGATCCCCAGCTGGAGGATCGACCCCTGCGAGCCGGCGAGGATGCTACGGAACTGCCCGTAGAAGTCGCTGCCCGGACCGCCCGTCTGCAGTCCGAAGAGCGTGATGTTCGTCAGGAAGAAATACAGCACGAGGATCCCGGCGGTCCAGCCGAGCTTCCGGCGGAACGGGACGTGTCCCTCCGGACGCGCGACTGACGGCATCCGCGTCAGCACCGGTTCGGCGGCCTCCTTCCATCCCATAGATTACTCCTCTGCGTCTTCGTCGTCGCTTTCTTCTTCGGCTTCGGCCTCGGCGACGATCTCCTCGCCGAGCTCTGTGAGCTCGACGCTGCCGCCGGCGTCTTCGATGAGCTCGACGGCGCCGTCGGTGAAGGCGTCGGCGACGACGTGCAGCTCCTGGCGGACCTGCCCGCCGCCGAGCACCTTCACGAAGTCGGCGTCCTCGGCGTCGTCTGCGACGTCCCGAGCGTCGACGTGGTAGGCGTCACCGTCCGTCTCGGCGAGGCCGTCAGCCGCGAGCAGCGCGGCGTCCTCGTCGATCTCGCGGACGTTCACTTCCGCGACCGTCCGCTGGGAGTCCTCGGGGCGCTTGAAGCCGTGTTTGCCGATCGGCTCGTAGTTGTGGAACTCGTGTTTGTCCCGCCCCGCGCGGCCGCGGCCGCCGCGGTGTCCGGCGCCGCGCCGGTTCTTGTGCGTGCCGCCGCCGTGGGTCCGGGAGCCGCGCTGGCGTCGCTTCTTCGACGTCATCGCATCGCCTCCAGGAGTTCGTCGATCTCTTCGGTCTGGTGCTTGCCGAGCTGACCGCCCTCGCTCGTCGGGTGCTTCTGGCCGCGGTGGCCGCCGCGCGGCGGGTGGAGCCGCAGCACGGGTGAGAGCCCCTGCTCTTTGAGGGTCGTCTCCTCGTCGACGAGCGCCTCCGCGAGCGCCTCGAAGGAGTCGTAGTCGGTGTTCTCGGACAGCCACGCCTCGTCGACGTCGGCGTCGCCGTGCTCGGGCTCCGCGCGCGTGCGGAGCACCGTCTCGACGGCGTCGACGCTCGGCTCGCCGTGAGCGACGAAGTCGTTGACCTTCGTGATCATTCCCCGGTACGTCTCGGTCTCGGGGACGAAGGTGCAGTGGTTCACGCGGTGGATGTTGAGCATCTTGAGCGTGTCGTGGACCGCCGTGCTCATATTGACTTCGCCGCGCAGTTGGACGACCGCCTGCATCACTCGTCCACCTCCGCTTCGGCCTGTTTGGCCGCGGCGCGTCGGGGCGTCCGCGACTGGGAGGCGTTCTTCAGCGCGTTGTAGGTCGCCTTCGCGAGGTTGACCGTCGTCCGCGTGTTCCCGTTCGAGCGGGTCCAGGCGTCCTGGACGCCCGCCAGTTCGAGGATGTTGCGGACGGTCTCGGCCGCGGCGAGCCCGAGCCCCTGCGGGGCGGGCATCACTTCGACGGTGACCGAGCCGGCCTTCCCCTCGGCCTTCCGGGTGAGAGAGTTGACGCCGCCGGCGGAGTCCTCCCACGAGCCGGAGCCGCGGTCGACCGAGATGATGTTCAGCTTCGCGACGTCGATCGCCTTCTGGATCGCCGACCCGACCTGATCGTCGCGGGCCTCGGCGTAGCCGAGGTAGCCGTCGCGGTTCCCGATGGCGACGACACAGCGGAACTTCACCCGGCGACCGGAGTCGGTCATCCGCTGGACCATATTGATGTCCAGCACCTCGTCGTCCAGTCCGGGGAGGAGCTGGTCGACGAGCTCGGGTTCCTTCAGGGGCAGGCCCGTGTTGAGCGCCTGCTCCATCGAGGTGACGTCGCCGTCCTGTACCATTCGGCCGAGCCGCGTGCGCGGCGTCCAGCCGTCGTTGTTGCTTTGACTCATACGTCCTCCTGCAGTCGTTCGAGCACGTCGTCGAAGTGCTCAGGGAGTTTCGTGGCGTCGAAGTCCCCCGAGTAGAGGGGCTCGTCGAGCTGTTCGGCGTACTCGGCGATGTGTTCGCCGCGGTTGCGCGACCAGTCGGCGAGCACCGACTCGTTGTGGGGGATCTCCAAGCCAGCGTCTATCGCTCCTTCCTGCACCGCGAACACCTTGTTGCCGGGCGTCGCGGTGTTCAGTCCGATGTCGAGGACGGCCTCGTCGAGGCCGGCCTCGACGGCGCGCGTCCCGGCGAGGAAGCCCGTGAGGTACGCGCTGGGGAGATTGCCCGTGGGGGCCTCCCAGCCGTACGCTTCCAGGTCCTCGGAGGACGCGGCCGCGTGCGTTTCGTCGCCGTCGGGTCCGGGGGTGATCAGCTGCGCCCTGATGTGGTTGTTGCTCACGCGAGCAACGAGGCGGGGCTTGCCCGATTTCAGCAGGCGCAACCTCTGGTGGTAGTCCGTCCGGACCTCGCGCCGACGTCGCATCGGCACCTTGTAGCGTGGTCCTGTTGCCATTATTCTATCTCCACGTCGTAGTTGTTTCTGATGTACGCTTCGAGCCGCGCCACGTCCTCGAACTCGCCACCCGACGCCTTGTTGTACACTTCGCGGTACTGCGTCGGATTGAGCGGGCCGTCGTCGCGCAGTTCCTTCAGGCGACGACGCTGAGCGCGGATGCGGCTGACCCATTCGTCTTTCGAGTTCTTCCGGCCGCCGGCCTTCCCCTTGCGGGAGCCGGGGCCCTTGCGGTGGCCGTAGGCGCGCTTCTCTGCGCGCTCGCGGGCGCGACCCTTGGAGTTGCCCTTCGCGTCCTTGGCGCGAATGGTCCCCTGGTCGACCAGGTCGCGGATGTCCTCGCGGGTGATGGCCTCCGCGATCTCGGCCTGTTCGTCGGGATCGAACCAGACGCGGTCCTTACCGACGTCGAGGACGTCGGCGGCCATACGCTTCTGTGATTTCAGGTCCGTCATTCTTCGACCTCCACTTCGACGTAGGTCGGATTGAGGACGCGGATCTCGCGGTCCTCGGCTTCCTCTTCGATCTGTTCGCGCTTGCGCGCGCCGACCTTCGAGGCGATGCGGACGGCCTGGGTGTCGCCGTCGACGCCTTCGAGGTCGTCGACGTTGTGGACGCGGACCTCCTCGAAGCCCGAGGGGTGGAGTCCGCGGGCGGCCTTCGGCGAGCGGAAGCCCGCCTCGACCATATCGCCCTTGCCCTTGATGCCGCGGCGCTGCTTCGAGAGGTTGCCGCGGGGCTTGCGCCACGATTCGGGCACGCGCTTCTTGGCGTGGTACTTCTGCCGACGGAACGCCGGCTTGCCCTCGCGGTGCTTCTGGCCGAGCGCGCGCGCCGTCTCCTCGTCGAGGTCGGGCGTCTTGTCGGCGTGGCCGCGGGGGCGGAGTTCGGTCTCGACGTCCTCGTCGGCCGTCTCCTCCTCGCTTTCGTCTTCGACTTCGGCCTCGGTCTCCTCGGAGACTTCGAGTCCGCCCACGTCCGCCTTGATGCGGGCCGCGAGCGCGTTGCCGACGCCGTCGACGTCGGCGAGTTCGGACTGGCTGGCCGCCTTCACGTCGTCGACCGTCTCGTAGCCGGCCTCGCGCAGCGCGTCCGCCTTCGAGGGGCCGACGCCGCTGATGTCTTCGAGCGACTCGATCGCGTCTTCGGTCTCGGATTCAGCGTCGACGTCTTCGTCTTCTGCCATCGCTTAGGCACCTCCGGTCTGGGGTTTCTGCGTGATGTAGACGCCGTCCTGGAAGACGCGCGTGTCCTTGTCGTTCACGCGAGTGAGCTGTTCGATGTCGGCGGCGGTCTGCCCGACGTCCTCTTTCGAGGGGCCCGTCAGGGTGACCGTCTCGCCGTCGACCTGTACCTCCGTGTCTCCGCGGATGGGCGTCCGTCGCTCGGCGCGCTCGCCGAGGAAGTTCTCGATGACGACCTCGTCGCCCTCGACGTTGACCTGCATCGGGAAGTGGGCGTAGTAGACTTCCATCTCGTACTCCCAGCCTTCGGTGACCCCGTGGATCATATTCGACACGTGGCTCTCGAAGGTCCCGACGGTCGCGTTCGTCTTGGCGTCCGCCTCCTCGGAGGCGATGACGACGTGGCCGTCCTCGACGCTGACGCTGACGGAGGGGTACCAGAGCGTCCGCGTGACGCTCCCGTTCGGCCCCTCGACCGTCAGATCGAGATTGGACACCTCGGCGGAGACCTCGTCCGGAATTTCGATTTCTACTCTGGTCATTGTCTCAGTACACGTAGGCGATTACTTGGCCACCGATGCCCTGATCGCGGGCGTCGTAGTGGCTCATCACGCCGTGGCTCGTCGTGACGATGAGCGTCCCGTAGTCGCGGGCGGGGAGGTATCGCTTCTCCCACTTCTCGAACTCGTCTGCGCCCGCCGAGTAGCGGGGCTTGACGGCGCCACATTCGTTGATCGCGCCGTTCAGTTCGACCTCGAACAGGCCGGCCTTGCCGTCGTCGACGAACTCGAAGCCGTCGATGTACCCGCGGTCGTAGAAGACCTCGAGGACGGAGCCGATGACGTTCGAGGCGGGCTGTATCTCGTGCGACAGGTGGCCCACGCTCTCGGCGTTGTCGACGCCGGCGAGCGCGTCGGCCAGTGGATCGTTTCCTGCCATAGTTATCGGTACTTCTTGAATCCCATATCGCGGGCGACCTCGCGGAAGCACTGGCGGCACAGGTAGATCTCGTACTTGCCGACGAGACCCTGATTGCGGCCGCAGCGGCGGCACTCGTGGGTCTGTCCCGTGCGCCGACTCGCGTGCTCGCCCGTCTGTTCTGTCTCTGATTCGCTCATTTGGTGACCTCCACGTCGAAGGCGTCTTCGAGGAACGCGATGGCGTCCTCGGGCGTCAGGCGGTGCGACTCCGGAATCGAGCGCGACGCCTTGTCGCGCTTCGAGACGCGGTAGCCCGGACGGACGAGGTTGACCGTCACGTCCAGCCCGTAGATCCCGATCTGGGGGTCGTACTCCTGGGACGGGAACTCGGTGTGTTCCTCGACGCCGAAACTGAAGTTGCCGGTGTCGTCGAACTGCCGCCCGCTGACGTCCGCGATCGGAAGCGCCGTCTCCAGGAAGTCGTGGGCGCGGTCGCCGCGGAGGGTGACCTTCGCGCCGACCGGGTCGCCGGTGCGGGCGCCGAACTGCGTCGCGGCGCGCGTGGCCGTCGTGCGGACGGCCTCCTGGCCGGCGATCTCTTCGAGGATCTCCTCGGCGTTCGCGAGCTCGCGACCGCCCTCGCCGACGCCCATGTGGACGACTACCTTCTCGATGCGCGGTTCGCGCATCTCGTGGAATCCGGCTTCGCTGTCGGCTTCACTGCTCATTCGTCGTCACCTCCGGCGTCGGCTTCGTCGTCCTCGACGTCGTCCGATTCGTCCGGTTCGTCTGCCGACTCGGCCTCGTCGTCCTCGACGAAGTTCTCGTCGATCACGACGACGTAGTCCTCGATCGTCTCGAAGGTCGCGTCGCCGCCGTCGACGATGACGGTGTTGTCGCCGCTGCCGGCGGTGACGGTGATCTCCTCGACCGTGCCGATCTCGCCGGAGTGGGTCCCGTCGACCGCGGTGACCAGCGCGCCCTCCTCGTAGGGGAAGTGCGCGACGATCTCCTTGTCCTCGTTGCCGACGACGAGCGAGTCCTTCGTGCTGTACTCGCCGGCGTCGTCGACGCGGACGTTCGAGCCGTCGTGGAGCGTCAGCTGGGTCGCGCCGCCCGCGACCTCCTGCTTGCTCACGATCTTGCCGAGGCGGCTGCCCGCCGCGTCGGCGTCGATCGGCGTCAGCGCGAGCCGACCGCCCTCGTCGGGGAAGACCCGGTAGTACTCTTCGCGCTCGGTGAACGCGAGGATGTCGAACATCCCCACCGGGCGCTCCTCGTCGGAGACGGCGTCGCCGTTGATCAGGACCGTGCCCTGATTCAGCGCGTAGCGCGCCTCCTTCCTCGAGTCGGCGTAGCCGAGCACGTCCCGCAGGATGACGAGCAGGGGAACCCCCGCCTCGCCGTGCGGACCCGCGCCGGCCTTGACCGTGAACGTCTGGGTCTTCCGCTCGACCGGCCAGGCGTTCGGTGCCGACAGTCGCTTCTGGTGTCGCGTCATTCGTTGTCCTCCGTGAGTCGCGCCTCGCGGCGGTCATCTTCCAGGTCCAGTTCGGTCACGCGGAGGTTCGAGGCGTCGAGCGGACGAGGCACTTCCTCGCCGTCGGCCTTCTCGACCGTCACGTCCTCGACGTAGACGGCCATCTCCCGGAGGTCCACCTCGACGACTTCGCCTTCCGTGCCGGCGTAGTCGCCGCGGAGCACCTCGACGGTATCGCCCGCGTTGACGCGAACGTTGCGCTGGCCGTACTCCTCGCGGAGGTCGTCGGCCAGCGTCGAGCGGACCTGGTCCTGCCGCTCGTGTAGGGGCGCGTTCTGCGTCCGTGTTCGCTGTTTGCGTGGTTGCTTTGTCATGCTGTGCTCACCTCAAACGATCATCGTCGCCGTCGAGGCGATGCTCCCGAAGCGCTCTGCCACTTCGCGCGCGATGGGACCCTTGATCTCGGTCCCGCGAGGCTCCTCCATCTCGTCGATGATGACGGCGGCGTTGTCCTCGAACTTCACGCGCGTCCCGTCCGGCCGGCGGATCGGCTTCCGCTGGCGGACGATGACGGCCTCGAGCACCTGGCGGCGCATCTCGGGCGTCCCCTTGGTCACCGAGACGGTGACCTGGTCGCCGATGCCCGCCTTGGGGTGTCGGTTCTTTGTTCCTGAGTAGCCCTTCACGCTGATGACCTTCAGCTCGCGTGCGCCGGTGTTGTCCGCGCACGTGATGAGCGAGCCCCGTTCGAGGCCTTTCGTGACGTCGGCTTTCAGCGCCTCCATCACTCCTCACCTCCGAGGGTCTCGACCACGACGTGAGCCTTGGTCTTCGACAGCGGTCGGGTCTCTGCGATGCGCACCGTGTCGCCCTCCTCGAGCTCGACGCACGGGGGTGCGTGAGCCGGAATGCGACTACGCCGCTTCATGTAGCGGTCGTACTTGGGAACGTGAACGTCGTATTCACGCTCCACGATGACGGTTTTCTCCATGTCGGTGGAGGCGACCGTGCCCTCGAGCGTCTGTCCGCGCACGGAAAGTGTCCCGTGGAACGGACAGTTCTCGTCGGAGCAGGCCTCCTCCGGTGCTTCTACGTTCAGTCCTATCGCCATAGTGTGTCACCTGCCTTCTCGGTCCGCAAGGCGGGTCGTGAGAGCAGACGTGTGCCATCCACCGTAACGTAGGCCGCGCCCTCGCAACGGCCAGACTGACCGGCATCGAATCCGCCGGCAGTATCCGACCGAAGTTCGGACGCGGTCCCCGACGCCTTCGCGGCGTCGGCGGCTTCATCTGTGCGTTCGCGTTCGTCTCCGCGTTCGTGTTCGTCGCTTCCGCGTCCCCGCGCGTCGCCCCCTCCGGACGGGTCGTCCGAGGCGGCGTCGGACGCGGGAAGCTCGAACTCCAGGGTCGAGCCCTGCTTGGGCACCTGCTTCACCCGGGCCGACGCCGCGGCCGCGCTCTCGGCGGCCTCGGCATCGGCGTCGCAGTCGCTGACGTCGACGTGCAGGGTCTGCATCGTCTCGACGACGACGCGGCCGCAGATCCCGACGAGGTCGGGGTTGGGCGCGTCGACGACGGCCACGCGAAGGCCGTTGAGCTCGTGTCGCGTCAGCGTCTCGGGTGTCAGTGCCATTGGGATCTTACTCGTCGTCGAGGTCGCCTTCTTCCTGCTGGATCGTCTTGATCCGCGCGATCGTCTTCTTCAGCTCGTTGACGCGGCCCGGGTTCTCCGGGGCCCCGCCGGCGGCCTGGACGGCCCGCGTGTTGAGCAGCTCCGTCTCGAGCTCTTCGAGCTCGGCTTCGCGCTCGGCGGGCGTCATATCGCGGATCTCTTCGGTGTAGAGGATCGCCATTATTCGTCAGCCTCCTCGTCGGCGTCGGCCTCGTCGGCCTCTTCCATCTCGTCGAGGAGCTCCTCGGCCTCGGCCTCGACGTCCTCGTCGAGTTCGTCGAGTTCCTCCTCGACGTCCGATTCGGTCGGGACCTCGACGTCCTCGTCATCTTCGGCCTCGGTCTCGTCGATGACCTCCTCGACGACTTCCTCGTCGATGACCTCTTCGGGCTCCTCGTCGGGGATCTCGACGTCCTCGTCGGCCTCGCCGACCTCGGGGACCTCCTCGGGTTCCTCTTCGAGGAGGGCCTCGACGCCCTCGCTCTCGGCGACCTGCTCGACGGGCTCGACGTCGACGTCCTCGTGGATCTCGAAGTCGTCGGGCAACTCTGCGCCCGGCGGGATGATCTTCACGGTCACGCCGATCGTGCCGAGCTTCATCACGGCGACGCCCTGACCCTCGTCGACGATCTCCTGGGCGGGCTCGCCGTTGTGCTTGATGTAGCCGCGGTTGAACTTCTCTACGCGCGAGCGGGCGCCCGTGACCTTGCCGCTCAGGACGATCTCGGCGCCGAGGGCGCCGGATTCCATAATGCGGTCGATCGTGGTGTGGCCGGCCTTGCGGAAGTACCAGCCGCGCTCTAAGGCGTTGGCGAGGCGGTCCGCGACGATGCGGGCGTTCAGGTCGGGCTCGTCGACCTCCTGGACGTCGATCTGGGGGTCGTCGAGGTCGAACCGCTCTTCGAGTTCGCGGGTTACCTTGCGGATGTTCTTGCCGCCCTTGCCGATGACCATACCGGGCTTTTCGGCCTTCAGGACGATCTGGGTCCCCATCGGGGTCTTCGCGACGTCCATCCCGCCGTAGCCGGCGCGACCGAGCTCGTCGGCGAAGAACTCGTCGATCTGCGAGCGCTGCAGTCCGTCCTCGATGAACTGGTGTTCGTCGGCCATTAGGCTTCGACCTCCTCGGGTTCCTCGATGATGAGTTCGACGTCGCACTCGACGGTGTTCCACGGGTCGGCGCTGCCGAACGCGCGGGGCTTGCGGCCCTGGCGCTCGCCGACCTTGTGGGGCGCGACGTGCTTGATGACCATCGAGCGGCCGTCGAACCCCTGCTCGTCCGCGTTCGACGCGACGTTGTGCAGGAGTTCGAGGAACGCCTTCGAGGCCTTCTCGGGGTAGCGGCCCGCGTCCCAGCCGTCGATGTCGGAGCGGTGTCCGACGCCGGAGTTGTGCTGGCGGAACGGGACCGACTGCTTCTCGTCGACGACGTCTTCGAGGTAGTCCTCGGCGTCTTCGACGGTCATCCCTTTGATCTCGCGGGCGATGGCCTTGCTGTGCTTCAGGCTGATGGGCCGCTCGCGGAGCATCCCCTTGGCGGTGGTCTCCGGGTCGGCCTCGACGCTGTAGTTGATACCCATGGTTTATTTGAGCGGCACGAACTTCGAGGACCGGGTCGCGCCGATGCCGGCCTGCCCGTGTTCGACCGACGTCCGGGTCAGCTGGAACTCGCCCAGGTAGTGTCCGATCATCTCGGGCTCGACGCGGACGCGCTCGAAGGACTGCCCGGTGTACACCTCGAACGTCTTCTCGACGAACTCGGGGAGGACGGGCATGTCGCGGAGGTGCGTCCGGATCGGGTCGTTGGCCGTCTCCTGGACGCCGGCCTCGCGGGCCTCCTCCAGCAGTTTCTCCTGCTGGACGGAGAGTCCTCGTTCGATGGTTCGCCGCTGTCGAGCGGGGAGCAATTCCGCGACCTCTTCGAGCGACATCTCCTGCAGCTCGTCGAGCGTGTGGCCGCGGTAGGTGAACTCACCCTCGCGGCCGGTGCGGTATTCCGAACTCATTAGTTGTCCTTGCCTCCTTTGCCGCCTCGGCCGGTCCGCTTCGAGGCGATGTCACCGACCTTCCGTCCCGGCGGGGCGTCCCGCGAGACGGACTTCGGCTGTCCGGGGTGCTGGCGGCCGCCGCCACCGAACGGGTGGTCGACGGCGTTCATCGCGACCCCGCGGACGCGCGGCCACTTGATGCCGCGCGCTTTCATCTTGTGGTGCTTCTTGCCCGCCTTCACGAACGGCTTTTCCGTCCGACCGCCGCCGGCGACGACGCCGACGGTGGCGCGGCACTGCGGGTTCAGCCGCTTTACCTCCCCGGAGGGGAGCTGGACGACCGCGACCTTGCGGTCGTGTGTGAGCAGCTGGGCGCTCGTCCCGGACGCGCGGGCGAACTTCCCGCCGTCGCCGGGCTGGCGCTCGACGTTACAGACGGGGACCCCCTCGGGGATCTCCGCCAGCGGGAGCGTGTTCCCGGGTTTGATCTCCGCGCTCACGCCGACCTGGATCGTGTCGCCGACGGCGACGCCCTCGGGCGCGAGGATGAGGCGCTGGTCCCCGTCCTCGAACTCGACGGCGACGACCGGCGCGCTGCGGGCGGGGTCGTGTTCGATGTCGACGACCGTCCCGGAGACGGTGTCGTCCGATTCGGCCTTCTTGTGCGAGAGTTCGGCCTTGTAGCGGTGCGAGGGCGCCCGGAAGGTGGGCGTCCCGCGACCGCGACGCTGGCCCTGAATTCGTCGTCCCATTCTCAGAACACCCCGATTCGCGAGGCGACTTCCTGTGCGTCGTCGTCTTCGCTCAGCTGTACGGTCGCCTTCTTCCGGCCGCGCGGCGTCACCTGCGTGTTGACCTTCGTGACCGACACGTCGTAGCGCGACTCGATCTCCTCGACGATCTCGGGCTTTTCGGCGTCGAGATCGACGATGAACTGGAGCTTGTTGTCGAAGTCCATCTCGTCCATCGCCTTCTCGGTGACGAGCGGGTGGTCGATGAGCGAGCTCATCGGTCGGCCACCTCCTCGATCGCGCTCTCGGTGAAGAGCGTCAGTCGGCCCGCCTGCGTGCCGGGCGCGAGGTCCTCGGCGCTGACGTTGTCGGCGGTGACCACGTCGGCGCCGGCGAGGTTCCGCGCCGCCTTCGAGGGCTCGTCGCTCGTGACGAAGAGGATCGACTTCGGCCGGGTGTACTTCCGACCCCGGGTCTTGCCGCGACCCGCCTTCACCTTCTTGTTCTCGTCGGAGCGCTCGATGTCCGCGTGGACGCCGAGCGCCTCCAGGAGGTCGACGACCTCGCGGGTCTTCACCAGATCCTCGAAGTCGTCGGAGACGACGAGCGGGAGTTCGACGCCGTCGTCGAACGCGTGACCGCGCTCGCGGACGATCTCTTCGTCCGCGGTGGCGGCGATCGCCGATCGGACGGCGAGCTTCCGCTCCTTGTCGTTGATGTCCTTGCCCTGGTCTTTCTCTGCCTTCGGCGGGTGCGCCTTACGACCTTTGACCGTGTGCGGGACGCGCCGCGCGCGCCCGTTCTCGCGGGGCACGTGCGCCATCCCGCGGCCGCTGCCGAACGATTCGGCGGGAGTTCGGAGCCCCGCGTAGGGGTCGGCACCGTACGCCTGTTTTCGGTTCGCCTGCGCGGCGACGACGGCGCGCTCGATGAGGTCCGGACGGTACGGGGTCTCGAAGACCTCGGGGAGGTCGAGCGTGCCGGCGTCGTCGCCGTTCAGGTCGCGAATTGTTGCCTGCATTGTTTAGCCCTGGTTCGATTCGGTCGAGACGTAGCGCACCTCGGGGTCGAGGCGCGGCTGGTCCTTCGGTCGGACGGCCGGTCGGAACCGCAGGAGGCGCTTGTCGGGGCCCGGGAGCGAGCCCTTGACCAGCGCGTACGGTCCGTCGACCTCGCCGTAGCCGACGAAGCCGCCGTCGACGCTCGGTTCGTCGCCCTCACCGATGTCGATGAGGCGCTTGTTCAGTTCGGTCCGCTGGTGGTAGCCCGTCTGGCCCTGCTGGGGGACGGTCGAACGCACGCGCGAGGGATTCCACGGGCCGAGGTTGCCGATCCGGCGCCGCCAGCCCTGGCGGGCGTGCTTGCCCTTCCGCTTCTGGACGCCCCAGCGCTTGACGGGGCCCTGGGTGCCCTTGCCCTTCGTGACGCCGGCGACGTCGAGGTACTCGCCGGAACGGAAGACGTCCGACATCTCGTGTTCGCCGCCGTCTTCGAGGAGCTCGAGCGCGAAGTCGACGCGCTCGTCGACCGAGCCGCCGCCCACGCGGGTCTCCATCACGTCGGGCTTCTTCTTGGGGACGTTCTGCATTCCCGCGGGGACGGTGTGGGTGATGAGCCGGACGTCGTCGACGTCGCCCGCCTCGACGGCGGACCGGAGGTCGTCGGCGTCGGACTCGAAGGTGTCCTCGTTCGGGAGGTCGAGGACGCGGTCGAGGTCCTCGTCGAACTCACCGGCCCACACTTCCGTCAGGGGCTTTGCACCGTACGGCGTGTCTTCGTAGGCTCGAAGGGCGACGGCGCGCATCGGCGGCGTCTCGACGACGGTCACCGGGACGGCCTCTTCCATCCCTTCGCGGGGGGAGTTGGCCTCGTCGTTGACCATCATCACCTGGGTCATCCCGGCCTTGTAGCCGGCGAAGCCCTGGAGTCCGGGCGCGCCCTCGTCGTCGGGCCACGACCGGATACGTGGGACTTCCTTGGCCGCACGCTTGCGCGGGCTGAAGCCCATCGAACCTTTTCGTGGTCTGCTTGGTTGTGGCATATGATCACTCCGTGAGTGTCAGGGACGCGAGCGAGGCGAACATCGCTTCTTCGGTTCGCACGGTCTCGCTGCCCTGTCGCGGAATCGTATTCAGCCAGAGGTCGAACCCCGGACCGTCTGCGGGTTCGACCGGACCCTCGGCGTCGACTTCGACGTCGACCCCGAGGATCTCCGGAAGCCCACGGCCGGGCGACCCGAACGCGACCGTCGCGCCCTCGCGCTCGATGCGCGAGGCGAGCTGCGGCAGCCACGTCGTGGTCAGCGCCTCCCCGAAGCGAGACGTCGCGATGGCGACGCCCGCGTCGGGGCGGCCGAGCGCTTCCTCGAGGTCCGTACGGGACACGTCGAAGCCCGGAAGGGGCTCGTCGACGATCCGCGCACGGACCGGTTCTCGCGAAGAGATCCTGATGGCGACGCGCTCTCCCTCCCGCACCTCCATTTCCGGAGGCGCGTGGAGCGAGATCGGGTGTTGCAGTTCGCAATTGACCCGGACGCGGCCGTCAGGTCCGACCTCGGTCACGATTCCCTGTGTTAACGACCCCGAACCGTCTGATTCGGAGCCGGTCGTAGACGGGACGCGGAGGGGCGGCAGCACGCCGGCGTACTCGAGTTCGTCGCGTCGCCCCCACAGGTCCTTTCGGAGATGTGGTGGCGTGGCGGCGTATCGCAGCACCGTTTCGACGAACTCGCCCCCGAACCGCCGTTCGCCCTCCCCGTCGGGGAAGACGTCCAGGCGGTCGGCCCGGAACACCGTCGCCGCGCGGGCGACGTAGCCGAGTTTGCGAGTCGCCTCGCGTTTGTCCTCGGCTTCCCGGACCAGCGAGGACGGCACGAGTACCGTCAGCGTCATACCGGTCCCTTCAGCGTCACGTCTAGACTGTACCAGCGATACCGGAGGGGAGCCTAAAAGAGTAGCGAAAGCCCGCGGGGCGTGTGAGGCCGTCTCACCCGCGTTGACGGCCGTTTCGTGGCCCCACGTCCCGTGGTATTCGACCCCACGCCATCGCCCGATTTCCCTCCGATTCGCAAGTCTTATCTATCAATCTCACCTCGCTTGAGATGCAGACGAACGCAGCACGCGCTGGTAGTGTAGTGGTATCACGTGACCTTGCCATGGTCACAACCTGGGTTCAAATCCCAGCCAGCGCACTTCTCTGAATTCTACCCGACGAGCGACCGCGTAGCGCGTCGCTCGCGACGTCGAATTCAGTGTGTGCGGTACGGTGGGATTTGAATCAGGGAGTGGAGCGAACGACGTGAGCGTAACGACCGTGGTTCACAATCCCGCCAGCGTACTTCGCTCCCACCTTTTTCCGCCTCGGGTTCGCTTCGCGAACCGCTCGGCGCAAAAATCTGGATCAAAAAGGAGCGCTGGGCTCGCTTCGTCGCCGGCGCCACGCGCCGGCTTCCAGCGGGACCGAAGGTCCCGCCCGGCTCGCCCCGCGTACGACTGCTTCGATTAGACTGAATTTGGCATTCGCGGGGCTGATATCCTCAAAACGGATTCTCGATGTCGGTCTCGTCGAGCCGCCTCGCGCCGTCCCGGACCGCCGCTTCGACGGCCTCCCGGTCGGTCATCAGGAAGCAGTTGTAGTCGGGGACGCTCCGCTGCATCACCGACTCCTTGAAGATGTTCTCCGGGTGTTCGGTGTACTTCCTGACCGTGACCACGAACTCCCCGGGAACCTCGACGACCACGAGGGCGTAGCCGTGGTTCGAGAGGAACGACCGCAGCGTGTCGAACTCCCCGGGCGGCACCTCGAAGCGGTACTGGTGATTGTTGTAGTACCGTCGCAGCCGATCGAACACCGCCTCCTGCTCGAAGTAGTGTTTGAACACGTACCGGTCGTCGACCCGGAAGGCGTTGACCCGCTCTTCGTTGGCCCGCCGGAACGACCCCATTGTGTGATATGTCGTTACACACCAAAATTAACGTTCGGCCGAATCGGGCCGCTCTCCTCCGGACTGGCGCGTTCGGCGGGTGTCGACATCTGTCGCCGAACGGACGTAGTATCTCAGTGATATGCTTACGTTTTAGTAGCGATACGGGGAACGTGCGATCGTATGAACGGGAACCGCTTCGTCGTCGCCCTCTTCGGTATCCTCGTCACCGTCGTCATCGGCGCGCTGGCGTACCAGTTCATCGCGCCGCTGACGATCTCGGTGTTCCTGTACTACTCGACCCGCCGCTACCACCACGCCCTCCGCCGCTTCCGGCTGCCCGCGAACGTCCGCTCGGCCATCGTGATGGCCTCCCTGGCCATTCCCCTGATCTTGCTCATCAGCTACGCGACGATCCTCCTGGTCGTCGAGGCGCGGGCCTTCATCGACCAGTACGCCCTCATCGACGTCGCGAGCCAGAACTTCGAGTGGTTCGCGGGCGTCGACGACATCCCCGAGTTCACCGTCCAGGGGCTCTACGACGCGTACCAGTCGGGCGATCTCGCGCCCTTCATCGACTTCGCCACCGAGCACGCGACCTTCCTGACGACGCTGATCTCGGACTTCTTCTTGAACCTCTTCGTCCTCACCATCGTCACCTACTACCTCCTGGTGGACGGCCACCGGATCAGCGACTGGCTCCTCCAGTTCGACGACGGCGCCATCATCCGGGAGTACCTCGAAGCCGTCGACCGGGAACTGGAGAAGGTGCTCTTCGGCAATCTGCTGAACGTCCTCGCCATCGCGCTGATCGCGATCGGCTCGTTCAGCGCCTACAACGTCTTCGTGCCCGCGGGCGCGGAGATCCCCTACCCCGCGCTCGCCGGCGCGCTCACCGGGATCGCGAGCCTGATCCCAGTCGTCGGGATGAAGATCGTCTACGTCCCGCTGACCCTCGCCACCGCGCTCCGGATCGCGCTCTCGGGCGACCCGACGAACCTCGTCTACGTGGCGGGCTTTTTCGTCGTCGCGGTCGTCGTCGTCGACACCATCCCCGACCTCGTCCTCCGGCCGCTCCTCAGCGGCGAGCAGACCCACGTCGGCCTCCTGATGCTGGCCTACACCCTCGGACCGGTCGTCCTGGGCTTCTACGGGCTCTTCCTCGCACCGATGCTCCTCGTCGTCGGTCTGACCTTCGCCAACACGGCGCTCCCGCGGCTGCTCGACGAGGACGCGACCGCCGAGGCCACCGCGTCGCCGAAGCCCGTCGACGGACGCTCACAGCGTCCGGATCACCCGGACGACGCCGGCTCGCCGGACGAGCGACCGACCGGCTGATCGAGCCCATTTCGACGACCGCTATCGAATCGCACGACGACTCCGGCCCAGAACGCTTATGAGCTCTTCTTGTCAGTTTACGGTAGATGAACGCCAGCGGATCTCCCGAGCTCGGGATTCGCGTCCTGGTGGTCGACCCGCCCGCGGGAGACACCCTGGATATCGCTTCCCAGCTCGCCCCGGCGATCGAGGGGGACATCTCGATCGACACCGTCTCCGGGCTCGACCCCGCCCGCGAGCGACTCGCCAGCGAACACGTCGACTGCGTCGTCTGTCGGCACAGCCCGCCGGCGATCGACGGCGTCGAAGTGCTCGCGGAACTGCGCGAGGTCCGGCCCGAGGTGCCGATCCTCCTCGCGACCGACGCCGACGCGGCCGGGACGGTCTCCGGCGCCGCCACCGACGTCGTCACGCTCACAGACGGACGGATCAACGGACCGGTCGCGGTCAACCGCATCCGTTCGATCGCGACCCAGACGCGCGACCGGGGAAAGTACGAACGGATCTTCGAGGCGGCCACGGACGGGATCGTCGTCCACGACGCCGCCGGGACCATCCTGGAGGCCAACGACCGCTTCTTCCGGATGCTCGACTACGACCCCGACCGCGAGGCGACGCTCACGTACGTGGACGTCCTCGTCGACCGCGGCGGCTACGCCGAAGCGGAGGCCCGCGAACTGATCGCGTCCGCGTCCGAGACGGGCGGCCACACCGCCGAGTGGCTGGTCCGGAGCGACGACGACGGCGGCGGCCAGTGGGTGGAGGTCCAGCACGAGCCGGTCGAGATCGGCGGCGCCGAGCGCGTGCTGGCGTTCGTACGCGACATCACCGCACGCAAAGAGCGGGAGGCCGCGCTCCGCGAGAGCCGGGAGACCCTCCAGCGCCTCAACGAGATCACCGCCGACCCCGACCTCGCCTTCGACGAGCAGGTAGAGCGCCTGCTCGAACTCGGGCGGGACCGCCTCGGGCTCGACATCGCGTACCTCTCGCGGATCGACGAGGCCACGGGCGAGTTCGAGATCGTCCACGCCCAGGCCGACCACGAGCTCGTCCGCCCCGGCCTCAAGACCGAACTGGCGAACACCTACTGCCGCTTTACGGTCGACTCGGAGTCGCCCTTCGGCATCGCGAACGCCGCCGAGGAGATCCCCGACTCGCCCGTCTATCAGGACGTCGGCTTCGAGTGCTACCTCGGCGACGAGATCGTCGTCGACGGCGAGCTCTACGGGACGCTCTGTTTCGCCGACGAGTCCCCGCGCACGGAGCCGTTCTCCGAGGCGGAGCGGACCCTGATCGACATTATGGCCCAGTGGCTCCGCCGGGGGCTCGAAGAGCGGCGGTACCGGAGCGACCTCGAACGGAGCCAATCGCAGATGGAACAGACCCTAGAGCGCGTCGACGACGCGTTCTTCGCGCTCGACGACGACTGGCGCGTCACCTACGTCAACGAGGCGGGTGCGGACGTCCTCAGGAAGGCGATGGAGGCCGACTACGACGACGCGGAACTGATCGGCCGCCACCTCTGGGACGAGATCCCGGAAGCGGTCGACACCACGTTTTATCAGGAGTACCGCCGCGCCCTCGAAGAACAGGAGTCCGTCTCCTTCGAGGAGTACTACCCCCCGCTCGACGTCTGGTTCGAGGTCCGGGCCTACCCCGACCCCGACGGCATCTCGGTGTACTTCACCGACGTCACCGCCCGGAAGGAACGCGAGCGGGAAGTCGAACGCCTCCACGACCTCCTGGAGCAGACCGAGCGGATCGCGGACGTCGGCGGCTGGGAGATCTCCACCGACGGCGAGGAGGTGTTCTGGACGGACTACCTCTTCGAGCTCCTGGGCGTCGAGGCCGACGAGGAGCCACCCCTCGACGAGGCCCTCGACGTCTACCACGAGGACGACCGGCCGATCATCGAGAACGCGGTCGAGGAGGCGACGACCGCCGCGGCGTCCTTCGACGTGGAGCTTCGCTTCTGGAAGTCGGAGAACCAACTCCGGTGGCTCCGCGTGCAGGGGATCCCCGTCGTCGAGGACGGCGAGGTGGTGCGGGTCCGCGGGGCCGCCCAGGAGATCACCGAGCGGAAGGAGCGCGAACAGACGCTCGGTCGGCTGCTCCGGGCCGCCCAGCAGCTGATCCGCGCCGGCACGGTCGAGGACCTCCTCGACGCGATCGTCGAGGGGACCGACGCCGTCTTCGGCTACGGGCTCAACTCCGTTCGACTCCACGACCCCGACGCCGGGACCCTCCCGGCGGCCAAGATCTCGCCACAGGCCAGCGAGTACGTCGACGACCTGCCGGTCTACGACGACGACGAGGGGCTCCCCGGGGAGGCGTTCCAGTCGGGCACGCCCAAGCTCGTCTCGGACGTGAGCGAGCATCCCGAATTCGACTACGACACGATCGAGTCGGCGATGTTCGTCCCGCTCGACGACCACGGGGTCCTCGGGGTCGGCGCGCTCGAAACCGACGCGTTCGACGAGGACGACGTCGCGCTCGTGGAGCTGCTGGCGCTCGTCGCGACCGGCGCGTTCGACCGCCTCGAACGGGAGAGCGAGATGCGACAGCTCCAGCGGATCGTCGCGCACGTCGACGAGATGGGCTTCCTCCTCGACGACGAGGACCGCTTCACCTTCGTGACCGGCCCCTTCGCGTCCTACGTCGGCCGCGACGCCGATGCGCTCGTCGGAGAGCGACTCCCGGATCTGCTCGCCGACGCGGACGCCGAGACGTACCGCGAACTCGACTTCGGCGACACCGCCTCCGAGCGGACGACCGCGACCCTCGAAGTCGACATCCGGACCGACGACGGCGTCCAGCCCGTCGAACTCGAACTCTCGCGGACCGACCCGGACGGCGACGCCGTCACCACGGCCGGCGTCGTGACCGACATCTCCGAGCTCGCGGCGACGCGGACCGACCTCGCGGCCGAGCGCAAGCGCTTCCGGGAGCTGTTCGAGAACCTCCCGGACCCGGTCGTCGAGGTGGCGTTCCGCGACGGCGACCCGATCGTGCAGTATCTCAATCCGGCGTTCACGGACGTCTTCGGCCACGAGAGCGAGAGCGTCCGGGGCCGGAACCTCAACGACTACATCGTCCCGGACCACGAGCGCGAGGACGCGCTGTCGCTCGACGCGCAGGCGATGGACGGCGAGCAGACGCGCGTCGAGGTCCAGCGGGAGGCCGAGAGCGGCTATCGCGACTTCCTCCTCCGAATCATTCCGTACCCCCGGGAAGAGGGGATGTCCGCCTTCGCGGTCTACACCGACATCACCGATCAGAAGGAGCGGGAACGGTACCTGCAGGTGATGCACCGCGTCCTCCGGCACAACCTCCGCAACGACATCAACGTCGTGCTGGCGTTGGCCCAGCAGTTGCGGGAGACCATCGAAGACGAGCGGCTCTTCGATCACGCCACCACGCTCGAACGCAACGCCCAGGACATCGCCTCGCTGAGCGAGAAGGCCAAGGAGATCGAGCGGGTAATCGGCCAGCGCGGCGACGAGACGGCCGCCGTCGACGCCGCCGCGCACCTCCGGGAGACCGTCGCGTCGTTCCGCGAGTCCCACCCCGAGGCCTCGCTGGAACTCGACGTCCCCGAACCGCTGTGGGTCCGCGCCAACTCGGACCTCAAGCGGGCGTTCCAGGAACTCATCGAGAACGCCATCGAGCACAACGACGGCGACGCGCCCCGGCTCCGGATCGACGCGGAGCGCGGCGACGCCGACCTGATCCGGCTCCGATTCAGCGACGACGGCCCCGGGATCGCCGACACGGAGTGGGGCGTCGTCACCGGCAAGACGAACATCACCCAACTCACCCACGGCAGCGGGCTGGGGCTCTGGCTGGTCCGGTGGCTCGTCGAGTCGTTCGGCGGCGAGATCGGCCGGGAAGAGCGCGGCGACGGGACCACGATCGTCGTCTCGCTCCGTCGCGAACGGCCGGACGCGCCCGAGTCCAATGCCGGCACCGAACAGGTGACGTCCGAGGACTGACCCGCGTCGTCCGCGTCCGATCGATCGGCTCGCCGACGCGGCCCGCACAACCGTTTTGCGCCCCGGGATCGATCCCTCACCTATGACTGTCGTCGCACTGCTCAGCGTCGCACCGGTGATCGAGGGGAGTATGGCGGAGGAGGTCGCGGCCGCGGTCGACGCCCTGGAGGACTTCGACGTCGCCTACGAGACGAATCCGATGGGGACCGTGATCGAGGCCGACGACGTCGGGACGCTCTTCGCCGCCGCGGAGGCCGCCCACCGCGCCGTCGACGCCGACCGGGTGAGCACCGTCCTGAAGATCGACGACAAGCGGACGAGCGACGACGGCGCCGAACGGAAGGTCGCGGCGGTCGAAGAACGGCTCGGTCGGCCGGCGCGCAGCACCGGCGACGAGGACTAGGGTAGCGGTTGCAACTGATTGCTCGTCCGGTCGCACGATAGTGTGCGATCGAGTGAGAAGACTTGCAAACGCTACTGTGGGTCGACTGCGCTAGTCGTCGCGCTCGCGTCGGAGCGCCAGGAGCGCGGCGGCCAGCAGCGCGACCACGGCGGCAACGGCCCCGAATCCGGGCGTCGTCGTCGGGGTCTGGACCGTCGGGATCTCCGTCGTGGTCGTCGCCGAGGTCGGCGGCGACGTCGTGTCCGTCGGCGTCGCCGTGGTCGTCGTCGTGGTGCTGATCGTCGTCTCCTCGGGCGTGTCGGTCGTCGCGGTCGGGATCACCGCCTGGACCGTGCCGTCGACCTGCAGTTCGGACGCTGGCCCGGTGTCGCTGACGGTGATCGTGTAGCCGTCTCCCGGCTCCGTGTCGTTGAACGACAGCGTCACCAGGAACTGCCCGTCGGAATTGACGGTCGTGGAGGCGGTCTTCAGGAACGCGGGGCGGACGCCGTCTGCGCTCCGGACGCGGACCGACAGTTCCGTGCCGGGCGCGACGGTCGCCTCGCCGAAGACCTCCTGGCCGCTCGCGGCGGTGACGTTGAACGGCTCGTTCATCGTGAGTTCGGCCTGCGTCAGCGACAGCGTCGTCTCGACGACCTCGTCGTCGCCGCCCTCGGTCAGGTCGAGGTCGTTCTCGTCGTCGCCGAAGACGGTGAAGGACGCCCGGAGGTCGTCTTCGTCGTCGATCGAGCCGTAGTCGTTCTCACCGGGGTCGATCGCGCCGTCGTTGTCCTCGTCGCGGACGCCCGAGGGGCCGAACTCGCCGGTCCGCGTGACGACGTAGTAGGTGTCGTTCTCCGAGTCCGCGATCACGCGGGAGTTGCTCGCGTTCAGCTGGAGGACGAGCGGGTCGCGGTTCGGACCGGGGTCCTGCTGTTCGACGGTGAACTGTGCGGCCGGTGAGGCCTTGCTCCCGTTCGCGAAGGCGTAGAACTCCGAGGTGACGGTGTCCTCGCCGCGGGCGTCGAGCGTGCCTTCGAGCCCCGTCGCGCGGATCTCGTAGAGGACGGCGTCGCCGAAGGCGATCTCCGAGTCGCGAGTGACCCACCCCTCGTCGGTCCCCCTGCGCACGTCCTCGGGCGCGTCGAGGTTGCCGTAGCGGTTCCGCGGCGCCGTCCAGGACCGGATCGCGATCGTCTCGCGCGGCCGGAGGTTGATCTGGGCCACGTCTGTCAGACGGCCGTCGATGGAGGCCTCCACCGGGTAGAGCTCGGCGTCGAGGAGGTTCGAGACGCCGACCGAGACCTCGCCGCGAACGATCTCGTCGCCGTCGCTGATCCGGATCAGGTCGTTCTCGCTCTCGAACGAACCCGTGGGGTAGGTGGTGGCCGCGTACGTGTCGAAGTAGATAGTCACGCGCCCGTTGCGCTCGTCCCCGTCGCCCTCCCGTACGGTCACGTTCGCCTCGTAGCCGACGTCCTCGTTCCCGATCCGGATCGTCGCCTCTCGCGTGTTCTCCAGTCGAACCGGAATGGCGACGACGTCCCCGCGCGCTTCAGAGACGGTACTCGTCGTGAACGTCGCCTCGGCGTCGCCGGCCTCGCGGACGGTGATGGTGCCCGATTCGACGGTGATGCCCGTAGTCGTGTCCGTGACGCGGATGGTGTACTCGCCCGTTTCGAGGCCGAGCTGCTCCAGATTGTAACTGAAGTCGTACTCGCCCTGGCCGCTGAGCCGTTCCACGCGCTCGTTCACGCCGTCGGGGAGTTCGCCGTCTTCGTTGAGGAGTTCTAAGCGGATCTCGCGGTTCCCCTGCCGAGCCCCGACAGTCCCCGAAATCGTATCGAGGTTCGTCACGTTCTGATCCTCGACGCTCAGTTCGAGTTTCAAGGTGCGAAGTTGAATCGAAGCGGCTCCCTCGCCGTCGATATCGGCCTCGTAACTCCCGAGCGCGCGTCCGCTCGTACGGAAGATGAACACCCGGCTGTTGGTCCCGGTCGACCCGGAGAAGAAGTAGTTGTCCGTGTCGCTGTCGGTTCCTTGGATCGTGACCCCGGTGTCGGTCGACGAGGCGACGACGGAGACGTTCGCGCCCCTGAACACGGTGTTCGAACCTCCACCCGCGGTGACCGATGTCGGCGCGAAGGTGACAGACTGATTTCCGGTATCGTCCAGCGCGTTCCCGTCGGGGTCGGTGATCCCGCTCTGGAGCCGAACGGTCATCTCCGAACTGTAGGTCTGGTCGAGTTCGATAACGGCCCGGCCCTGTGCTTCGTTGACGCTGACGATTCCGTTCCCGTTCGTTAGTTGACCCTCGCCCTCGACGTAGAGCGCGTAGTTCGACGCGAAATTCTGCACGTCCTCGGAGAACGCGACTTCGACCACGGGCGTTCCGTCAGATTGGGTGTACTGGATTGCGCTCTCGAACGACGGGGTCCCGGGCTGTCCGCCATCAAACTCCACGGTTAGTGTTTCCTGGGTTAGGGCGGACTTCCCGTTCGGGTCAGTCCCATTCACTGAGAGAGTGTACTGCGTTGACTCCTCTCCTTCCGGGACCGCAGGACTCGTGAGGTCTATGCTCCCGGTTAGGTAGGCGGTTTCGGTGGACACTTGTTCTCTGAATGTCAACGAATTCCCCATCTGGGAAGGGTTGCTGTTCACCTCGCCGCCGCTGGCATTCCGGAGAACCAAGTTCTCTTGTTCGATCGTAAACTCGTCCGGGACGTCCATCTCGAACTTAGTAGCGACGCTCGTGTTGACGCCAGTGAACGAGTAGTTGAATCGGTGGGTGTTCTCCGTTGAACCGTTCACTGTCGTTGGGTCGAACGCCTGTATCGAACTGATCTGGAGCGGCGGGACGTCTTCGACAGTGAGTGTCTCAGAGGTACTCTGGCTGTCTCCATCGTCGTCGGTTCCAGTGAAGTCGACAGTGTAGTCGGTGTCGGATTCTACGCTGGGGCTCGTCAGCGTAACCGAGCCAGCGAGATATACCGTGGAAGTCGAGGAGTTACCGACGACACGCAGTTCGTTCCCGACCTGATCGGTTGTGTTTAGGATATCTCCACTCTCGTTTTTCATCTTGATGCTGTGGCCGTCGATCGTGAAATCGTTGGGGATAGTGACCACGAGCGTCGTGTTTCCACTCGTATTGATTCCGGTGAATGAGTAGTTGAAATTGTGCGTTGTTTGGGTGTCCTCGTCGACGGTTGTCGGCGTAAGTGCCGTGTTCGTACTGGTCCCGCTCACTGCGGCCGTTGAGCCGGCGAACGTGACGCTACCGGCGAAGACCGACAGCAGTATCAGCGTCGCGAGCGCGACCGCGCGGAGTTGGGGGGTGAATCGTGTCATAGTCGTCGGGGTTGGTGGGCGGCAGGATCCGTGATTCGACCGTTTGGGCGCTTTCGTCGACTGTGGTTCTGCGTGCGCCGGTGCGGGGGCCGAACGCGGTGAGGGCGTTCGCGAATATCCTGTACAGTCGACAGTCCGAGATGAAGAAAACAGCAGAGAGACAAAGGCTTTGTGTGAGATCCCTCCGGCGTGTCTCGATCTTTGCGGCGTGATGTTCCGTCTCATTCTGCCCATCAAGATTATCGGTATTGATAACTAAGGCACTAGATTTAACCCAGAGTAGGGTGGACTGAGCGTATGGAGTTCAAAAAGCTGTTCACGGACGATTCGGCGGTGTCGCCGGTGATCGGGGTGATCCTGATGGTCGCGATTACCGTGATCCTGGCCGCCGTTATCGGTACGTTCGTCCTGAACCTCGGGGGGAGTATTCAGAACACAGCTCCGCAGGCAAGTTTCAGTTTTGATTACAACACATCGGCGACCCACGAAAAGGTCACCGTGACTCACCAGACTGGGGACACGCTACAGAGTTCCCAGATCAACGTGACGTCTTCCGGCAGCTCGCTCACTGAGAAGGGTAGCTGGTCGACTGAAATCAGCGCTGGTGATTCAAACACCTTCAACACCACTAACAGCTGGAATGGCGAAACTATCCGCGTCGTTTGGGAATCCGAGACTGGCGACACCTCAGCCACGCTGAGCCAGTCCACTGCTCCGGGAGCGTAATCCGATGAAGCTCAAGCAACTGTTCACGGATGATTCGGCGGTGTCGCCGGTGATCGGGGTGATCCTGATGGTCGCGATCACCGTGATCCTGGCTGCCGTTATCGGTACGTTCGTCCTGAACCTCGGGCAGGAAGTCCAGCAGACGGCGCCGCAGGCGAGTTTCAATTTCGACTACGAAACTCAGGGGGACAATAACGTCACCATCACCCATCAGACGGGTGATTCAATCGACACCGCCTTACTGAACACGACTGGGCTCAATGGGGGCGCAAAAAGCGTGGCTTGGAGTGCAAGAACGGGAAGTAGTACGGTTTCAGCGGGAACGAGCGCTGAATTCAACAATACCGTAGACTGGGACGGCGAAACGATCCGTGTGGTCTGGACGTCCCAAAACGGGGAAAATTCGGCTACGCTGAGTCAATCCACGGCGCCCGACGAGTCGTAGACGAACCGAATTTTTCCGGATCTTTTTCAGCGCTTACGAAGCCCCTCGCAGCGCGGATTTCGATCCAATCACCGATCTGCCAAATCAGTTGAGTAGTTCTGTTCGTAAACCGCGCTCAGACCGCCGGCGAGCCTTCTGACGTCCCGACGAGCCACGTGCCGATCGTCACGAGCGCGGCCGCAGGCACCAGCGCGTAGGTGAAAATCTGCGCGGAACTCGGAAGAATGCCGGGAACGAACAGGAGCGTCCCGACGACTATGAGTGCGATACCGGCGAGCACGCGAGTGCTATCGAACAATCCCATAGTCGTGACTACGAGGCGCGGAATATGGACTTTCCGCTTCACGCCGTCGTTCGAGCGCCGCAGACGACGACCCGCGTGGGGTTGCGCTTAAACGGTCGCCGCCCGACGGGCCGTGTATGGACGCCGGAATCGTCACGGTCGGCAACGAACTGCTCGCGGGCGACATCGAGAACACGAACGCGACGTGGCTCGCCGACGAACTCACCGGGCGGGGCGTCGACGTCGCACGGATCGTCGTCGTCCCCGACGACGAGCCAGTCCTCGCGGAGACGATCCGCTCGTGGCGCGAGCGCTTCGACGCCGTGCTCGTCACCGGCGGCCTCGGCGGGACGCCCGACGACGTGACGATGGACGCCGTCGCGGCCGGTCTCGATCGCGATCTGATCGTCGATCCCGTCGCCGAGGCCGACGTCCGGGAGACGATCGAGCGCATCTTCGAGGAGAACCCCGACCTCGACTTCGACCTCCGGGCCGAGTGGTACGCGTCGATGCCGGCGGGCGCGACGCCGATCCCGAACCCCGAGGGCCTCGCGCCCGGCTGCGTCGTCGACGACGTCTACGTGCTCCCGGGGATCCCCGAGGAGATGCGCGCCGTCTTCGAGAACGTCGCTGGAGATTTCGCGGGCGAGGTCGCCACGCAGACGCTCTATTCGCCGGAGCCCGAGGGCGCGCTCGCCTCCGTCCTGGGAGCGGTCGCCGAGCGGTTCGGCGTCCGGGTCGGGAGCTATCCGAACCGCGACGCCAGCCACACCCGGCTCAAAGTCACAGGCGACGACGAGGCCACGGTGACCGACGCCGTCGAGTGGCTCCGCGCGGAGGCCGACCTCGAACTGACGCTCGCCGAGGAGTGGGGCGACGCTGTCGAGGAGACCCTCTAGCGCGGCCGCCCGTTCACCGCAGATTCGGGAGGTTCGACCCCTGTCGCGGGGATAGAGAGGAGAGCGTCCCGCGCGACTGGATGATGTTGAACGCGGTCACCAGGTCGGAGCGCGAGATGAGACCGACCACCTGCCCGTCGCCGTCGACGACGGGGAGCCGCCCGACGTCGTGCTGTTGCATCTGCTCGATGGCCGTCATCGCGTCGGCGTCGGGGGAGATCGCCGCCACGTCGGCGGACATCACGTCGTCGACGCGGTAGGCGTCGCGCTCGACCTCCCGCACCGACCGCGCGTCGTCGAGGGTGACCATCCCCACGAGCCGGTCGCCGTCCATCACCGGATAGCCGGTGTGCCGCTCGGTGAACATCCGTTCGAGCAGCTCGGCGACGCTCGTGTCCTCGCTCACGATGTCGAGGTCTGCGCGCGGCGTCATCACGTCGCGGACGGTGACGTCCTGGAAGGCGGCCTTCATCACGGTCTGTTGGGCCTCCGAGGAGGCGCCGATGTAGATGAAGAAGGCGAGCGCGACCAGAAAGAGGTTCGCGAACAGGCCGAACAGCCCGAGCAGGAAGGCGAAGACCTTGCCGACCTCGGCGGCGATCTGGGTCGCCCGCGCGTGCGGTCGATTTCGCGCCAAGAGCGCGCGGAGCACCCGTCCCCCGTCCATCGGGAACCCCGGGAGCATATTGAAGACCGCGAGGACGACGTTCGTCAGCGCGAGGTAGCCGACGACGAACTTCACGGGGTCGAGCGCCGACGGGAGCACCAGAAACGCGACGTAGGAGACGACGCCGAGCGCGACGCTGACGATCGGCCCCGCGATCGCGATCGCGAGCTCCTGCTTCCAGTCTTCGGGCATCTCCGCGAAGCTCGCGACGCCGCCGAACAGCCACAGCGTGATGGAGTCGATGCGGTAGCCGTACCGCATCGCGACGAGCGAGTGGCCGAACTCGTGGAGCAGGACACAGACGAACAGCCCGAGCGCCGCGGCCGCGCCGAGGACCCACTGCATCGACCCCGCCGTGAGCGGGCCGACGTCGATGGCCGATCCGAACAGGTCGTTCACGACGCCGGTCAGCTGGGCGACGTCGGTTCCGATGAGCCACGCGAAGAGGGGCAGAACGAGCAGGAAGGTGAGATCGAGCTTGATCGGAATCCCGAACGCGCTCCCGATGCGGATGCCTCGCATACCGACCGTTAGTCGGGCGCGGGACTTAAGTCCAATCGCGCTTCGCCGCGTCGACTCCGGCAACTGCGACTGCGGTCGGTCGATCCTCGTCGGCAGACGAACCGCTGAAATACCTCGTTCTCCTATCCCCACCCGTGTCACAACAGGTCGGGACCGTCGACACGCTCTTCCTCCACGAGTCCGGCGACGACTTCCTCGCAGTCGTCGAACGCGACGGCGAGCGGGTCTTCCGCGCGCGGCTCGAACTGAAGGAGACGAGCGCCGGCCCGCGCCCCGCGAAGTTCCGGGTCGTCCGCGGGTCGACCGAGGAGCCGCGGGACCCGAGCCAGTTCGTCGAGATCGCGCGTCGGGCCTCCCGCATCCGCATCTCCGAGCAGACCTCGAAAGCGCGCCGAAAAGAGCTCCAGGAGATGCTCGACGGCTACCAGCTCGACGCCCTGGTCGTCCGGACCTGCCGCTACTGCGCCTCCGACGGGCGCTACTCGCCCATCACCGAGGAGACGGCAGTCAAGACCGACCGGGAGTACATCTGCCCCGACTGCGCGAAGCGCGAACTGGAGCGCGAACTCGACTTCTCCGCGTCGGGCCGGCTCACCGGCGCCGCCCAGGACCGCCTCGAAGAGCTGCTCCTCGAAACTCAGGACCTCGATCGGATCTCGAATCTGCTCTCCGGCGGCCTCGATCCCGATCTCACGAAGTTCGACACGGTCAGCGCGACGACCGACGAGGTCGACCTCGTCGAGACGTCGACGCTCGATCTCCACCCCGAATTGCAGCGGCGGGTCGAGGACCGCTTCGACACGCTCCTGCCGGTGCAGTCGCTCTCTGTCGACAACGGCCTCTTCGAGGGCCGCGACCAGCTCGTCGTGAGCGCCACCGCGACCGGGAAGACGCTCGTCGGCGAGCTCGCGGGTCTGGACCGCGCGCTGAAGGGTGAGGGGAAGCTGCTCTTTCTCGTCCCCCTGGTCGCGCTCGCGAACCAGAAGCACGAGGACTTCGCGGACCGCTACGGCGACCTACTGGACGTGACGATCCGAGTCGGCGCCTCTCGAATCAACGACGACGGCAACCGCTTCGATCCGAATGCCGACATCGTCGTCGGGACTTACGAGGGGATCGACCACGCGCTCCGGACGGGCAAGGACCTCGGCGACGTCGGCACCGTCGTCATCGACGAGGTCCACACGCTCAAGGAGGAAGAGCGCGGCCACCGGCTCGACGGGCTGATAAGCCGCCTCAAGTACTACTGCGAGGAGCGCGCCCAGGACCGTAGCGGCTACGACGGCGCGCAGTACGTCTACCTCTCGGCGACGGTCGGCAACCCGGAGTCGCTCGCCGAGCGCCTGCGGGCGACGCTCATCGAGTTCGAGGAGCGGCCCGTGCCGATCGAGCGGCACGTGACCTTCGCCGACGGCCGCGAGAAGCCCGACATCGTGAACAAGCTCGTTCGGCGGGAGTTCGACTCGAAGTCCTCGAAGGGCTACCGCGGCCAGACGATCGTCTTCACCAACTCCCGGCGGCGGTGCCACGAGATCTCCAGAAAGCTCGAATACGACTCCGCGCCGTACCACGCCGGCCTCGACTACGGTCGACGCAAGCGGGTCGAACGCCAGTTCGGCAATCAGGACCTCGCGGCGGTCGTAACGACCGCGGCGCTGGCGGCCGGCGTCGACTTCCCCGCCTCGCAGGTAATCTTCGACTCGCTGGCGATGGGCATCGAGTGGCTCTCCGTCCAGGAGTTCGAGCAGATGCTCGGCCGCGCCGGCCGCCCCGACTACCACGACAAGGGGACGGTCTACCTGCTCGTCGAGCCGGACTGCACCTACCACAACTCGATGGAGATGACCGAAGACGAGGTGGCGTTCAAGCTCCTGAAGGGCGAGATGGAGGACGTCCTGACCCACTACGACGAGACCGCGGCCGCCGAAGAGACGCTGGCGAACGTCGTCGTCGCGGGCAAGCGCGCAAAGCGGCTGAACGACCGGATGGTCGGCGACGTCCCCACGAAGCACGCGCTCGGCAAGCTCCTCCAGTGGGAGTTCATCGATGGCTTCGAGCCCACACCGCTCGGTCGGGCGGTCTGTCGGCACTTCCTCTCGCCGAGCGACGCGTTCCGCATCCTCGATCTCATCCGCTCGGGGACCGACCCCTACGGCCTCGTGGCGGAGATGGAACTGCAAGAGGAGCGCTGAGGCTCGGGACAGAACGCGTCGCTGTCGGTCGTGACGCGGGCGACGGCGGCGCCGCTCCCGACGGGCTGGCGAACAGGCGGTACACTACTTGTGCCCGCGCCGACGTACCGCACGCCCGCGACCCGGCGCGGGGCCGTTCTCAACGCACGCCCCCTCTGGCCGCCGTTTTGTATATAAACCGTCGGTCAGGATCCCCCATCCTTTTGCACCGCCGCGGCGACCGTTTCCTGTGGTCTCGATAACGCCGGCGATCCTGGTCGTCTTCCTCGTGGTCGTCTGCGCGCTCGCGCTCTTCGTGACCGAGCCCGTCCCGGTCGACGTCACCGCGATCGGGGTGATGGTCGCGCTCCTCCTGATCCAGCCCGCGTCGGCGTCGCTCGTCGGCGTCGGGCTGCTGGCGGAGCCGATCGTCCTCTTTCCGGACTACCCGGCGGACGCGCTCTCGGGCTTTTCGAGCGCCGCGACCCTGACCGTCCTGGCGATGTTCATCCTCAGCGAGGGCGTCCAGCGGACGGGCGTGATCCAGCGGCTCGGCGCCCGGATCGCCGCCTTCACCGAGGGGTCGCTCGACCGGCAACTGGGGGCGACGATCGGCGTCGTCGCGCCCATCTCCGGCTTCATCAACAACACCACCGCGGTCGCGATCCTGCTTCCGATGGTGACAGACTTGGCCGAGCGCGGCGGCACGTCGCCGTCGAAGCTCCTCCTTCCCCTCTCGTACGCCTCGATGTTCGGCGGGATGCTCACGCTGATCGGCACCTCGACCAACATCCTCGCGTCGGAGCTGTCGGGGCGACTGCTCGGCCGCACCTTCACGATGTTCGAGTTCACCCAACTGGGAATCGTCGTCTCGATCGTCGGCGCGGCGTACCTGCTGACGGTCGGGCGCTGGCTGACGCCCGAGCGGATCCAGGCCCGTGGGGACCTCACCGAGGAGTTCGAGATGGCCGAGTACCTCACCGAGGTCGTCGTCCGCGAGGACTCCCCGCTCGTGGGCCAGCAGGTCCAGCGAGCGCTCGTCGAGACCGACTTCGACGTCGACCTGATCCAGCTGATCCGCGAGGGCGAGGTCTTCTTGGAGCCGCTCGGACCGAAGCAGATCCAGGCCGGCGACGTGTTCGCGCTCCGGACCGACCGCGACACGCTCGTGGAGCTCTTGGACGTGGAGGGCCTCGACGTCGTGCCGACCGCGGTCGACGAGGACGAACTCGAAGCGGGCGAGTCCCGGCAGAACCTCGTCGAGGTCGTCGTCGCGCCGGGCTCGTCGCTCGTCGACGAGTCGCTCGTCTCGGCCAGCTTCCGGCAGCGGTACAACGCGACGGTGCTCGCGCTCCGGCGCGGCCAGGAACTCTTCCGCCGGCGGATGGACGACGTCCGGCTCCGCGTCGGCGACACGCTCCTGGTGCAGGCCACCGCCGACAGCATCGAGCGCCTCGACGCCAACCGCGACTTCATCGTGGCCCAGGAGATCGAGAAACACGATTACCGCGAGTCGAAGACCCCGATCGCGGTGGGCATCGTCGTCGCCGTCGTCGGCCTCGCGGCGCTGGACGTGCTTCCGATCGTGGTCTCGGCACTGGCCGGCGCGCTCGCGATGGTGGCGACCCGGTGTCTCCGTCCGCAGGAGCTCTACGAGGCCGTCCAGTGGGACGTGGTGTTCCTGCTCGCGGGCGTGATTCCGCTCGGAATCGCCCTCGAGACGTCCGGCGGCGCGGCGCTGTTGGCCGACGTGGTCGTCGCCAGCGGCGACGTCCTCCCGCTCGTCGGCGTGCTCGCGGTATTCTACCTCCTCACGGCGGTCCTGACGAACGTCATCTCCAACAACGCCAGCGTCGTCCTGATGATCCCGGTCGCGATCGAGGCCGCCCAGTCGCTCGGCGCGAACGCCTTCTCGTTCGTGCTGGCGGTCACCTTCGCGGCCTCGACGGCGTTCATGACGCCCGTCGGCTACCAGACGAACCTCTTCGTCTACGGTCCCGGCGGCTACCGCTTCAGCGACTACATCCGCGTCGGCGGCCCCTTGCAGCTGGTGTTCGCCGCGGTGACGACCGTCGGCATCGTCGCCATCTGGGGGCTCTGACCCGCGGTCGCAGTCGGGGCCGCGGCCGAACGAAATCCTTTACTCGGTGACGGTTGGAGAGAGACGTGCGGGACCGTGGGTTAGCTTGGTATACTTCGGGCCTTGGGTGCCCGTGACCCCGGTTCGAATCCGGGCGGTCCCACTTCTGTGTGAGGAACGGAGTGACGAGTCAGAAGTGGGTCTGTCCGGATTCGAATCAGGGAGTGAAGCGAAGCGGAACGACCGTGGTTCGAATCCGGGCGGTCCCATCCGCACTACTCCGGTCTTCGTGATGCGTCCAGGACGTATTCGGTGAAGTTGTCGAACAGCCGCGTCGCCTCGCGAGCGGCCGCGTAGTTCGCCGGCGTGATCCCGTCGAGCACGGACCGAATCCGCTCGTCGGGCAGTTTGTCGTCCTTCCGACGCGTCACGCGCTCGGCCATCTCCGGGTCGTACTCCGGGTGGAACTGGACGCCGAAGACGCAGTCGCGACGGAAGCCGTGAATCCCGTAGTCGTTCCTCGCGAACACCGTCGCGCCCGGCGGGGCCTCGACGACCCGATCGGAGTGGGAGGTGAACACCGTGAACGTCTCGTCGAGGCCGTCGAGCAGGCGGTTCTCGCCGTCCTGTTCGACGGTCCGATAGCCGAGTTCGCACCCGTCCATCGAGGCCACGCGGCCCCCGAGGACGTCCGCGAGAAGCTGGTGGCCGTAGCAGACGCCGAGCGTCGGGACGCCGGCCTCGACGGCGCCGCCGATCCACGCCTTCAGCCGGCCGATCCACTCGCGGTCCCAGTAGACCGACGCCCACGACCCCGTGATGACGACGCCGTCGTAGCGGAGGGTCCCGGGCAGTTCCCCCGACGGGGCGTGAAACGCCGTCAGGTCGGCGTCCAACACCCGCCGGAAATTCCGCCGCGTCGGCTCCGCGAGCTGCGCGGCGTTCAGGAGCGCGATCCGCGGGCGATCGCCCTGCGGCTCGCTCGGCCGCCGATCTCAGTCCGCATTGATCGCGCTCCGTCGGAAGGCGTCGCGTTCGAGTCGCTCGGTGGATTCCAGCCGGAGTTCCCGCGCGGCCGCGTCCGACAGCTCCCGACCTCGATCCACCTCTCGCGTGAGGGGGTCGTAGGGGTCGACCTCGAAGCCCATCCGGTCGAGATACCGCCGGAGCGACTCCGAGGCGAGGCCCTCCTCGATCGCGTCGTCGACGTGGGAGAGCACGGTCGCGAACTCCGGGAGGACAACCGCCTCGTCGGACACCTCGCCCCGCTAGCTCTCGATCCGCACCTCCGGGTCGCGGACGGTCGCCTCCGGGACGGGCGCGTAGACGTACACGTGGCCGCCCTGCCTGAGGAGCCGCCGCTCGCGCTCGACGACGCCGATCTCGACGAGGTCGGCGAGGTGCCGCGCCACCACGCTCCGGTCGACGCCGACCCGCTCTGCGAGCTCGGCGACGGTCGCGTCGCCGTCCTCCACCACGCACAGACAGAGCTCCAGTTCCGTCCCCGAGATGCCGAAGACGGTCTCCAGGAGGGCATCGAGGGTAGGCTCCGCGACCGGTGCGTCGACGTCGGCGTCGAGGGGCTCCATCGCTCCGTCGCAACACGCGACGTCCGCCGACCCGACCGCGAGGGCGTCGCAGGCGGGACACCGGACCAGCGCCGGCGGGTCGGCTCGCGCCATACCCTCCGTGTGACTACCGCTCACAAAGGTGCGTCGCGGCTGCCCGCGCCGCCGCACAACCCCGCTACAGCTTCTCGATGCGACGCGCCTGCTCGGCCCGTCGCTGTGCCTGTTCGACGCGGTTCGCGGCCGCGTTCGCCAGCGTCTCCGGGACCGCGTCGCTCGCGGCGTCGATCCGCTCGACGGCCCGTTCGAGGGCGTCCGCGACGGCCCGGAGCTGGCGGTTCGCCCCGGCGCGGTCGCCCGCCCGCGCCAGTTCGACCGCCCGGGTCGCGGCCTCGACGACGGCGGCGAACGCCCGCACGAGCCCGCGGAGGGCGTTCGCCTCGCCGTCGAGGGGCACCTCGCCGTCGAAGAGCGCCTCCAGTTCGTCGGCCGTCTCGGTCGCGATCGACGCGAGGAACGACGCGAGCGAGGCCTTCCCCGTCTCGGGTTCGTCGATGCGGATGCGCTCGTCGCCTTCGGGGCCCGGATCGGGATTCACGCGGAACGCGCCGATCGCGCCCGCGGCGTCGCGGACCTCGGCCGTGTACGCGCCGCCGCGGTGGACGTAGACCGCGTCCGATCCCGACAGCGGCGACTCGTAGAGCCGCCCGGCGAAGTCGTCCTCGACCGCGAGCGCGGTCAGGTCGGCGTCGGTGCCGTCGGCGTCGACTTCGAGCTTCCGGGCGTCCTCCCGGGCGACGAGCGGGACCTCGCCGGCGACGCCTCCGGCGGTGACGCGTCGGCCGGGATCGGTCGACGGCTCGCCGGCCCCGTCGTCGTCTCCTTCCGCCGTGGTCGTCGCCGACGCGTCGGCAGGCGTCGCAGTCGCCGTCTCGGCGCCTGCTTCGGTCGTTCCCGTCTCGGTGCCCGCCTCGGTCGTCGCCGTCTCGGTTCCGGTCTCGCTCTCGGTCCCGACGCCGACCCGCTCGCTGTGCGGAGCGAACCCGGCGCCGTTCACGGTGAGCCGGTGGTCGCCCGCGGGGACGTCGTCGACGACGGCGACGCCCAGGAAGGTCGGCACCGCTTCGGGGTCGCTCTCGAAGAGCGCGACGGCCTCGACGGTCGTCGGCCGGGTCGTGAGCCCCTCGCCGTCGGGCGCGTCGTCGCTGCTGATCGTCTCTGCGACGCGGGAGACGACGGTGTTCACCGGCGCGGCGTCGCCGATGGCGTCGTACCGCTCCGCGAGTGCGGCCCGGTGAGCGGGATCGGTGATGTCGGCGGCGGGGTTCTCGTAGCGTGACTGCGTCCAGGGGACGCCGGCGGTCGTGATGTGGCTCGCGACGGCGTCCTCGGCGAACGCCGGCACGGCGAACTCGAAGCTCAGCTGCGGTCCGGTGAACGCCGTGATGTGTTCGAGGTCGGTGGTCGGCGCGAGGTCGTAGGCGTACGCCTCGGCGTCCGTCTCGGGCGCCTCCCGGTCCCCGGCCCCGGGGTAGAGCACCGCGCCCGTCTCGCGCTCGGGGAGGTCCGTCGGCGGCGACGACAGCGACTCGAAGGACCGCACCGTCACGTCCTCGGGGACGAGCGACTCCCGGTCGACGTTCGGCAGGCGGTCGTGTTCGTACACCGGCTCGCCCTCGTACTCGGGGACGAGATACGGCAGCCGAGCGCCCTCGTCGCGGGGGAGCCCGTACGCCAGCGGCAGCTCCGCGACGTCCTCGACCGTCCCGATGGCGGAGTTCGTGATGTCCGCGAGCAGGTCCGCGCCCGGGAGCCGCTGGAACTGGTCGGGCTCGTCGTTCACAGAGAGGGCGCTCGAGTGCGAGCCCAGTTCCGAGAGGACCCGCGGGCCGATCGCCGGATCCGGATCGAGGAACTCGTTGTTCGGCACCTTCCGCGAGTGCGAGCTGGCGACGTAGAGCTGCGGGTCGCCGGTGTCGGTGTCGACGAAGACGTGCAGGACCTCCCAGTCGTGCCAGTGGAAGTTCGTGGTGAACTGATCGAACGCGGCGTAGCACCAGAACTGCACGACTGCGAGGGGAGAGTCCGCGTACTCGACGGCGTTGTAGAAGAGGGTCCGGTTCGGCGGCTCGCCCACGGACGCGTACCGCTCGTGGTAGCCGTCGAGCGCGTCGAAGCCGTCGACGACGGCGCCGTCGTCGGACTCGCTCGCGTACGGGCGGGGATCGGTCGGGAACCACCGCTCGTCGGCGTCGAAGTACAGCGTCGGCGCGAAGCGCTCGGCGAGGGACCGCGCGGTCTCCTCGTCGGCGGCGGTCGTCTCCCCGTCGTCCTCGCGCTGGGCGAACGAACAGCCGGCGACCGAGGCGGTCCCCGCGCCGGCGATCGCGGCGAGCAGCGTGCGACGGCGGAGCGACGGGTGGTCGTCGGTCACGGATCTGAATTCTGTCTCCGGTGCGGCGCGAGTCGCCGCCTCGGTGTAGTTACTTCCAGGCCTCGCGGAGGAACACGAGAGCGCCGCCGAGCATCGCGACGTTCCCGAAGAAGGCGAGCCGCTCGCCGCTCTTCGAGCCCTCGTCGGCGTTCCAGAAGTCGTGCATCGTCGCGGTCACGACCGTCAGGAAGGTGACGACGGCGCCGGTGGCGAGCCGCGGGAACCGCCACAGCGCCACGCCGAGGCCGCTGACGAGCATCATCCCCGAGGCGAACGGGGCCGCCAGTTCCGGCATCGGGACGCCCGCGGACTCGGCGTACTCGATCGAATCTTCCATATCGCGGAAGTCCTCGGAGGCCTGGAGGGCGAGGCCGAGGCCCAACAGGACGCGTCCGAGGCGCGACGGCGCGCTTCCGCCGCCGTCGTCGCTTCCGGTGGCTTCGCTCATACCCGTGGGTGAATCGCGCGCCGCGGATAAGCGTTCGGCCCGACGCGGCCTCCCGCGACCGTTCCCGACAGAATCTTGTCGCGGGCACCCGGAATCCGGCTATGGCCATCGACGCGGGCGACGAGGTCGCGGTCGAGTACGTCGGGCGGTTCGAGGACGGGACCGTCTTCGGGACCTCGAAGTACGAGGTCGCGGTCGATCAGGGACTCGCCGACCCGGCCGAGACGGACCCGGACGCGTACGATCCGCTCGTCTTCGTCGTCGGCGCGGACGAGGTGATCGAGGGGCTCGACGACGCGGTCCGCGGGATGGACGCGGGCGAGTCCGCCACCGTCCGCGTGCCGCCGGAGGCCGCCTACGGCGAAATCCGCGAGGAGCGCGTCCGCGAGTACGACGCCGAGGCGTTCACGGCGATGGTCGGCACCGACCCGGCCGTCGGGATGCACGTCGAGGCCGAAAACGGCCTCCACGGCGACGTCGTCGCCGTCCGCGAGGGAAGCGTCGAGGTCGACTTCAACCACGAACTCGCCGGGCGGACGCTCGTCTTCGAGATCGAGATCCTCGACGTCGAGACCGGCTGATCAGGACGAGCGCGGCGTTCCGCGCGCCGCCGCGAGAGCCGGCCGAGCACGCGCGAGCGTTCAAATACGAGGACGGTCCCATCCCCGTCGTGTCTACTCGCCCCGAGACGATCCCGTTCTCGCACCTGGCCCGCGCCGCGTACTGCCCGCGGCAGCTCTACTACGCCCGCCGCGACGACGATCTCTCGCCGCCCGAGGACGTCGCCGCCGTCCGCGACCTCGCGTTCGCCTACGACCGCCTCCGGGGGATGCGCGACGAGCGCCTCGCCGACCGCCCCATCGCCGTTCCGCCAGCGGAGTACCGCGCGAACCTCGCGACGGTCGCCGAACGCGACGACTACGCCGCGCTCGCGGAGCCGGCCGTCCGCGACGCGTTCCTCCGCGGCCGCGACTGCCACGGGGTCGCCCACAAGGTGATCGGCGTCGATCCCGAGGGCGCGGCTGAGGTCGGAAGCGGGGCTGACGACAGCGACGTCAGCGACGGAAGCGGCGATACGACTCGCGACGGCGTCTCGCCGACGCCCGTCGTCGTCTCCCCAGGCGCGCCGCCGGAGCGGGGCGTCTGGGAGCCCCAGCGCGTCCGGGCGGTCGCCGCCGCGAAGGCGCTCGCGTGGGAGCGAGAGCGCGACGTACCGACAGCGCTCGTCGAGTACCCCGCCCACGGCGTCGTGCGGACGGTCCGGCTGACGACGCGCAACAAGAGCGCCTACCGGCGCGTCCTCTGGACGGTGCGGTCGATGTCGGGCGTGCCCTCGCGCACGCACGAGAAGTCGAAGTGCGAGGCCTGCGAGTACCGCGACGCCTGCGGGACGAAGACGCGCTCGCTGAAGACGATGCTCGGACTGGGGTAGCGGGGAAAACAGTCAGCCCTCCACGTCGGGCTCCGTCCCGGTCTCGTCGGCCAGCCACGCGACGATGGCGTCGCCCATCGCGCCCCGGCGGTGGACGACGTTCCGCTCGGGATCGACGACCGTGCTCCCGCCGCCCGGCGCCTCGCCGGCGTCGATCACGGCGCTGACCGAATCGTGGAGGTCCGGGTCCAGGTCGGCGACGCGGACCGCGCTCGGCGCGCCGCTCCGGTTCGCGCTCGTCGCCGTGACGGGCGTCGGCGCGACCCGCTCGAACAGCGCCAGCGCCACGTCGTGGTCGGGGATGCGCACGCCGACGCGGTCGCGTCCGGCGGTCACGGCGTCCGAGAGCGCGGGATCGCGCTCGACGACGACCGTGACCGGCCCGGGCAGGAACGCCCGCATAAACCGGAGCGAGCGCTCGCTCGGCTGGGTGTGCCGCTGCGCGACGGCGACCGACGGCACGCCGATCGACAGCGGCTTGTCGCGGTCCCGGCCCTTCGTCTCGAAGACGCGCTCGACCGCCTCCGCGCTCGTCGCGTCCGCGCCGAGGCCGTACACCGTCTCGGTCGGGTAGACGACGGTCTCGCCGCGCTCGATCGCGGCTGCCGCCTCGTCCAGCGCGCCGTCCAGGCGGCTGGGGGGCGACTCGTCGAAGTCAGTCATCGGTTTCGCTTCGCATCCCGGTTAGACGAGGGCGTCGATCGCGGCCTCGATCTCGTCGTACTCGGGGAAGGCGGGCCACTCGCTCGCGACCCACGCGTACTCGATCGTCCGGCCGCCGTCGAGCAGGAAGACCGCCGGCCGGGGCTCGACCACGCCAGTCATCCCGTCGAGGTCGTGTTCGATGCCGTACTGCTCGGCGACGTCGCCCGCGGGGTCCGAAAAGAGGCGGGCGCCCTCGGCGCGCTCCGCCAGGAGGTCCTTGTGCTCGTACGGCGAGGAGATCGACAGGCCGACCACCTGGACGTCCGCGGCGAACCCGCGGTCGTCGTACTCGTTCCAGATGTAGGTCGTCGGGAACGCGCCGTCCATCGGGTGGAAGGTCAGGAGCGTCGGCCCCTCGGCCACGACCGCCGAGAGCGAGGTGTCCTCCCAGTACTCCTCGTTCACGAGCGGGCGCGTGAAGTCCGGCGCGGTGTCGCCCTCCTCGGGGTGGTCGGCCTCCGAGAGGGAGACGACCTCGAAGTCGACCATCAGGCCGCACCCCCATCGCCGTAGGTCGTCTCCAGGTACTCGACGATGTTCGCCGACTCCGACATCGTCACGCCGGTGTTCTCGTCGACGATCGCGGGCACGCTCCGCTTGCCGGAGACCCGCTTCACCACGTTCCGCTCGGAGTGCATCGGCTCGATGAACCGCGAGCGGTACGACAGGTCGAGTTCGTTCAACACGCGCACGACGCGCTCGCAGTACGGGCACGCCTGGAGTCGGTACAGCGTGATCTGTGGCTCGGACTCGCTCATACCCGGCCATTTGGGGCGAGCCGTCCCTAAGGTCTTCGCACGCGGCAGCCCGCGCGTCCGGCCGCCGGCGCGACGGACCGGGCCTCGAACGGCCGCGTTCGCGCCCGTATCCGCCGCCGAGGGTAACTCTTAATTCCCGGGCCAGACAAGGTGACGTAGTTATATGGGCTTGTCTCCGCCACTCACGTCTCTCGCCGCTCGCGGTCCTCGCGGCCTCGTCGAACGGATCACCGTCGGACCCGCCGGTCCCATCGACGGCCCCGTCGTCGACGCGGCGGTCGCGCCGTCGGCCGCGGTCCTCCAGGCGATCCCGGTCAACGACACGACCGTCACGATCGCGGGCGCGATCGCGATCCTCGTCCTCATCGGCTTTTCGGCCTTCTTCTCTTCCTCGGAGATCGCGATGTTCTCGATCGCAAAGCACCGCGTCGACTCGCTGGTCGAAGACAGCGTCCCGCGGGCCGAGACGGTCGCCGAACTCAAGTCCAACCCCCACCGCCTGCTCGTGACGATCCTCGTCGGCAACAACATCGTCAACATCGCGATGTCGTCGATCGCGACCGCGATCGTGGGGATCTTCTTCGACCCCGGGACGGCGGTCCTCGTCTCGACGTTCGGGATCACGTCCCTGGTGCTCCTGTTCGGCGAGAGCGCCCCCAAGTCGTACGCCGTCGAGAACACCGAGTCGTGGGCGCTCCGGATCGCCCGGCCGCTGAAGTACTCCGAGTACGTCCTGCTCCCGCTGGTCGTCGTCTTCGACTACCTGACCCGCGTGATCAACAAGGTCACCGGCGGCCGGTCGGCGATCGAGACGTCCTACGTCACCCGCGACGAGATCCAGGACCTCATCCAGACCGGCGAGCGCGAGGGCGTCATCGAGGAGGACGAACGGGAGATGCTCGACCGCATCTTCCGCTTCAATCAGACCATCGCCAAGGAGGTGATGACGCCGCGGCTCGACATGACGGCGGTCCCGAAGGACGCCAGCATCGACGAGGCGATCGAGACCTGCGTCCAGTCCGACCACGAGCGCGTCCCGGTCTACGACGGCAACCTCGACAACATCATCGGGATCGTCACGATCCGGGACCTCGTCCGCGAGAAGCACTACGGCGAGGGCACCGCGTCGCTGACGGACCTCGTCCAGCCGACGCTGCACGTCCCAGAGTCGAAGAACGTCGACGAACTCCTCACCGAGATCCAGGACAACCGCCTGCGGATGGTGATCGTCATCGACGAGTTCGGGACCACGGAGGGGCTCGTCACCCTCGAAGACATGGTCGAAGAGATCGTCGGCGACATCCTCGGAGACGACGAGGAGGAGGCCTTCGAGCTCGTCAGCGGCCGCGAGACGCTCGTCCGCGGGGAGGTCAACATCGACGAGGTCAACGAGGAACTCGGCCTCGACCTCCCGGAGGGCGAGGAGTTCGAGACGCTGGCCGGCTTCATCTTCAACCGCGCGGGCCGACTCGTCGAGGAGGGCGAAGAGATCACCTACGACGGCATCACGATCCGGATCGAACAGGTCGACAACACCCGGATTATGAAGGCCCGGATCACGATCCCCGAGGAGCCGGACCACGAGGAAGGCGACGACTCCGAGGCCGAAGACGAGCGGTCGGAGTCGCCGACCCAGGAGTAGCGCGCGACGTCCGCCCCACTCCCGACTTCTCGATCTTACAGCACGAACTCGATCGCGGTGAACGCCGCGTACGCGGCGCCGAACGCGAGCGCCAGCGACCCCGCCCACGCCAGCGCCGTCTTGAGCATCTTCTCACGGCTCACGCCCGCGCCGCCCGCGGCGTAGCCGCTACCGATGATGGCGCTGACGATGATCTCGTTGAACGAGACGGGGATCCCGAGCGCGACCGCCGTCTGGGCGATCGCGAACGAGGGGATCATCGCCGCGATCGACCGGCGCGGGCCGAGCGAGGAGTAGTCCTGCGAGAGCGCCTTGATCATCCGCGGCGCCCCGGTCCACGACCCCACGAGGAGCCCGAGCCCCCCGCCGACGAGGAGCGCCGGGAGCGGGACCGCCACCGCATCCAGGAGCGGCACGAGCGGGCCGATCGCCAGCCCGACCTGGCTCCCGCCGGCGGAGAAGGCGACCAGGCCGCCGAGGACGAGGAGGAACCGCCGCTGGCCCTGCGCGAGGTCTTTCGTCACCTCCCGGCGGACGAGTCCGGCGCCGACCAATCCAAAGAGCGCCGAGACGACGACGACGCCGGCGTCGACCCCGACGACCGGGAGCACGATCGGAGGCGTCGCGGCCGCGCCCACCTCGGCGAGCGAGCGGCCGGACTCCCCGCTAAGCACGGCGAACCGGACGTTCGCGACGAGCAGGCCGACGACGCCGCCGAGTGCGGGCACCGCGACGGGCTCCGGGACGGACTCGTTGCGGAGGAACCGCGCCGTCCCGTAGGCGATCCCGCCGCCGACGAACGGCGTCAGGATCCACAGCGCCGCGATCTCCTGGTACTTGGCGATCGCCGGCCCGCCGCCGTTGGCGAGGCCGACCCCGACGACCGCGCCCGTGACGGTGAACGCGGTCGCGATCGGGTAGCCGGCGAAGACGCCGGTGGCGACGAGCGCCGCCGCGACTAGGAGCGCGACCGTCGACGCCGACGCGGTGAGGACGTTGCCGACGACGAGTTCGGTCCCGACCGCTTCCGTGACGTTCGCGCCCTGGAGGACGGCGCCCGCGAGTCCGAGCACGCCGACGATGAACCCCGCGCGCATCACCGAGATGGCGTTCGCGCCGACCGCGGGAGCGAAGGGCGTCGACCCCGAGGAGCCGGCGCCGATCGACCACGCCATGAACAGGCTGGCGAGCGCGGCGACGACGAGCGTCGCGAGGATGGCGACCGCTACCATCGCGATTACTTCCCCCGGTAGCCCTCGTCGAAGCCGTCCCGGAGCCCCGTCAGCGTCCGCCTGACGAACAGATACGCGAAGAAGACGAAGCCCAGGAGGAAGACGACGAGCAGGATCAACGCCGGGTTCGACGCCGCAAAGTCGACGACGGCGTCGACCTGTGCGGGCCCGCCGCCGCGTTCGAGATCGAGAGATCGCCCGACGACGCCCGGCCGGGAGGTGGACATACGCCCCGCTTTCCCCGGCGTCAGTAAAGGCGTTTCGCCGGCGTCGCGCGGCGGTGCGACGGCGACGCGGCGCTCCGGCCGCCGACAGGGGGAAGACTCATCATACAGGCGTCGATACCGTGGGGCGATGGCCGACATCCTGCCCTCCCGGCCGGACCTCCCCGACGACGAGGACAAAGACCCCCGCGTCGTCGGGCTCGACAGCGACGACGTCGACGACCTCCTGGCGGCGATCTCCTCCGAGACGGCGCGGCAGCTCCTGGGGGAACTCCACGAGGAACCGGGACCGCCCTCGGACCTCGCGGACCGCGCGGACACCTCGATCCAGAACGCCCAGTACCACCTCGATCGCCTGGAGACCGCCGGCCTCATCGAGCCGGCCGGCACGGCCTACTCCGCGAAGGGCCGGGAGATGACGGTCTATGCGCCCTCGGACCAGGCGCTCGTCGTCGTCGCCGGGAGCGAGGACGACACCACCGGGCTCCAGTCCGCGCTCACCCAGCTGCTCGGCGGACTGGGCGTCGTCGCGCTCGGGAGCGTCGTCGTCGACCGGCTCGTGCGGGCGGGCGCCGGCCCGACGCTCTCGACCGGTGCGGGGAGCGCGGGGGGCGACGGCGGCGCGGGCGGATCCGCCGACGGCGGTGCGACGGCGGCCGACGCCGAGGGCGGCGGGACGAACCTCACCGGGGGGACGACGGCCGAGCCGACCGCGACGCCGACGGCCGAACCCGCGACCGCCACGGCGACAGAGAGCGATATGCAGATCGCGGAGGCGACCGGCACGCCCACCCAGACGCCGACCCAGACCCCGCTTCCGGAACCCACAGAGACGGTCGCGGAGACGACGCGGACGGCGACGGAGGCGGCCCAGACCGCCGCGGCGACGACCCAGTCGGCCGCGGGCGGGGATCCGATCGGCGCGCTCGGATCGGCCGTGGCGTCGCTCCCGCCGGGGGCGTTCTTCTTCCTCGGCGGCGTGGTCGCGCTGGCCTTCGTCGCGATCGCGTGGCAGCGGTAGTCCGCGGCTGTCGGGATCGCGGTGCGCCCACGCCGATTCTGTCGCTGATCGAGAATGATCAAAGCGACATTTGAGTCTACGCCGTTTATATAACGTTTCCACCCCAAGCACCACTTGCAGGGTCGTCGCCCGCGGTCGGTCGTCCGGTCCGACGCCTCTCCCCCTCCGGACGGCCGTGCCGGTCGCCGAAGCTGCTCCCTGCCCCCTGCCCCCCCTTCGAGCCACGGCGGCCGAACGTCTCAGCCGCCGGCGACGGCCCCACGCGCACTTTCTTTCCCTCGCCTCCTACCGGCCCCGAGCCCCGCGTCCGTCGACGACGAAGGACTCGAACGGCTCGCCGTCGACCGTGACGAGCCGGCCCTCGACGCCGCCTCCCTCGCGCCGCTCGAACTCCGCGTGTGCGGCCCGGTTGCCCCGGGGCTGGGCGTGGCTGCCGGGATTGACGAGGGCGACCTCGTCGGTCGGCTCGTAGGTGGGGCGGTGGCTGTGGCCGAACAGGACGACGTCGGCGGCGCGCTGGCGCCCGAACAGCGCCAGCGCCGTCGAGCCGCCCCGCTGCCGGTGGGTCATCGCGAACGTCAGCCCCGCGAAGGTGAACGTCCGCGCCTCCGGCAGTCGGTCGCGGATCCCGGCGTCGTCGTTGTTGCCGGAGACGCCCAGCAGGCGGTCGGCCTCGCGCTCGAAGTCGTCGAGGACGGGCTCGCGCATAAAGTCCCCCGCGTGGGCGACGAGGTCGGCCTCCCGGACGGCGTCGAGCGTCCGACCGGAGAGGCGGTGGGTGTCGGTGCTGTGGGTGTCCGAGACGACGGTGAGCATTACGGGGCCGTACGCCGGCGGCCCACAAGAACTGTCCGACGTCAGGCGGGGCAACGGTGTCCGGCGGGGCAAGAAGGAACGCGACGGCGCCGCGGGTCGCGCTCGCGTGAAAACCACTTTATTCCCGTCGTTAGAGAGCAGTCGTATGGCCGGAAGCAGAGGCGTCGTCCTCGCCGCGCTCTTCGCGAACGGGGCGATTGCCGTCCTGAAGTTCCTCGGATTCATCCTCACCGGCAGCCCCTCGATGCTGTCGGAGACGTACCACTCGGTATCGGACACGGGAAATCAGGTGTTCCTCCTGATCGGGATCCGCTACAGCGACAAGCAGACGAGCCGCGAACACCCCTTCGGCTACGGGAAGGCGCAGTTCTTCTACTCCTTCCTCGTCGCCGTCCTGCTCTTCGGCATCGCCGGCTGGGAGTCGGTCAAGCACGGCTACGACGCGATCGTCCACGGGACCCACGGCGTCGCCGGCCCAGTCTCGATCGCCGGGTTCTCCTTTCCGTCGTGGTACGTCAACGTCGCCGTCCTCCTGGGCGCGATCGGCTTCGAGAGCTACGCGTTCGCGAAGGCGAACAAGGAGCTCAGACGCCAGATCGACAAGTACGGCTGGACGGGGCTCCGCGACGCCTTCCGGAAGACCAGCGACGTGACGACGCTGACGGCGTTCACAGAGGACACGATCGCCCTTCTGGGCGCGGGGCTGGCGCTGGCCGGCATCCTCCTCTCGAAGACGACGGGCAACGAGATCTACGACGCCGTCACGGCGCTGCTCATCGGGATTATGCTGATGGGGTTCGCGGTCGCGCTCGCGTGGGAGAACAAGCGGCTCCTCCTCGGCGAGAGCCTCCCGGCGGAGGTCGAAGCAGAGCTCAGAGCGGCCATCGAGAACGCGCCGGAGGTCGTCCACATCGACACCTTCCGGACGGTGTACATCGGCCCGCAGAGCGTGCTGGTCACGACGGACGTGAGCTTCGTCCCGGAGACCCAGGCGATCGACCTCGACGAACTGATCGCCGACCTCGAAGACGAACTCAGGGCCGTCGACGACCGGATCGAACACGTCTACGTCGAGCCCGAGGTCTGATCTCGGGGTCCCGTTTCTCACGCTCGGAGCGTCCCGACCGCGTCGCCGACCCGCTCTATCGCCTCCTCGATGTCGTCGCGGTCGACGTCCAGATGCGTGCAAAAGCGGGTGAGATGCGGCCCGTGCGCGCCGCCGCGGACGCCGACGTCCCCGCAGGCGGCGACGAACGCCTCCGCCTCGACCCCGAGGTCGTCGGTGTGGACCTGCACGATGTTGGTGTCGGGCTCGGGGACCCGGAGCCCCTCGATGTCGTCGAGGCCGACCGCGAGTCGGGCCGCGTTCTCGTGGTCGTCGGCGAGGCGGTCGACGCTTTCGAGGGCCAGGAGACCGGGCGCGGCGATCAGTCCGGCCTGGCGCATCCCGCCGCCGAACAGCTTCCGGACCCGTCGGGCCGCCGCGACGAAGTCCGCATCGCCCGCGAGGATCGAGCCGACGGGCGCGCCGAGCCCCTTCGAGAGGCAGAACAGCACGGAGTCGACGTCGCGGACCATCCGCGACGGATCGACGTCGAGCGCGACGCAGGCGTTGAACAGGCGCGCGCCGTCGAGGTGGACGGGGACGTCGCGGTCGCGGGCCGCCTCCGCGACCGCCGTGATGGCCTCGGGCGCGACCGCGACCCCGCCGCGGGCGTTGTGGGTGTTCTCCAGGGTCAGGAGGCCGGTCCCCGGCCGGTGGAGGCTCTCGGCGACGTAGGCCGACTCGAACTGTTCGGGCGTCGGGACCGCGTCGCCGGCGTCGACCGGCCGCGTCTGGAGTCCCGACAGCTGCGCGAGGCCGCCGAGCTCCCACTGGTAGATGTGTGACTTCCGGTCGAGGACGACCTCCTCGCCGCGCTCGCCGTGGACGCGCGCGGCGATCTGATTGCCCATCGTTCCCGTCGGGACGTACAGCGCGTCCTCGACGCCGACCAGGTCGGCGGCGGTCGCTTCGAGGTCGTTCACCGTCGGGTCCTCGCCGTAGACGTCGTCGCCGACGTCCGCGTCGGCCGCGGCCGCCCGCATCGCGTCGGAGGGCCGGGTCACCGTGTCGCTCCGGAGATCGATCGCCATACGTCGTAGTCGTCGACCGGCGCCAAGAAGGAGGTGGTCCGCGTCGCGAGTCGGCGTCGCCTCGGTCGAGAATATTCTACTAGAGGATGCCGTCAAAACATTCGGCCTCGAAAAGCCGCGCTGGTCCCGCCCGGCTCAGCCGAGCAGGAACTTCGCGATCCGGGTGTTCGCGAGGTCGAGCTCCTCGATGTAGGCGTCGAGTCCGAGGACCCGGCCCGCACCGAGCGTCGCGAGGGTGACGAAGAGCAGCAGGCCCATCAGGTCACCGTTGACCAGCCCGTGCGCCCAGTCGGCGTTCCCCAGGTAGAAGAACACCATCAGGAAGGCCCCGAAGAACGAGGCCAGCCTGACGAGCGCGCCCACGATCAGGCCGAGTCCGATGAGGAACTCGCCGGCCGGGATCATCACGTTCGTGAGCTCCATCAGCCACGGCGTCCCCGCGGCCCACGCGAAGAAGCCGTGGATCGGGCTCGCCGAGGTCCCGTGGAGCAGGTAGCCCGTCGCGTCGAAGGGCTCGCCCGCCACGAAGGCGAACTTCGTGAAGCCCGCGTGCAGGAACCAGTAGCCGGTGACGACCCGCAGGATCGCGAGCCAGTAGCCGGCGACGGTGCCCTGGAGGTCGAAGTCGAGGACGTTGCCGAACGTCGTTTCAGTCGCCGCTTGGGTTGTGGGGGTTGCCGTGGTCATTGTTCTTCACCTTACAACTGTACCGTCGCGAGCAGAGCGCATATAACGGACATCTGATTCCCGAGTCGCCGGAAATGGCGCGTGCCAGTGTCTCTCAGTCCGATCTAATTCCTCGAACCGTAGCGGCATCCGCACGACTGCGCGGTGGGTTTTTGTACCGCTACGCGCACGGACAACGTATGTCAGAGGACAGACTCGTACTCGGGATCCACCCCTCGGTATCGGAGCTCTTTCCCCCGTCGAAGCTGCGCGAGGAACTCGGCGACGTCCCCGTCGTCGTCGTCGAGGAGATGGACGGCGACGCCGACACCGACGGCCTCGACGGCGTGGTGACGTTCACCTACAGCGAGGCGTTCCTCGACGCGGACCTCCAGTGGATCCACTGCGTCCTCGCGGGCGTCGACGCCTTCCCGCTCGACGACCTGGAGCGGGCGGGAATCCGGCTCACGAACAGCAGCGGCGTCCACGGCGACGCCGTCGGCGACACGGTCCTGGGCTATCTGCTCCAGTTCGCCCGCCGGCTCCACGTCTACCGCGACAACGAGCCCGAGCGGACGTGGCGCTACCCAGACTGGCACGAGACGTTCACGCTGTCGGGAGAGACCGTCTGTGTCGTCGGCCTCGGGACGCTCGGCCAGGGCGTCACCTCGCGCGCGCAGGGCGTCGGGATGGACGTCGCGGGCGTGCGCCGGACGCCGACGCCGATCCCCTCGGTCGACGACCTCTACACGCCGGACGCGCTCACCGAGGCCGTCGCGGACGCGCGCTTCGTGGTCCTGACGGTCCCGCTCTCCGAACGGACGCGCGACCTCGTCGGCGCCGACGAACTCGCAGCGATGCGCGACGACGCCTACCTCGTCAACGTCGCGCGCGGCGGCGTGGTCGATCAGGACGCCCTCGTGGACGCGCTGGAGGCCGGCGAGATCGCGGGCGCGGCGCTGGACGTCTTCGAGGAGGAGCCCCTCCCCGACGACACGCCGCTGTGGGAGCTGGAGAACGTGATCGTGACGCCCCACGCCGCCGGCGCGACGCGGGACTACGCCGGGCGCGTGGCCGCCCTGATTCGGGAGAACCTCACGCGGATTCGCGACGGCGACTCGCTCGCGAATCAGGTGGTGTGAGCGCCTCGGACGTCCGTGGCGGACGGTTCGCTCGCGTCGCTCTCGACGGAGCGGCCGCTCGCGGGCGCAGTGTATCGCAGAAGGTCCGGGTGCGAGAATTGAACCGAAATCAGACGTGCTCGCTCACTGCGTTCGCTGCGCGCGACTGATAGGGTTGATTTCTCCGTGCGGACATTCGTCTACTCACTTCGTTCGTAGACAGAAGGTCCGGGTGCGAGAATTGAACCCGCGTCTCAGCCTCCACAAGGCTGAAGGATAGTCCACTACCCTAACCCGGACACGCACCTTCAGGTATCCCGGTCGAAGCCAAATACGTTACGACTCTCGGGTGGAGTGGGCCGGTCTCACACGATCCGCTCGACGGCGCGCTCGCCGAGTCCCACCGCGAGACTTTTGAGCCACAGCGCGCTACGGACGGCCAACCGTGGCCATCACGGACAAAGTCTACCTGAAGAACCACCGCCAGATCGTCTCCCAGCTCGACGTCAACATCCCGAAGGGGGCGTTCTCGGGGGCGACGATGGACGTCCTCTACTCCGGGGAGGGCCTCGCGAAGCTCGACGACGCCACCCGCGACCGGCTGCTCGACTTCGCGGAGGACTTCCTCGACCCGGAGAACCCGGACGACCTCTACACCGGCTACCCCGAGCGGCAGTTCGTGCGGTACCTCCTGGAGCTCCGCGCGCAGGGGCTCGGCCCCGACGCCATCGTCGACGTGATGAGCGACGAGTATATGCTGTACGCCTACCCCGGCGACGTCCTCTCGTTCCTCGACAGCGCCGTGCGGACGCTTGAGGCGGCCGAGACGCTCGCCGAGGTCGACGGCGACGACGAGATGGAAGCGAAGATGCGGAAGGCTCGGAAGGCGCTCTCCGGCTAGGCTCCGCGACGGCGCTCAGGGCGAGTCGTCCCGCAGGCGGTCGCGCGACGGCGGCCGATCGAGGTCGATGCCGAGGCTATCCAAGTCGAAAGGAGGGCTCATCCGCCTCGCTGCCGTCGAGGTCTTCGAGCTGGATGACCTCCTCGTTCTCGTCTTCGAGCTGCTCGCGGAGGTAGTTCACGTACCGCTTGTGCTCTTCGAGCTGCTCGCGGAGGTGATCGGCCTCCAGTTCGAGGCGCTCGTGCTCCCGAACGAAGCTCTTCGGCACCTTGACTTTCGGCGGGAAGCTCTCCTCGTCGCCGTTTCGGAGCTGTTCGAGTTCGTGTTCGGGGACGACCTGGACCTGGCCGTCGTGGGCAACGAGCGTGTCGACGTAGTCGCGGAAGACCGCCGACAGGGAAATGTCGCGCTCCTCGGCGATCTCTCGGAGCGTCTCGAACGCGTCCTCGTTGACGCGGAACGAGATGGTCTTGTTTTTGTTGCCCATTAGCTCGTTCCCCAGTTCGTCGTCCTACCCACTTAATGCTTCGTCAGACAGCATAAAAGGGCGGCCGCCGGCGGCGGGCTACGGCTCGGGCTGGAGGTCCGCGTCCGGCTCGTTCCCGCCCGCGTCCGCGGGACCGCTGTCGCCGAGGCCGAGCTCGTCGCCGTCGGACTCTTCGAGGCCCTCCAGCGCCGAGACGGTCGATTCCTTGTATCGATCGATCGGGAGGTCGTACTCCTCGCGGGCCATCCGCGCGTACTCGTTGCCCTCCTCGTCGAAGGCGTCGATGCGATCGAGCGTCCGCTCGGCGGTCTCGACGACCCAGCGGTCCCGGGTCGCGGCGTCGACGATCTGGATCGACTCCGGTCTGACGGAGACGTTGACCGAGCCGTCGTCGGTCTCGTAGGTCCGCGGCTTGCCCACGACGGCGACGTAGGCGGGCGGTTCGAGGTCCCGGAGCGTGCTCGCGGCCTCGGGCTGATACTGGCCCGCGTAGACGAAGAACGTCCCCGTCGGGTCGACGATGCGGCCGCGCCAGTACTCGTTGTCCTCGCCGACGTCGTCTTTCTCGGTCAGCGTGCCGACGAAGAACACGCGGTTGGCCTTCGCCCCCGTCGGGAGCAGCAGGTAGACCGGCGCGCGGTCGTCGTCGGACTCTTTGAAGGTGAAGGCGGCGTCGTTGAACTCGTCTGCGAACACACGCCGGGCGACTTCGCGGGAGGGAATCTCGTTGGCACTCATTTCAGATCGACCTCGCTTTGATCAGGACCGCTTCCGGGTCCGCCGGTTCGGTGAGCCGCTCGACCTCGTCGGCGAGGACGTAGCGCCCGAGCTCCGGGCCGGAGACGCGGTAGTACGTCCCGACCAGGTCCTCGCGCATCTCGTCGACGACGACGGTGGTGTCGAGGGCGTCCATCGCCATCTGCTGGGCTTCGTCCAACTCGATCCCGGTGAGGTCTTCTGTGACCTCGCGGCCGAAGATGACCTCGTGGACCGTCTCGCCGTCGTCGAGGACGCCCTTGATCCGCAGGTCGAACTCGCCTTCGACGTCGCCGTGCTCGGAGCAGCGCCCGTTCTGGAGGACGCGCGTGCAGCCCTCCTCGGGGCATCGCTTGATCAGGCCGCTCCCGGACTGGATGTCCACGAGCGCGCCCTCGACGGTGACGGCGTCGTCGCCGACCTCGATGTCCGTATCGAGCTTCTCGATGGTCGTGGTCTTGTTGAGCTTCACCGAAAAGTTGCCCTGGTACTCGTCGGTGACGACGTTCCCGAGGCGGTAGACCGCGCCCTCTTCGAGCTCCGGTAGGTCGGAGGTCTCGAAGGCGACGAACTTCGTCCGGCCGGACTCGTCGCCGAGCAGGCCGACCTGGGCGACCGACTCGCTTCTGGGCTCCCAGAGCTCGACGACCTTCGCGGTCACGTCGATCCACTGCTCGTCCTCGTCGATGTCGGTCAGTCGGACCTCGTCGTTGCCGCCCTGGCCGATCTCGTCGCGTTCGAGCCCGGCCTCTTCGAGGTAGCTGTTTTCGACCGAGCGCCGCGCCTCCTCGACGGGCACGCGGTACTCGTTTACGAGCGTCTCCAGGCGCTCTTCGACGTCCGACTGGTCGACGTCCAAGTGGTCCGAGAACTGTTCGGCTATCTCCGCTGCGTGTGTTCGCAGGTCTGACATGGTTGCAATCGCCTCCACCTTGGTTTTCGTTGGGAGGCACACGACGGTTGGTTCCCAATCGGTAATAAACTGTCGTGACCGGAGTGAAAGTGGAAATCCGGCCGCTCACAGCCCGCGATCGCGCCGCCACCAACGGACCTATACCGGTCGCAGTTCGACCTGTGACCGATGAGCGACCGCCTCGAACGGCTCCTGCGAGAGAAGTTCCGCGAGGCCGGGCGGCAGTACGCCCGCGCCCGCGACGCATACCAGGAAGGTCGCGAGGACTCCGAGGGGCAGGCGGCCGGCGCCGACGCCGCCGGCGCCCTCCCGCGCGACGACGAGGGTCGCGTCCGCATCGTCTGTCGCCGCCACGCCGACCGCCGAGTCGTCGACGTCGACAGCGAGGGCCGGCCGTCGTGCTTCGAGGCGGACCACCCCGATTGCGAGGGGTGCGCACAGGACGTCCGCGACGGGATCGTGGAGACGTGGGGATGAGCGAGTCGACCCACACCGAGACCGAGCGGCCAGTCGTCGCGGTCGTCCTCGCCGGCGGCACGGGGTCTCGGCTCTACCCGGCGAGTCGCGCCGATCGCCCGAAGCAGTTCCTCCAGCTCCTCGGCGAGGCGTCGCTGCTGGAGCGGACCGTCTCCCGCGCCCGCGAGGTCGCAGAAGAGGTCGTCGTGGTCACGCGCGAGTCGTACGCCGAGGGGGTCCGCGAGCGCGCTCCCGACGCCGACGTGCTCGTCGAGCCCGCGGGCCGCGACACCGCCCCGGCGCTGCTCTACGCGACGGCCCGGATCGACGTCGCCTACGACGACTGCGTGGTCCTGGCGCTGCCGAGCGACCACTTCGTCGGCGAAGGCTTCGCCGAGGCGGTCGGCCGCGGCGTCAACGTCGCCGCCGCGACGGATCGCCTCGTTACGTTCGGCGTCGAGCCGACCCGCCCGGAGACCGGCTACGGCTACATCGAGCCCGACGCGGACGCCGACGCCGACGGCCCGGACGCGGACTGGGCGCCGGTCCGGTCGTTCCACGAGAAGCCCGACGCCGACACCGCCGAGTCGTACGTCGCGGCCGGCCACTACTGGAACGCCGGGCTGTTCGCGTGGCGCCCCGAGGTCTTCCTCGGGGCGGCCGCGACCTCGCCGATTTCCGAGCTCTACGACGCGCTCCGCACGGCGGATCTGCCCGCCGGTCTCGCGGCCGACGCCGTCGATCCCGACGTCCGAGCGGCGTTCGACTCCGCCGACCCGGTGAGCGTCGACTACGCGATCTTCGAGGTCGCCGACGACGTCGCGGTCGTCCCCGTCTCCTTCCGCTGGGACGACGTCGGGTCCTGGGACGCCCTAGAGCGCGTGGTCGAGCCCGACGCGGACGGCACCGTCGCGGCCGGCGACGTCTCCGTCCGTTCGCTCGACGCCGCGGACAACGTCGTCGCCGCCGACGGCGCGCACGTGTCGCTCGTCGGCGTCTCGGGACTGGCCGTCGTGGCGTGGGACGACCGCGTGCTCGTCGTGCCCAAAGAGCGGGCGCAGGACGTCAAGCGCCTCGTCCGGGACCTCGAAGACCGCGGGGAGTTCTGAGGCGGGCTCGCAGGAGCGACGCGGAGCGGACGGTCCGATCAGTCCGACGACCGCCGCACCTGCACGCGCCCGCCAGTCGTCACGCCGACGAGCAGGGGCTCGCGGACCTCCCGCCCCTGAACGGCGTCGCCGGCGGCGTCGGAGATGGCTTTCATCAACTCCGGCGCGGTCCGGTTCACTTTCACGCCCGCCTCGTCGCAGGCGTCGTAGACCTGTTTCGGGACGTCGTAGAGGTCGGCGCCCGCCTCGACGGTGATCCGGACCGGGGCGGCGAGCGCCTCCGCGAACGCGACGGTCTCGCGCGCCCGCTCGACGTTCCGGCGCGCGCTCGACTCCACGCTGGAGACGTTCGCCCGCGACGTCCCGAGCATCGAGGCGATCTCGGACTGCCGGACGCCCTGCTCGCGCAGGACGAGCACCTCGGCCTGCCGCCGCGTCAGGACGCTCTCGTCGGCGTCGAAGCCGGTTTCGGCGAGGATCTCGTCGACGTCGGCCGCCGACGCCAGCCCGGGCGTGTCGCTCCCGGCGGCGTCCTCGCTCCCGCCGTCTCCGGTTCCCGACCCGTCCGCGCTGTCGCCACCGTCGCGCTCGGCGTCGTCCATACGCGCCCGTAGCGCCCCGCGCGCAAAAAAGATACAGAAGCGCGGCCGCGGTACCGCCGCTTCGCAGGAGGAATCGGAGCAAAAACCCGGAATACCGCGACTGTCCGTGCCGTTCGCGCCGCCGCCGCGGGCGGGCTATCCGCCCCAGAAGTTGTCCCGGCTGCCGAGCGCAGTCGGGCGATCGGGGCCGCTGCTCCCGCCGTCGTCGGACTCGCTCCCCTCGTCTGCGGACTCGTCGGTGTCGCTCTCGTCGGCTTCGTCCTCGTCAAGTGGGAGCCGCTCGACGACCTTCTTGGCGGTCGCGTGGTTCGACTTCACTCGGTCGATCCGGACCACCGCGCGCGCCGGCGGGAGGATCCCGTCGATGAGGACGATGAAGCCGTCGTCGGTCCGGCCGACGCCGGCCCCGCTCTCGTGGATGTCGTCGACCTCGACGACGATCTCCTGGCCCGGCTTGACCGGCTGGGCCTTCAGGTCGCGGATCGGCTGGTCGTAGTTGTTACACCATTCGGCACCGCCCCGGTCGCCGTAGTACTGACACCCCATCCCGTCGATCCGCTCGGAGTACCGGGGGCAGTCGTCGGCCAGCGGACAGTCGGACATAGCGTGACGTACTCCACGGCCTGTCTAAACGCTTGCGGGTCCCCACCCCCGAGCGCCGTCCCGGTGTCGGGACTGCCCGCCCACCGCAACGTTTTCGGCCGTCTCGTTCCCAGCCCTCGTATGAGCCGCCGCGTCCCCGAGTTCGCAGTCGTCACCGGCGTCTTCCTCGGGCTCTCCGCGCTCGTCTCGGGCGTCGCCCTCGGGTGGAGCCTCTATGCGACCGTCGTCGTCACGGCCGGCGTCTCCTACCCGTTCGTCGCCTTCGGGGTCCTCCGCGACGACGACCCCGCGGCGACGATCCGCCCCCGGCCGGTGCTCGCGCTCGGCTTCGCCGTCGCCGCCGCGGGTGCGGTCGGCGTGCTCCTTGACGACCCGACTCCGCGGGGCGCCCTCTTCGCGCTCTCGGTCGCCGCGCTCCTCGCCGCGCCGCCCGCGGGCTACGCCACTCGCTACGGCGCGGACGTCAATCCGCTCTCCCCGACGGCGACGGTGTTTGCCGGCGGCACCGTCGGGACCGCGCTCGTCGTCGCGGGACTCGCCATCGGTGCGCCGTACGTCGGTACTGCGGTCGGCATCGCCGCCGGACTCGGCGCCGCGCTCTACGGCACGGCCCGCGGCGTCGCGTTCGCGGCGCGGACGAAGCGGCGAGCGGCCGCGGGCGGCGCGCTCCTCGGTCTCGGGATCGTCGCCGCCGGCGTCGCTCGCGGCGGTCCGCTGGCCGACTGGCTGCTCGTCGGGACCGCGATCGCGCTGGTCCCGAGCCTCTACGCGGCGCTGACGCGGGAATCGGACGGGCGGTCCGTCAGATCGCGATGAAAAATCGACCTACGCCAGCGGCGTTCGCTCGACGACCGTCCCGCTCCCAGCTTTTGCGCTGCGCTCGCGACGCTCGCTCGGCAAAACCTGTCTCGCTGAGCGTAGCGAAGCGAGGCTCGTGAGGCGCCCCGCGTTCACGGTGGACCAAAAGCCTCGCCTGCCGGCTCGGCCGCTCTCGCTCTCGCGCTCGCGAGACTACGCCAGCGGCGTTCGCTCGACGACCGTCCCCTCGACGGTCGGATACTGCTCGACGATCTCGCCCTCGGGCACGTCGCCCTCCTCGATCATCTCTTCGAGGAGCCACCACGCCACCTCGACGTGGTCGGACTTGATGGTGTAGAACTCCTCGGGCACGCCGAGGGCGTCGAGGTCCTCCGGCGAGATCCAGGTCTTCCCGTAGACGAGCGTCCCGTCGTCCGTCACTTCGTCGAACGGCCGCCGGATGTTCCGGGCCATCCGCTTGAGGCGGTTCCGGTGCTGGGCGGCGTCTTTGAACACGGAGGTACAGAAGTAGACGCGCTCGTGGTCGCCCATCGTCTCCAGGATCTCCTCCTTCGAGCCGTCGACGGCGGACATATGGTTCTCCTGGAGTTCGTAGCCCTGCTCTTGCATCCGGCGGTAGTTGCCGTCGCTCATCTCGAACTCGTTGATGTTGCAGAACTCCGCGGCGCCCTCGTCGAGGAACTCCAGAAACTCCTCCTCGGCGCGGATGCCGGGGATCTCGAACGCGGGCGTGAGCCCTTCCTCGCGGGCGATGTAGAGGATGTCCTCCCACTCGGTCCCGTGGAGGTCACCCCACAGCTCGTACGGCGGGTGGAACCGGATCTCGTCGAGGCCCGCCTCCGAGAGGCGGCGCATATTCTCCCGGCCGCCGGTGATGCCGGTGTAGAGGTGCGTGTGGTGGTCCTCGCCGAACTCGTCTTTCAAAAGCGAGAGGTACCGCGTCGTCTTCGCCATCGCCTCCTGGGGCTCGCCGCCGGTGATCGAGGTTCCCAGGGCGTCCATCCGTTTCGCCTCCTCGATCACGTCCTCGTCGGACTCGACGAGGCGTTCGTTGGCGTAGACGTCTGTGACGTTCTTGCGGTTCTCGCCGAGCGGGCAGTAAAAGCAGTCGCGCTGATCGCAGTACCCGTAGACGAAGAGCACCATCTTGCCCCCCTTCGCGCACTGCTCACAGCCCTTCGAGATCATTCGACCTACCGTACCTGTCGGAGCCTCAAAAGTCGTGCTATGTGGGACGCGGAGCCGCCGGTCCCGAAAACAGATATACTCCGATTGCATATGCTCGATGGATGCTGCTGGTCCTCTGTGTCGACCTCGACGACGACCTCGGCCGGAAGACGGGGCTCGACACCCCCGTCGTCGGCCGGGAGGCCGTCGAGTCGGCCGCCGTCGCGCTCGCGACAGCGGACCCGGAGGACTCCGACGTCAACGTCCTCTTCCAGGGGATCCACGAGTACGACGGGCTTGAGGAGGACCCCGAGGTCGACGAGGAGGTCGCGGTCGCGGCGGTCACGGGGACCCAGGGCGGCGACGTGAAGGCCAACCGCGCGATCGGCGAGGAGATCGACCGCGTGCTCGCGGGCCTCTCGACCGGCGAGAACGTGAGCGCCATCGTCATCACAGACGGCGCTCAGGACGAGTCGGTGCTGCCGATCGTCCGCTCGCGGGTCCCCATCGACAGCGTGCGCCGCGTCGTCGTCCGCCAGGCGCAGGACCTGGAGTCGATGTACTACACGATGAAGCAGGTCCTCGCCGACCCGGAGACCCGCGGGACGATTCTGGTCCCGCTCGGAATCTTGCTTCTCATCTACCCGTTCGTCACGATCGCGAGCCTCTTCGACGTCCCCGGCGCGGTCGTCCTCGGCGTCATCTCGGCGCTCTTGGGTCTGTACACCCTCTTCCGCGGGCTCGGCCTGGAGGACGCCGTCGACGACACCGCAAACCGGATCCGGGAAGTCCTCTACGAGGGCCGGGTCACGCTCATCACCTACGTCGCCGCCGCGGCCCTGCTCGTCGTCGGCGGCTTCCGGGGCTACGCGCTCTTCGAGATCGTACGCGCGACCGTCGCCGACCCGACGCCGCCGATCGTGCTCGCGGCGCTCGTCCACGGTGCAGTCCAGTGGTTCGCGGCCGCGGGCGTCACCTCCAGCCTGGGGCAGGTGACCGACGAGTACCTCTCGGATCGGTTCAAGTGGCGCTACCTGAACGCGCCCTTCTACGTCGTCGCCATCGCGGTCGTGCTCTACGTCGTCTCGGGCTTCTTCCTCCCGCCGGACGCCGCGGGGGTGCAGTCGTTCACGATGACGCAGCTGGCGATCGGGCTCACGGTCGGGACGCTGTTGGGCGTGTTCAGCACGCTGGCGTTCGCGATCGCGGAGTCGCGGTTCCCGACGGCCGCGGACGCGACGAAGGGGTAGTGCCGACGGCGGCGACCTCCGCGCCGTTTCGCTGAGCCGTCGGCGTCGATTCCGATTCGCTTACCGCTCGCGGACGACGACGAACTCGGCCAGATCCTGCAGGTAGCCGAGCGGTTCGCTGTCGCCGACGTTCGAGGCCTCCAGCGCGTCGAGCGCCTGCTCGGACTGGTCGTGGGCCCGCTCGTTCGCCTCCTCGGCGGAGAGCTTCGTGACCTGCACCAGCGACGGCCGGTCCATCTCGGCGTCCTGGCCGGTCGGCTTGCCCAGTTCCTCTGCGTCGGCCGTCGCGTCGAGCACGTCGTCGCGGATCTGGAACGCGACGCCGACCCGCTCGGCGTACTCCCCGAACGCCTCGACGGTGAAGGGGTCGGCGTCGCCGGCGACGGCGCCGAGCTCGGCCGCCGCGCGGAACAGCGCGCCCGTCTTCCGGCGCGCGAGCTCCATATACTCGTGCTCGTTCGTCGGCCGCGCGACGAGTTCGGTGGCCTCGCCCTCGCCCAGTTCGACCATCGCCTCGGCGACGATCTGGGTCGCGTGGTCGTTCGCCGAGAGCAGCGCGAAGGCCTCGCCGAGGAGGCCGTCTGAGGCGATGATCGCCGGGCCGTATCCGTACTCCGCCCACGCGCTCGCCGTCCCCCGGCGGACGTCCGAGCGGTCGATGATGTCGTCGATGACGAGCGACGCGTTGTGGACCAACTCGACCGCGACCGCGAAGTCGACCGCGTCCGCGGGGTCGCCGCCGCAGGCCTCGCACGTGAGTACCGTCACGGCGGGGCGGACGCGCTTGCCGCCCGCCAGCGCGACGTGTGCGACCTCGTCGGACAGCTCCGGGGGGTCGACTGCCTCGACGACCTCCTCGAGGCGCTCTTCGACCATCGACACCCGACGCTCCAGGTACTCCATTACCCGTCGCTGAGGATGGCGCGGCAAAAGAGGTTCCGGAAGCGAAAAGCCGACGGCGGACCGCCCCGCCTCGTCCCGTCCCGACCTACCTCACTGACCCTCGTCGGCGCCGTCGTCGACGCCCGCCTCGTCGTCCGGAAGCGAGATCAGGTTCTCGCGGCCGAGCCGGAGCTTGTCGACTCGCCCCTCGTCGGCCATCGTCGACAGCAACTGCGAGACCTTCGCGTCCGACCAGCCGGTCTCGTCGACGATCGTGGCCTGCTTCATCCGCCCGCCGTTCTGCTCCAACAGGCGCTCGACGCGCTCCTCGTCGGAGAGCAGCGAGAGATCGACGCCGGCTTCGTCGCCGTCCCCATCGCCGTCGGCGTCGCCCTCGCCTTCGACCCCCTCGGCGTGCTCGTCGACGTCCGGCCCCTCCTCGGTGACGGGTCCGCCGGGGTCGGCCGCGATCGACTCCTCGTCTGCGGCTCCGAACAGCGACCCGAGGAGCGGCACCCGTCCGTCGCTGCGGAACGCCCACGCGCCGGCGACGAGCGCGGCGACGACGAGCACGCCCGCGATGAGTCCGAGCGGCAGCCGTCCGGCGGGGCCGATCGCGCTGTAGGTGATGCGGAGCCGCTCTTCGCCTTCGAAGTCGGAGGGTTGGGTGAGGACGACGGCGCTCTCGCGCTGCTGGACGGCGATGCTCGTGCTCGAGACGGTGTACCCCTCGGGCGGGCTGATCCGGATCTCCTGGTTCTGATCGAAGATCGAAAGCCAGGTCCGCTGGTCGTCGGCCTCGGCGGTCGGGAGCAGGAAGGCGTCGTCGAGGACGAGCGTCTCGTTTTTGCCCTGCCGGAGGAAGTTCGTCCACTCGAACGTCAGCGCGAGCGTCCCGCGGCCCGCTTCAGCGTCGAGCGAACTGTGGTAGGTGACGTTCTCGATCGTCATCTCCCGCCCGGCCGCCTCGCTCGCTCGCTGGCTGAGCGACCGGAAGAGGACGGCGCTCGGGCCCACGTCGGCCGTCCCCGACTCGTACCGCGAGGCGATCTTCCGGAACCCCCGGGTCTCGTTTTCGGTTTCGAGTTCGTATCGGACCTCGATCCGCCAGTACGCGCTTCGGTCCGGGCGGAGCGCGATGTTCACGCTCGTGCGCGCGACGGCGCCGTCGCCCTCGGTCACCTGCGGCCGGGCGGCCGACGCCGACGGGTCGTCGGCGGCGGCGAGCGCCGGGGCCGGAGCGACGGCGGCGGAGACGAGGAGGAGGGCGAACCACAGCGCGGGTGTCCGCATTAGCAGGCAGTCCACGTGGAACGCTCAAAACGCTTTCCATCACGCCGCTCGTGAGGGCCAGAGCCGTCGACGGCGAACGCGAGCGCGGCGCCGCCCGCTCGGCCGACCGTATGACGTCGTTTTTTACTATCGGAAGACGAAGGTCCGGACATGCGTGCCGTCCCGCTCGCCCTCGCTTTCCTCCTCGCGCTCTCGGCCGTGGCCGGGGGCGCGCCCGTCCTCTCGGCGGCCGACAGAGCCCCAGCAGTCGCTCCGTCTTCGACGCCGAGAGCGCAGGTCGCCTCTCCCGCGCCGGAGGCCGGTACGGCCACTGCGACCGCGTCGACCGGGCCGGACTTCGCCGGCACCGCCCAGTTGGACGACGCCGACGCCGAGGCGGCCGAGCGCCGGGTGATCAACGTCCTCGGCATCCCCGCGGCGGCGTCGGCCCGGAGCACCCTCGAAACCGAGTACGTCGAGCTCGGCAGCGGGCTCGCGTTCACCTCGGCCACGGCCGACGCGCGGCTGGAGACGACGACCGTGCTCGCCCGGATCCAAGCGGCCGATACCGTGGCCAACCGCCAGCAGTACCTGCTCCAGGCGGTCAGCGCGATCGAACAGCGCGTGGTCTCGCTCCGCGCGCGGCAGCGACAAGTCGTCGCGGCGTACAGCCGCGGGGACCTCTCGCCGCGGCGACTGCTGTACGAACTCGCGCTGATCGACGCCGAGGCCCGCGAGCTCGAAGACCGCAGGGCCCGGCTCCAGTCGCTCGCTCGGGAGGCCTCCGGCTTCACCATCTCGGCTTCGCGCTTCGGCAACATCGAGCTCGAACTGAACACGCTGACCGGACCGGTCCGCGGCTACGCCGCCGCCGTGCTCCGCGGCGAGGCCGCGTCCTCGCGCTTTTTCGTCCAGTCGGGGCCCAACAGCGTCGTTCTCAGCGTCATCCGCGACGGGACGTACGTGCGTGAAGCGTACCGTGGACCGCTCCGCACCGGCGACTCAGGGTCGTTCTCGCTCGTGGAGGCGGTGAACGTCACCGAACGGGCCTACCCGACGGTGGCGGAGATCCGCCTGCGGGACGACGTGCTCGGCAACCCCGACAGCGACAGCACGCGCGTGACGATCGAACACGAGCGCGGCCGCCTCGTGGCCTACGTCGACAGCGGGAGCAAGCGCGTGTTCAAGGAGTACCAGTACCGCCCCCTGGATCAGATGACCACGCGGGCGCCCGTGTCGGCCGAGAAGGACGCGCTGAACCTGACGGCACACCGCACCTACCCGGGCGGTCCCGTGCGGCTCCAACTCAACAGCACGACGTCCGGCGAGCCCGTCGACGCCCAGATCACCGTCGGACCCGCGGGCGGCCGGAGTTCGGTCGTCGGCCGGACCGGCTCCGACGGCTCGCTGTGGACGATGGCGCCCGCCGGCACCTACCAGGTGACGGCCATCGACGGGAGCTCCGTCGTGCTCCTCTCGGTCGAGCCGACGTCGACGCCGTTCGTCTACGGCGCGATCGACGACAGCGGCGGGAACGGCACGGCGACGCCGACCCCGGACGCGTCCGCGTAGCCGAGCACCGCCCGAGACTTTAGTGCCGATCACGAGCCAAGACGCCCCGTGACAGCCCGCGCTTCAGCACCCGCGGTCGGTGTCGTGCTCCTGCTCCTGGTCGGCCTCGGCCTCGGCAGCGTCGTCGCCGCCGGTGCGGACGCCGTCGCGGCCGGGGCCGGCGTCGATCTCGCGGCGGACGCGGGCGGCGGCGACGCCCCGAGTCCGATCGCGCTCTCGCTCCGACTCGACGGCGACGCGATCACGCTCACCCACGAGGCCGGCGCGTCGCTTTCGGTCGCGGACCTCCGCCTTGTCGTCGCCGTCGACGGGCGGGAGCTCCGCCACCAGCCGCCGGTGCCGTTCTTCGCGGCGCGGGGGTTCCGCGCGGGGCCGACCGGCCCGTTCAACGTCGCGGGCGACGGCGTCTGGTCGGCGGGGGAGTCGGCGTCGTTCCGACTGGCGTCGACCAACGCGCCGGGGCTGGCTCCGGGGCGGACGGTTTCGGTGACCGTCGTCGTCGAGGGACGGACCGTCGGTAGCATCCGCGGAATGGTATGACCTGCACGCGGGGATACGAGCGGAAGTATGCGAGTGGGGGACGCGAGCGGGAGAATTACTTCTCGGGCGCTCGCGCGATGGTCGTGATGGCGCGGGGGCTGCCGGGATACGCCTGCTGGATGTGGTGCTCGATGTCGACGAAGCCGGCCTCCTCGAACATCCGCTGGGCCTCGCTCTCGTCGTAGAACAGCATAATCGCGTCCGCGAGCTCCTGGAACAGTCGGTTGTTCGGGTAGTCGGGGCCGACGACGAGGACGCGGCCGCCGGGCTCCACGACGCGGCGGAACTCCGCCAGGGCGTCGACGGGGTTCGGCCAGTACTCGATCGATCCCGACGACCAGACCGCATCGAAGGCGTCGTCAGCGAACGGCAGCCGTTCGGCGTCGCCGCGGTAGAACCGCACCCGGTCTGTGGTCCCGAACTTCTCGAACGCCTTCTCCATCTGGTGGCGGCTCTGGTCGAGGCCGTGGACGTCGTCGGTGTACCGGAGCAGGCCCTCGGTGGCGAAGCCGGTCCCGCAGCCGACGTCGAGGACGCGGTCGCCCGCTTCGAGCCCGAACCACTCCAGCGCCTCGTCGCGCATCTCCGCGTTCCAGATGAAGGGGTTGATCCGGTCGTATACCTTCGAGAGGTACTTGTAGAACAGGCGCGCGTTGGCCTTGTCTTCGAGGACACCCATCGGGCGGGACTTGGGACGGGACGATCATAACCCTGCGGATCCCAGACGTCGCCGTTGCCGTCGCGCCGTCGGCTCTCCAGGGAGTTCCGCAAACACCTTATACGGCGCTTGCGCAACGTTTCGGTGATACGAGTATGCCGAGACCAGAGGTTCTCGAACGGATCAAAACGGCCGAGTCCGAAGCCGACGACATCGTCGCGGAGGCTGAGGACGACCGCGACGAGCGCATCGAGGAGGCGCGGCGCGAGGCCGAGGAGATCCGCACCGACGCAGAAGCTGAGGCCGACGAGCACGAAGAAGAGCGGCTCGCCGAGGCCCGCGAGGAGATCGAAGAGGAGCGGCAGGAGATCCTCGCGGAGGGCACCGAAGCGCGAGAGGAACTGATCGCGTCGGCCGAGGACAACAAGGAGGAAGCGGTCGAGTACGTGATCAGTCAGTTCGAGGAGGCGGTAAATGCTCAGACCTGAGCAGATGAGCAAGGTCTCGGTGACGGGATCGAAGGCCGTGATGGACGACGTCATCGAGACGGCCCACGGCCTGAACCTCCTGCACGTCACCGAGTACGACGGCTCCTGGGAGGGGTTCCAGCCGGGCAGCCCGATCGAGGGCGCCGAGGAGTCCTCGGACCGCCTCGTCACCGTGCGCTCGCTGGAGAGCATCCTCGACGTCGACGAGGAGGACGCGGGGCCGACCCGGATCGTCACCGACGAGGCGCTCGACGAGGAACTCGAAGAGATCCGGACCCGCGTCAACGACCTCGACGACCGGCGTCAGGAGCTCCGCCAGGACATCCGCGACGTCGAAGACCGGATCGACGCGATCGACCCGTTCGTCGACCTCGGGATCGACCTCGATCTGCTGTCGGGCTACGACACGCTCCAGGTCGCCGTCGGCGAGGGCGACCGCGACGCGATCGAGCGCGCGGTCATCGACGCCGAGGAGATCCGCTCGCACGAGATCTTCGCTGGCGACGGCGTGCTGGGGATCTTCGCGTACCCGGCGTCGGACGCCGACGCGTCGGCGCTCACCGACGCGCTCGTCAGCGCGGACTTCAACTCCTACGAGATCCCCGACGCCGACGGGACGCCGGGCGAGTACAAAAAGGAGCTCGAACACGAGAAACAGCAGCTCGAATCCAAGCTCTCGACGGTCGAGAGCGAGCTCGAAGCCGAGAAGATGGACGCCGCGGGCTTCCTGCTCGCCGCCGAGGAGAAGCTCTCGATCGACGTCCAGAAGACGGAGGCGCCGCTCTCCTTTGCGACGACCGAGAACGCCTTCGTCGCCGAGGGCTGGATCCCGACCGAGCGCTACACCGAGTTCACGAGCGCCATCAAGGACGAGGTCGGCGAGCGCGTCGAGATCGAAGAGCTCGAACGCGCGACGTTCTCGAAGGACGGGACCGACCACGTCCGCGAGGACGTCGACGCCGGCGGTGCGGCGGCGGCCGACGGCGGCGCGGAGGCCGACGCCCGCGCCGACGGCGGCAGCGCGGTCGTGATGGGCGACGACGAGCCGCCGACCGTCCAGGACAACCCCGGTCCAGTCAAGCCGTTCGAGATCCTGGTGCAGGCGGTCAACCGTCCGAGCTACTACGAGTTCGACCCGACGGTCGTGCTCTTCCTCACGTTCCCGGCGTTCTTCGGCTTCATGATCGGGGACCTCGGCTACGGGCTCATCTACACCGGAATCGGCTACTACCTCTACAGCAACTTCGAGAGCCCGGCGTTCCGGAGTATGGGCGGCGTGACGATCGCCGCGGGGATCTTCACCGCGATCTTCGGGACCCTCTACGGGGAAGTGTTCGGGCTGCACCTGATCGCGACGTACTTCTGGGAGGGCGTCGTCGGCCTCTCGCACGCCCCGATCGAGAAGGGCCTCTCGCCCGCCGGCATCGACTGGGCCCGCGGCTGGCTCGTCGTGAGCGTGCTGGTCGGCATCCTTCATCTGAACGTGGCGTGGATCTTCGGCTTCTTCGAGGACCTCGAACTCCACGACCTCGAACACGCGATCTACGAGAACGGCTCGTGGCTCCTGATGATGAACGGCCTGTGGGTGTGGGTCTTCAGCGACGCGCTCCGCTCCGTCGCGCCGGAGTTCATCTACACGACGTTCTCCAGCGAGGGCGTTCTCCCCCTCGGATTCAACGGCTTCCCGGCGATGGAGCTGTTCACCATCCCCGGCGTCGGACCGGTCACGGTGCCGCTTCTGGTCTTCGTCGTCGGTCTGGTCCTGCTCGCGGCCGGCGAGCCGATCGAGGTCGTCGAGTTCCTGAACGTGCTCGTGAACGTGCTCTCGTACACCCGGATCGCTGCGGTGCTGCTCGCGAAGGCGGGGATGGCCTTCACGGTCAATCTCCTGTTCTTCGGCGTCTACGTCACCGGCCACGGCGGCGAGGCCGAGTGGCACTTCGGCCTGGGCCATATGCCCCACGTCGGCGATATGTACCACGGCCACGAGGTCACCGAGATTATGTTCGGCGGCCTCGTCCACGGCGACGCGGCGACGATCCTGATCGGGATCCTCGTGTTGGTGCTCGGACACCTGCTCGTCCTGGCGCTCGGCGTCACGAGCGCCGGCCTGCAGGCGGTGCGTCTCGAGTACGTCGAGTTCTTCAACAAGTTCTTCGACGGCGGCGGCCGCGAGTACGAGCCCTTCGGCTACGAGCGGCAGTTCACGACCGAGGACTGAGCCGACCGCTCGCCCTCGGTCCCTCCCGTTCGAGGACCGACGGCCTCTCGATTCCGTCGGCCCGACGCGGTTTCCCCGGGCCGGCGTCCGCGCCCGAGGAGTCGATTCGCCGAACCGACGAATACCGCCGTATGCGGCTTCTTGACACCCGTTCTGATGAGGAAGTTTGGGAACCTTTAAGAGTCGTGTCCCTCCAATAACGCACGTTCGGAGACGACTGATCAAGTCGCAACTTAAAACAATGCTCGAAGCACTCCTACAGCAGACCCAGGCAGCTGCCCCGGCTCTTGAACCAACCGCCGCCGCCGCGATCGCGGTCGGCCTCGCCGCGTTCGGCGCGGGCTACGCGGAGCGCGGAATCGGCGCCGCTGCGATGGGCGCCATCGCCGAGGACAACGACCTCTTCGTCAACGGTCTGATCCTGACCGTCCTGCCGGAGACGCTCGTCATCCTCGCGCTCGTCGTCGTATTCCTGGTCTAAGCGCCCCCGCTCTTTCCATCTATGAGTTTGGACAACGTCGTCGAAGACATCCGAGACGAAGCCCGCGCGCGTGCAGAGGACATTCGTGAGCAGGGCGAGCGCCGCGCCGAGGAGATCGTCGAGACGGCAGAGACAGACGCCGAGGAGCTCCTCGAAGCCCGGAAGGAAGAGGTAGAGCGCCAGATCGAACAGGAGCGCGAACAGGCGCTCTCGAGCGCGAAGCTGGAAGCGAAGCAGGAGCGGCTCGAAGCCCGTCGCGACGTCCTCGAAGACGTCCGCTCGCAGGTCGAAGACGAGCTCGTGGCGCTCTCCGGCGAGAAGCGTGAGACGCTGACGCGCGCGCTCCTCGAGGACGCCGTCGCCGAGTTCGAAGGCGAGGAGTCGGTGTCGGTCTACGGCCGCGCCGACGACGCGGACCTGCTCGAAGACCTCGTCGCCGACTACGACGGCTTCGAGTACGCCGGCGAGTACGACTGTCTCGGCGGCGTGGTCGTCGAGGGCACCGGCTCCCGGGTCCGGGTGAACAACACCTTCGACTCGGTCCTCGAGGACGTCTGGGAGGACAACCTCAAGGACGTGAGCGAGAAATTGTTCGACCAATGAGTACTGCCGGCGGTTCCAATCCGGAGTACGTGACTGCCCGCGTCAGGGCGCGCAAGAGCGCCCTGTACGGGGACGAGGAGTACCGCAAGCTGATTCGGATGGGGCCGGCCGAGATCGCTCGGTTTATGGAGGAATCCGACTACGAAGCGGAGATCAACGCGCTCGGCTCCCGCCACTCCGGCGTCGACCTCATCGAGTACGCGCTCAACCGCAACCTCGCGAAGCAGTTCGACGACCTGCTCCGCTGGGCCGACGGGCGCCTCTACGACCTCATCGCGCGCTACCTGCGCAAGTTCGACGCCTGGAACGTCAAGACCGTCATCCGCGGCCTCTATTCGGACGCCGACCGGGAGGCGGTCTCCGACGACCTCATCCGCGCCGGCGAGTTCGACGACGAGTTCCTCGATCGGCTGCTCGACGCGCCGTCGATCGAGGAGGCCGTCGAGCGGCTCTCCGGGACGATCTTCGGCCCGGGGCTCGAAGATGCCTACGACGACTACGACGACTCGGGCGTCCTCGTTCCCCTGGAGAACGCGATCGACCGGACGTACTACGACCACCTCCTCGAGGGGCTCACCGTCGACGAGGCGACCCAGCAGTACCGCGAGTTCTTGGAGGCGGAGATCGACTTCCGGAACGCACGGAACGCGCTCCGGCTCGCCCAGAGCGGCGCCGACATCGACCCCGCCGAGTACTTCATCGACGGCGGATCGCTCTTTTCGGCGAGCGAACTCGCGACGCTGGCGCAGAACCGCGACGAGCTCGTCACGAAGATCCGCGAGTCGAAGTACGGAGACGACCTCTCGGAGGCGCTCGACGACCTCGAAGACGCCGAGAGCCTCATCGACTTCGAGCGCGCGCTCGACGAGGCCCTCTTGGAGTACACCGACCAGCTCGGCCACGTGTTCCCGCTTTCGATCACCCCGATCGCCTCGTACATCCTGGCGAAGGAGCGCGAGGTCGACAACATCCGGGCGATCGCTCGCGGCCGCGAGGCCGGCCTCTCCGAGGAGCAGATCGAAGGGGAACTGGTGATCCTATGAGCCAGGAGATCGCCGTCGTCGGGAGCCCGGACTTCACCACGGGGTTCCGCCTCGCGGGCGTCCGGAAGTTCCAGAACGTCCCCGACGAGGAGAAGGACGAACAGCTCGACGAGGCCGTCTCCGAGGTGCTCGAAGACGACGACGTCGGCATCGTGGTGATGCACGACGACGACCTCGATCATCTCTCCCGCAACGTCCGCAACGACGTCGAGACCAGCATCGAACCGACGCTTGTCACCCTCGGCGGCGGCGCGGGCGCCGGCGGCCTCCGAGACCAGATCAAACGCGCCATCGGCATCGACCTGATGGAGGAAGACTAACACATGAGTCAGACAGAACAGTCCGTCCGCGAGGACGGCATCATCGCGAGCGTGAGTGGTCCCGTCGTGACCGCCCGCGATCTCGACGCCCGAATGAACGACGTCGTCTACGTGGGCGACGAGGGGCTGATGGGCGAAGTCATCGAGATCGAGGGCGACACGACGACGATCCAAGTGTACGAAGAGACCTCCGGGATCGCCCCCGGAGAGCCAGTCGAGAACACCGGCGACCCCCTGACCGTCGACCTCGGTCCGGGGCTGCTCGACACCATCTACGACGGCGTCCAGCGTCCGCTCGACGTCCTCGAAGACAAGATGGGAAGCCCGTACCTCGACCGCGGCGTGGACGCGCCGGGGATCGAACTCGACGAGGAGTGGGAGTTCGAGCCCGAGGTCGAGGCGGGCGACGAGGTCGGCCGCGGCGACGTGGTCGGCGTCGTCGAGGAGACGATCACCATCGACCACAAGGTGATGGTGCCGCCGGACGCGCTCGAAGAGGGCGAGACCGCGGAAGTCGTCTCCGTCGAGTCGGGGTCGTTCACCGTCGACGAGACGGTCGTCGAACTCGACAACGGCGTCGACGTCCAGATGCGCCAGGAGTGGCCGGTCCGCGAGGCCCGGCCCACGGTCGAAAAGAAGACGCCGCGGACGCCGCTGGTCTCCGGCCAGCGCATCCTCGACGGCCTCTTCCCGATCGCGAAGGGCGGGACCGCCGCCATTCCGGGGCCGTTCGGCTCCGGGAAGACGGTCACGCAGCACCAGCTCGCGAAGTACGCCGACGCCGACATCATCATCTACGTCGGCTGTGGCGAGCGCGGCAACGAGATGACCGAGGTAATCGACGACTTCCCCGAACTGGAGGACCCCTCGACGGGGAACCCCCTGATGGCCCGGACGTCGCTCATCGCCAACACCTCGAATATGCCCGTCGCGGCCCGCGAGTCCTGCGTCTACACCGGGATCACTATCGCGGAGTTCTACCGCGACATGGGCTACGACGTCGCGCTGATGGCCGACTCCACCTCGCGGTGGGCCGAGGCGATGCGGGAGATCTCCTCGCGGCTGGAGGAGATGCCCGGCGAGGAGGGCTACCCCGCCTACCTGGCCGCGCGCCTCTCGCAGTTCTACGAGCGCGCCGGCTACTTCGAGAACGTCAACGGGACCGAGGGCTCGGTCTCGGCGATCGGCGCGGTCAGCCCCCCCGGCGGCGACTTCTCCGAGCCGGTCACCCAGAACACCCTGCGCATCGTCAAGACCTTCTGGGCGCTCGACGCGGACCTGGCCGAACGCCGGCACTTCCCGTCGATCAACTGGAACGAGTCCTACTCGCTGTACAAGGACCAGCTCGACCCCTGGTTCCAAGAGGAAGTCGCCGACGACTGGGCCGAAAAGCGCCAGTGGGCGGTCGACGTCCTCGACGAGGAGGCCGAGCTCCAGGAGATCGTCCAGCTCGTCGGCAAGGACGCCCTGCCGGAGGACCAGCAGCTCACCCTCGAGGTCGCGCGCTACCTGCGCGAGGCCTACCTCCAGCAGAACGCGTTCCACCCGGTCGACACCTACTGTCCGCCGGAGAAGACCTACCTGATGCTGACGACGATCGAGACGTTCAACGACGAGGCGTTCGACGCGCTGGAGGCCGGCGTCCCGGTCGACGAGATCATCGACATCGACGCCGCGCCGCGGATCAACCGCATCGGCGTCCAGGAGGACTACGAGGAGTTCGTCGAGGAGCTCAAATCCGACATCACGGAACAGCTCCGGAGTCTCTACTAATATGAAAGAGTACCAAACCATCACCGAGATCAGCGGCCCCCTCGTGTACGCCGAGATCGACGAACCGATCGGCTACGACGAGATCGTCGAGATCGAGACCGCCCAGGGCGAGACCCTGCGCGGGCAGGTCCTCGAATCCTCCGACGGCGTCGTCGCCATTCAGGTGTTCGAGGGGACGAGCGGTATCGACCAGGAAGCGTCCGTTCGCTTCCTCGGCGAGACGATGAAGATGCCCGTTACCGAGGACCTCCTCGGGCGGGTGCTCGACGGGTCGGGCCGACCGATCGACAACGGCCCCGACATCGTCCCCGACGAGCGTCGGGACATCGTCGGCGCCGCGATCAACCCCTACTCCCGGGAGTACCCCGAGGAGTTCATCGAGACGGGCGTCTCGGCCATCGACGGGATGAACACGCTCGTCCGCGGCCAGAAGCTCCCGATCTTCTCCAGTTCGGGCCAGCCCCACAGCGAGCTGGCGATGCAGATCGCCCGGCAGGCTAGCGTCCCCGAAGAGGAAGAAGGCGAAGGCGAAGGCTCCGAGTTCGCCGTCATCTTCGGCGCGATGGGGATCACCGCCGAGGAGGCCAACGAGTTTATGGAGGACTTCGAGCGCACGGGCGCGCTCGAACGCTCCGTGGTCTTCATGAACCTCGCGGACGACCCCGCCGTCGAGCGGACGGTCACCCCGCGGATGGTCCTGACCACCGCCGAGTACCTCGCCTTCGAGAAGGATTACCACGTGCTGGTGATCCTGACCGACATGACCAACTACTGCGAGGCGCTCCGCGAGATCGGTGCGGCCCGCGAGGAGGTCCCGGGCCGACGCGGGTACCCCGGATACATGTACACCGACCTGGCGCAGCTCTACGAGCGCGCCGGCCGGATCGAGGGTCGCGAGGGCTCGGTCACGCAGATCCCGATCCTCACGATGCCGGGCGACGACGACACCCACCCGATCCCGGACCTGACGGGCTACATCACCGAGGGTCAGATCTACGTCGACCCCGACCTCAACAGCCAGGGGATCGAACCGCCGATCAACGTCCTGCCCAGCCTCTCGCGGCTGATGGACGACGGGATCGGCGAGGGCCTCACCCGCGCGGACCACGGCGACGTCTCCGACCAGATGTACGCCGCCTACGCCGAGGGCGAGGACCTGCGCGACCTCGTGAACATCGTCGGTCGCGAGGCGCTCTCGGAGCGTGACAACAAGTACCTCGACTTCGCGGACCGCTTCGAGGAGGAGTTCGTCGACCAGGGCTTCGACACCAACCGCGACCTCGAAGAGACCCTCGAGATCGGCTGGGACCTCCTGTCGATGCTGCCCAAGGAGGAGCTCAACCGCGTCGACGAGGAGTTCATCGAAGAGCACTACCGCGAGGACGTCGAGGCCGACAGCGCGACCGAAGAGGAAGCGACGGCCGACTGAGGCCTCCACGCTCTTCCACGTCCGACCTCCGGACTCGATTTACGCGCCGGTTTCGTTCCGTTTTCGCGTCCGCTTGCCGATTTCGGCTAGCCGCGGCGCCGGCCGGCCCAATACGTTTTGTTCGTGCGGTTACAGTCGCCCCTATGGGTGTAGGTGGAGACGGCGAGACGACGACCCACGAGCGGCGGACGGCCAGCACCGGCGACCGGCCGACGTCCGCCAGCACCGACGCCGTCGACGAGTCGCTGAAGACGCGGGCGATGGACGAGGCGCCGGTCGGCATCACCGTCGCCGACGCCAGGAAGCCGGATATGCCGCTCGTGTACGCCAACGCCGCCTTCGAGCGGATCACGGGCTACCCGCCGGAGTACGCCGTCGGGCGCAACTGTCGGTTCCTCCAGGGCGAAGAGACCCGCGACGAGCCGGTCGCCGAGATGCGGCAGGCCATCGAGGAGGGCCGCACGACGACAGTCGAACTCCGGAACTACCGCCGGGACGGCGAACTCTTCTGGAACGAGGTGACTCTCGCCCCGCTCCGGGACGGCGCCGGCGAGATCGCGTACTTCGTCGGCTTCCAGCAGGACGTCACGCGACGCAAGCGCGCCGAACGGGCCGCAGAGCACCGCGCGGCGCGGATCGAGCGCGAGCGCGAGGCGCAAAAGCGCTTGTTGGAGCGGCTCAACGGCGTCGTCGCCGACGTCACGGAAGCGGTGACGCGGGCGGATTCGCGGGCCGACCTCGAACGGCGCGTCGCCGAGACGGTCCGCGGGGCGTACGCCGGCGCGTGGATCGGCACGTACGACCCCTCGGCGGAGGCGATCGTTCCGCGGGAGTCCGTCGGCGAGACCGGCGGCATCGGCGTCGACGACGCGCTTCCCATCGGCGACCGCGACGACGACAGCGAGGCCCCGACCGGCAACGGGACGGCCGCCGCCACGGCCGCCACCATCACGGCCGTCGCGGACGCGTGCGCCGAGCAGTACGTTCACATCGAGTCCGTCGACGGCGACGGGGGAGACCGCATCTCCGCGGTCGCGGCCGTCCCCCTCCACTACGGCGACGTGACCTACGGGATCGTGGCCGTGTACGCGGACGCGACGCCGTTCCACAACTACGAGCGGGCGGTGCTGACGGCGCTCGGGCGCTCGATCGCGACCGGGATCAACGCCCTGGAGAGCCACCAAACGCTCCAGAGCGAGTCCGCCGTCGAGGTCCGGTTCGAGACGCGCGACCACCCGCTCGTCGCGTTCGCCGACGCGCTCGGGTGCCGGCTCCGGTACGCGGGGAGCCTCGCCGACCGCGAGCGCTCGACGATACTGTTCGAGATCGGCCGCGAGGACGCGGGCTCCCCGGTCGACGCGGCTGCGGTCCGCGACGCCGCAGAGGTCACGCCGTCGATCGAGGTCCACAGCGTCCTGGCCGAATCCGCGGACGGTCCGGTCGTCGAGCTCTCGGTGGCCGACTCGCGGTTCCGCGACCTGCTCGAAGAGCACGGGGCCGAGCTCCGGGCGCTCGGAGTCGACGCCGCGAGCGCGACGAGCACCGTCGAGGTGGGTCGCGAGGCGATGGCGCAGTCGCTGGCCCACGCCGTGATGGAGCGCTTCGCGGATGCGGAACTGATCGGGTACCGGCGGCGAACCCAGCGCAACCAGACGCGGCGAGAGTTCGTCGCCGAACTCCAGTCCGAACTGACAGAGCGGCAACAGGCGGCGCTGACCCGCGCGTACACGGCCGGCTACTTCGAGTGGCCCCACGAGGCGACCGGCGACGAGATCGCCGAGTCGATGGGGATCGGCCGCTCGACCTTTCATCAACATCTCCGGAGCGCCCAGCGAAAGCTCGTCGGCGCCGTCGTCGACGACGGCGTCCTGCGGTCTCGGGAGGTCGACGGCCACGGATCCAACTAGTTGTGTACGGCGCTTACCCCGTTTACCTCCCTAATCACACACGCATTATGCCGCAACCTGGTAGCGAAGGAATATGGCTGTGGATCGGCACGCTCGGAATGTTCCTGGGGATGCTGTACTTCATCGCCAGGGGCTGGGGCGAAACGAACAGACGGAGACAGGAGTTCTATATCGTCACGATATTCATCACCGCCATCGCGTTCGTAAACTACCTCGCGATGGCGCTCGGCTTCGGGCTCACGACCGTCACGGTCGGCGGCGAGGAGCTGCCGATCTACTGGGCCCGGTACACCGACTGGTTCTTCACGACCCCGCTGTTGCTCATCGACCTCGGGCTTCTCGCCGGAGCGAACCGGAACGAGCTGGCCTCGCTCGTCGGCCTCGATATGCTGATGATCGGCACCGGCGTGCTGGCGACGCTGTCGGGCGGCGCCGGCGTCCTCTCCGCGGGCGCCCGGCGGATCGTCTGGTGGGGCGTCTCGACGGGCTTCCTGCTCGTCCTGCTGTACATGCTGTACGGCTCCCTCGACGAGAAGGCGAGTCGCCTCTCGGGCGACGCGGCGTCGACGTTCAGCACGCTCCGGACGCTGATCGTCGTCGTCTGGCTGATCTACCCGGTCTGGTGGATCGTCGGCACCGAGGGGCTCCAGATCGTCTCGCTGTACATCGAGACGGCCGGATTTATGGTGCTGGACCTGGTCGCTAAGGTCGGATTCGGGATCATCCTGCTGTCGAGCCGGGAGGTCCTCGACGCCGCCGGCTCGGCCGCGGGCGCCGAACCCGCCGACTGATCGCGGGCCGACTACCGACTGCCGGCCGACGCGGACGCCGACGAATCGGCCGGCTCGCCGGCTGATCGCACCGCACGACTGATCGACGCGAACCGACGTCGACCGGGCCCGCGGCGCCGCGGCGCCGCGATCCCCGTCTTCCGCGCCCGTTCCTGTCGGCGGCTCGCCGCCCGGTCCCGAAGCCCGAGGAACACCGATGACGACGACGCTCACGTACCTCCAGTTTCACCTGGCGTTCCTGTTGCCCGCAGTGATGCTCCTCGTCGCGACCGGGGCGGTGAGCCGCGCTCGGATCGGAGAGTCCGCGACGCCGTGGAGCAGTGGCGGCCTCCGCCGGTACTGGATCGGGGTAGCGATCATCACCGTCGCCGCCGTGGTGTACACGACGCCGTGGGACAATCTGCTCATCGCGCGCGGCGTCTGGTGGTACGGCGACGGCACCACGATCGCTACGGTCGGCCACGCGCCGATCGAGGAGTACCTCTTCATCCTCGTCCAGCCCTGGCTGACGGCGCTGTGGCTCTCGCATCTGTCGGTCCCGACCACGTGGCCGGAGTCCGAGCGTCCCGTCGCCAGTCGGGTCGTCGCGCTCGCGCTCGCCGCGGGGATCGGTCTCCTCGGCTGGCGGCTGCTCGCCCTTGATGCGACGTTCTACCTCGGGGCGATCCTCGCGTGGGCGGCACCGGTGGTCGCCCTGCAGTGGGCCGTCGGCGCGCCGCAGTTGTGGGCGCGGCGCCGGCTCGTCGCGGCCGGGACGCTCCTCCCGACGCTGTATCTGTGTACCGTCGACCGAATCGCCATCGAGCTCGGGATCTGGGTGCTCTCCGAGCAGTACACCACGGGACTGTATCTCCTCGGCCTTCCCGTGGAGGAGGCGACATTCTTCGTCGTGACCAATCTGTTCGTGGTCCAGGGGCTCGTCCTGTACCGGCCGGTCGTGGCCGAACTGCTGTCGGCCGACTCGGTCCCGGGAACGGCCTGGCGCCGACGGCTCCGAACCCTCGGGATCGACATCGACGCCGACGCCGAGCAGTGACGATGGTCGGGACCGGATCGGCGTCGGTGTCAAAATCAGTGTCGGCGGCGCGCGACCCGATGCTCGCGATCGGCGTCCGTCCCGCGTGGCTCGCGATCGGTGCAATCACGCTCCTCGCCGTCGGGGACGCCTTCGTCGGCGTCGCTTCGACGCTCCCCGCCTGGCTCCGGTACGCGCCGCTGGCGGTGAGCCTCGGCGCCTTCGGGCTCCCGCACGGAGCGGTCGACCACCTCGCGCCCGCTCGCGCGACGGGCGAGCGTCCGACGCTCCGGTGGCTCGCTCTGGTGGGGCTCGCGTATCTGCTCTTCGGCGTCGGGTACGCGGCGCTGTGGTACGTCGCGCCCGCGGCGTCGGCCGCGTTCTTCATCGGGCTCACGTGGTTCCACTGGGGTCAGGGCGACCTCTACGCGCTGGACGCCCTCGGCGGGGCGCACCTCGACGACAGAGCGGTCCGCGTCGGAACGCTGGTGGTCCGCGGCGGGCTCCCGATGCTCGTCCCCCTCCTCCGCTTTCCGGGTCGCTATCGCGACGTCGTCGACGCGTGGGTGGCGCTGTTCGGCGGCGGACTCGACGCCGCGTGGCTCGTCGCGCCCGAGACGCGGCTGGCCCTCGGCGGGGCGTTCGCGGGCGTCACGGCCGCGACGCTCCTGCTCGGGCGCCTGCGCGACGGCGGGGACGCGTGGGTCCGCGACGCCGGCGAGACACTCCTGCTGTGGGCGTACTTCCTCGTCGTGCCGCCGCTCGTCGCCGTCGGGGTGTACTTCTGCGTGTGGCACTCGCTGCGTCACATCGCGCGGCTCGTCGCCGTCGACCCCGGCGCGCGTGACGCCTTCGACGACCGCGGCACCGCGGCCGCGCTGTTCCGGGTCGGCCGCGACGCCGCCCCCCTGACGGCGGTCTCGATCGCGCTCCTGGTCGGGGTCGCGGTCGTCGCCGGCCTCGACGCCGACATAGAGGCGTTGGCCGCGCTGTATCTGGTGTTCATCGCCGTGCTCACGCTCCCGCACGTCGCGGTCGTGGCCTGGATGGACTGGGCCGAAACGGCCGGTCTGGCGCGGCTCGTCCGCGAACAGTAAAAGGTTAACAGGCTCGGATCACAACTCCCTCTCAATGGCCGAAGACGTCAAACCGACCCGGAAGAACTTGATGGCGATCGAGGACCGGATCCAGCTCTCCGAGCGGGGCCACGACACGCTCGAACAGAAGCGCGACGGCCTCATTATGGAGTTTATGGACATCCTCGATCAGGCCCAGGACGTCCGATCCGACCTGGAGGAGAACTACCAGACCGCCCAGGAGAAGATCAATATGGCGCGAGCGATGGAGGGCGACGTCGCCGTTCGGGGCGCCGCCGCGGCGCTGAAGGAACACCCCGAGATCACGACCCAGTCGAAGAACATCATGGGCGTCGTCGTGCCGCAAATCGAATCCTCGCGCGTTCAGAAGAGCCTCGACCAGCGCGGCTACGGCCTGCTCGGCTCCTCGGCCCGGATCGACGAGGCGGCCGACGCCTACGAGGAGCTCCTGGAGACGATCATCCTCGCGGCCGAGGTCGAGACCGCGATGAAGAAGATGCTCGAAGAGATCGAGACGACGAAGCGCCGCGTCAACGCCCTGGAGTTCAAGCTCCTGCCCGAGCTCTACGGGAACAAGGAGTACATCGAGCAGAAGCTCGAAGAACAGGAGCGCGAGGAGATCTTCCGGCTGAAGAAGATCAAGAACAAGAAGGAAGAAGAAGAGGAAGAAGCCGAAGCGGCGGCCGAGGTGGAAGCGGTCCCCGCCGACGACTGAAGGCTACCGTCCCCGACGCGTCTTTGGCTGATCGGTCGATCGGTCCGACCGGACCGGCTCGCGGCTCTGTCTTTTTATTTCTCGGACCTCCGACAGCCACCGCCACGGCACCGCCGCGCGGGGGTCGCTCCCACGCCGTCGGCAGATGATAAGTCTTAATTAGACTACCGGGCAACGAGGAAGTGGAGCAAGCCCGGGTGGTGTAGTGGCCCATCATACGACCCTGTCACGGTCGTGACGCGGGTTCAAATCCCGCCTCGGGCGTTGTCTTCGCTCCGATGCGTGCCCGGGTGGTGTAGTGGCCCATCATACGACCCTGTCACGGTCGTGACGCGGGTTCAAATCCCGCCTCGGGCGCTTTTTCCGACATCTACGCGAGCGAGGAGCGCCGCGACGAGCGAGCCCGATGTCGGAACGCGTCTCAAGGGAGTTGAATCAGGGAGTGGAGCGACTGAGGTTCAAATCCCGCCTCGGGCGCTTTTTCGGACATCTCGCGCGCAGTGATCCTTCCGCCGAATGCGACCGTCAGTCCCGGATCGTGACCCACTCGGGGCTCTCCCACCCGCAGTTCGGGCACGCCAGCCGACGGCGACCGCTGGAGAGCCATCCGTCGCCGCCCTTCAGCCCGACCACGCCCAGGTCGCAGCCGGGACACCGACCGCGACGGATCCGCTCTTCGACGTACTCGGCGTCGAGTCCCGAGTCCCGATCGGCCCTCGCCTCAGCGGGCGAGGTCTCGATGCGGATGTTCCAGGGACTGTCGACGCGCTCCCGCGGGACCGTCCCGTGGTCGACGTGGCCACCGCCCTCCATCCGGCGGACGTGCGATTTGAGACTCGTGACGTCCACCTCGCGGTCGCAGTACGGGCACTCGACGCGCATTCACCCGGGGCTAGCGTCCCGCGGGGAAAGGAGGTTGCGGCAGATCGAGTCCGATCGATCTCGTCGGCGTCGCCAATCGGCGGCGGTCACCAGGCGACGATCGCGGTGCCGATGCCGACCCCGAGCAGCGCCGCCACGAGCGTCCCGAGAGCGTCGACGATCGCCAGCCGGACTCGACCGTCAGAGGCCGCCTCCGCGACGTTGACCGCGAACGACGAGAAGGTCGTGAACGCCCCGCAAAAGCCCGTGCCGGCGATCGCCAGGACCGCTTCGGGCGGCCCCGAGGCGACGAGGCCGCCGAGGACGACGCTTCCGAGGGCGTTGACCGCGAACATGCTCGGTCGACCGCCGTCGAGCGCGACGTCGACGGCGTACCGGGCGAGCGCCCCCGCGGCACCGCCGAGGCCGACGAGGATCGGGACCGGAAGCCGGGCGAGCGCGTCGATCACGCGAACCGCCTCCCGGCGAGCAATCCCACGAGCGCGGCCGCGACGCCGATGGCGTAGTTGGCCCCGACGTTCGCCACGCCCCAGGCGGGCCCGAGCATCACCGTCTCGACTGCGAAGGTGCTGTAGGTCGTGAACGACGAGAGCAGTCCGGTCGCGAGGAAGAACCGGAACCGGCGCGAACGCACGGCGCCGACGGAGGCCGCGAGGACGAAACTCCCGAGGACGTTCGCCGTCAGCGTCCCGAGCGGGTCGGGACCGGGAACCGCGACGCCGACGAGGTAGCGCGACACGGCGCCACAGAATCCGCCGAGTGCGACCAGGACGGGAATCAAACGGTCGGCCATCGGTCCCGACTCCGCGGGCGGCGCACTCGTCGGTTTCGATTCTTCGATCCCCTGCGAACTATTTTATCGCTTCCGGACAACTGCGAGGTATGAGATCCGGGATTGTGGTGGGGCTGGTCGTGTCGGGGCTGCTACTCGTCGGACCGGCAGCGACTATCGGCGGCGCGCAGTCCTCGGATGTGGTCACCCTGACCGTCTCGGTGGAGAACCAGGAGGGCGATCCGATCCGGAACGTCGAACTGACCGCGACCTGGGGGAACGGATCGACGACCGAAGCGACCGCGAGCAACGGCAAGGCCTTCGTCGACGTCCCGAGCGGCGCGGACGTGACGATCTCGACTTCCCATCCCGAGTACATCCGCAATCACCCGGTCGTCGTCCAGGACGCCAGCGAGCGAGAGGTGACGGTGCCGGTCTACCGCCGCGGCCAGCTCTCGGTCGTGGTCGCTGACGAGGGCGGACGCGTCGCCGACGCGCGGGTCGTCCTCCGGAAGGACGGCCGAGTCACGTCCCGGATGTCGACTAACGGTAGCGGGATGGTCGCCTCGGGCGACATCGAGCAGGGCGAGTACACGGTCTCGGTTGCGAAGTCGGGATACCTCCGGAACAGCACCACCGTCCAGGTCGGAGCGTCGACCCGGAGTCGGGTCCTGATCGAGCGCGGGACCGTGATACTCACCGTCGCGGTCCGAGACCCGCACTTCTCTCCGCCCCGTCCCGTCAGTAACGCCACGGTGCGCATCGCGTCGATCGGGCAGTTCCAGACGCTGGCGGGCGGCGAGACGAGCGTCAGCGTGCCGGTCAACGCCGACCTGTCCGTCGCGGTCACAAAGGATTCCTACGCGGAGGCGACGACGCGGGTACGCGTCAACGAATCGGCTCGCCGCGTGAACGTCTCGACGAGCCGGACGCCCGCGCTGCGCCTCGAACCGGACAATCAGCGCATCGTCGCGGGCGAGCGGCTTGGCGTCGACATCGTCAACGAATACGGCGAGCCGGTCGAGGGGGCGACGGTGCTGCTCGACGACGATTCCGCCGGCACGTCCGGAGCCGACGGCCGTGTGACCCTCGTCGTCGAAGAGCCCGGGACGCACTCGCTCGTCGCCACCGCGGACGGCTTGCGCTCCGACCCGGTGACGATCCGTGCGATCCCCGAAGACGGCGGGACGCCGACGCCGTCCGCGACGCCCTCGGATACCCCCACGGGAACGGCCTCCGGGTCCGGATCGAGCACTCCGGGCTTCACGCTGTTCACCGCGGTGCTCGCTGTGGCGGGAGCGATCGGCGCGCTGGCGTTACGACGTGGCCGGTGAGGCGTCGACGGCGGACGCCCGCGGGCTGTCGCCGCCGTGTGGCGTGTCGCGCTCGCGGACCGCCACGGTTCGCACGGACTCTGCGGTGTCGTCGACCACCAGCGCCTCCCCGGGAGCGGTCGGCATCGCCTCTGTCACCGCCCGGTCGACGTACGCCGGCTCCGCGGCCGCGAGCGCGCGCACGTCCGGGCCGGCCGTCAGCCGGTGGACGATCCGGAGGTCCGACTGGGAGACCGCCACGTCGGGGAGCGCGCTGGGTCGCTGTGTCGCGGTGACGAGCGAGACGCCCGGCGCCCGACCGCGGGTGAGGATCGCCCGCAGCGGACCGCACGCGACGCCCTCGAAGAAGACGTGCGCCTCGTCGACGAAGAGCCAGGGGAGGCGCTCGATGGGACCGCTCCCGACGGCAGTCGGGTCGAACGCCCGCGCCCGTCCCGCGTAGAGCGCGGCCGCGACGCCCGCGACAACGGCGTTCGAGGCCGCGTCGCCCAGTCCCGAGCAGTCGAGGACGGTGGCCTCGCTCCCGCCCAACTCCCTCGCGCCCAGCCCGTCGGGATCGAAGACGCCCCACCCCGCGGCGCGCCGGAGGCGGTTCGTCGCGGCCCGCTCGACCGCGCTCGTCGCGTCCGCGTCCTCGACGACGGCTCGCATCCCCGCCAGGGTCCCGGTGTCGCTTTCGGCCGCGGCGTGCCACACGAGCGCCCCGACCGGGCTGTCGGGCTCGGAACCGACGATCGCGGGCCACCGCCGCGGCGGGACCGCGTCGGCGCGGACTGTCGGTTCGGCGACGACTCGCCCGGGCACCGCGTCGCCGTCGGCGGCGAGCCCGCGGAAGACGCCCATCGGATCGATCACCACGGGCGCGACTCCGTCGGCCCGCGCGGTCGCCTCCGCGAGGACACCCAGCGTGTAGGACTTGCCGTAGCCGCGCTTGCCGACGACGAGCGCGGCGTGCGGGCGATCGAGATCGACGTCCACCGGGGCGCCCCGGCTCCCGTCCCGCGAGCGGTGGTGGCCGAGCCGCCCCGTCGGTCCCGACGGTTCGCCGCTCCCGCGACCGAGTACTTCCGTCTGCATCGGCGGGACTGGCCCCGGGATCGCACTTGAACCTCCGCACGACCGTTTATATACGAAGCCGAGGCCAGGGCGGGTATGTTCCACGACCTCCGGCGCTTCGCCGCCGACGACCGTGCGATCGAAGGCCTGCCGATCAGACTCGTCATCGCGCTCGTGGTCGGCGTCGCCACGATGAGCGTGATGCTGAATATGCTCTCCGGCGTGTCCGGCCTCGCCGTCTCCGAACTCGACGTCCGCCCGTCGCCGGACGTGATCGAGCCGGGCGAACAAGAGCTGGCTCTCACCGTCGTCGACGACGACGGCGACGGCGTCGAGGGCGCGACCGTGATCGTCAGATCCGGGAGCGCGGACCTCGACGGCGTGGTGACGGCGAAGTCGAACGCCGACGGGAGAGCGACCGTGACCGTCGACGCCGACACCCGCGCGAACCAGGCGACCGGCACGCTCGAAATCGCGGTCAAGCCGCCCTCGGGGAGCCAGTTCGTCGACCGCCGCGCGAACACGGAGATCCTCGTCGTCGAGGGGTGATCCCGTGACTGCGCGCGATGTCTGTCGATTCACCGCTCGGGGTGGACCGGCGCGTCGAAGCTGCCGCGGACGAGCGGCTTCGCGATGTGCCGGCGCGCGCACGGCGGCACCTCGTACCACCCGCGTTCGAGATCGCGGTCGATTTCGACCGTCTCGGGCCCTGGTGCCGACGTCCCGCAGTCGCGGCATCGGTAGCCCTGATCGCGCCCGGCGCTCTCCATCGAGCGACCGCACTCGCCGCAGGTCGGCGTCGTCTCCGCCGTCCGGTCCAGCGACCGGACCGCGAACTTCTCGACCTTCAGGGTGCCCTCGCTCACCTCGCCGCAGACCGTGAGTTCGTCGCCCGCCCGAACCGCGCGGACCCGGTCGCGGAAGCGCTTCGTCGGCTCGAAGGCGACGCAGTCGACGGTCGCGTCGGCGTCCAGGCCGCGGAGGCCGAAGAAGACGTGGCCGCCGCGGCGCGTCTCCGGGGCGTCGGCGACGACGCCGTCGACGCGGTACGCGCGGCCGTCGCGGAGGTCGCCGACGGTCCCCTCGCGGAGGTGCCCGTCCGTCCCCTGATTCGTCAGGAACGTCGCGGCGCGCTCGATCGGCTCGCTCTCGATGCGGTCGGCGACCGCGCGGACGGTCTCGGCGTCGTCGCCGCGGATCCCATAGAGGATGGGCCCCGGCGCATTCGGGACGCAGACGGCCTCGCCTTCGGCTCTGTCGACGGTGTCCCAGGCCGTCGGGTAGTGGTCGGCGGCCGCCTCGAAGACCGACGCCTCGTCGACGTCCCTGGGCGTGCCGCACCGCTCGAACGCGCGGTAGGCGACGTGCTCGTAGGTCCACTCGTTGAGGCCGGCCCAGGCGCCGACGGCCGCGAGCGCGCCGATCCGCCCCCGGCCGCCGGCCCACCCGCGGTGTGCGTACCCGTGGGCCTCGATCAGGGATCGGGCCTCGTCGAGACCCAATAGCTCCCGAACGGCGCGGGTCGCGAACGCCGCGACGGGGGCGGGCACCTCGTCGGGATCGACGTCGGCGACGACGACTCCCGGACTCGTCCGCGGGTCGTCGGTCTCCGCCAGCGGTTCGAGTTCGGCCGCGGCGAGGTCGAGCGCGCGGTCGGCGTCGAAGTCCGTGTGGAGCGCGAGCGCGGCGTTGCCGCGGGTCTTGTGCTCGACCGCCGGATTGAGACGGACCAGCAGTCGGCGGTGGACGGTCGCGCCGGCGCGCTCGATGGCCTCGGCGAGCCGCGCCGCGAGGTACGTGGTACACATCCCTCGCTCGCGGGAGTCGGTGTCGTCGAGGCCGATGACGGTCATCGCCGCTCCATAGTCGACGGCGTGTCTAACGCCTTTCGGGACCGTCGCTGGGGCGGCCCCCGGCCGGGACACCTTTCACGCGCTCCGTCGTAGGGGCCGATAGAATGTCAGACGCGCCCCGGGACGGGCCCTCGATACGTCGCGTCCGGAATTCGATGTACGACGTGCTGCGCGAAGCGTTCATCTCGGGGCTCGCGGTCGTGGTCCCGCTCGTCATCACCGTCGCGGTCTTCCTCTTTCTCTTCAACACGGTCTATCAGTACATCAGCCTGTTTTCGGACCTCGTCCTCTCCCTGCCGGTCGTCTCTCTCATCCCCGCTGTCCTGAACGTCAGCCCTGAGACGGTCCTGGAGGCCGCGGTGCCGGTCGTCGTCTTCGGGGCGGTGCTGGCCGTCGGACTCTTGGTGAACAGCTCCCGGTACGGCGAGCGCGCCGTCGAGTACTTCGACTACGTGATGGCGCAGGTCCCGGGCGTCGGCTCGGTCTACGAGAGCTTCCGGCGGATGAGCGACGTGATGATCGAGTCCGACGCCGAGAACTTCCGCGAGGTCAAACTCGTGGAGTTCCCCCACGAGGACGCGTACACGCTCGGGTTCGTGACGACCGAGACGCCTGAGGCGCTTCGCGCGGCCGCGGGCCACGGGGAGATGCTCACGCTGTTTCTCCCGATGGCGCCCAACCCCGTGATGGGCGGCCACCTCGTCCACATACCCGCCGAGCGGGTGATGGACGTCGACCTGACCGTCGAGGAGGGCATCCAGGCGATCGTCACGAGCGGCGTCGCGATGTCGGGCGGCCACGACGCCGGGCTCTCCCGCGAGGAGCTCGCGTCGCTGACGGCCGACTCGATCGTGACCGATGAGGACGACGGAACCGCCGACGCGGACGCCGATGCGGACCGTCGGCGAGAGCCGGACCCGGAAGATCCCGCTCCCGACGCCGACCCGCGAGAGTCGGTACAGGCCCGCTACGACGACCGGGTCGACCCCAAACACGCCGAGACGCCCGCGGACCTCGCGCGCCGCGAGCGCGACCCGGACCGCCACGAGGAGACCGAGGTGCCCCCCGAGCGGGCCGCGGTCCGGCCCCCCGACGGGGAGGACGAGTGACCCGTCGCCGGGAGGTCGCGACCGCAAAGCACACCCTCGGCGGCCGCCCGTGACCGAGTATGCCGTTCGAGCTTCGGGACCACACCGCCGACGTCGCCGTCGAGGCCGCCGCACCCACGCTGTCAGGCGTCTTCGCGGCTGTCGCAGACGGCCTCGCCGCGGCGTCCTGCGACGAGATCCCGGCCGCGGGGGGCGAGACGATCGAGGTCGCGGTCGACGCCCAGCGCCCGGAGGCGCTGCTGTTCGACTACCTCGATCAGCTCATCTACGAGCGCGACGTCCGCGCCGTGCTCCCGGTCGACCACGAGGTCCGGATCGAGGAACCGTCGGGAGGTCGCGACGAGTGGCGGCTGACCGGGACGTACCGCGGCGTCCCGCTGGACCGCGTCGACGCCAGGGAGGTGAAGGCGGTGACGTACTCGGAGATGCGGCTCGACGAGACGGACGCGGGCTGGTCGGCGTACGTCGTCTTCGACGTGTGACCGATCGGCCCCTCGCTCTCGGAAGTGGTTTGTGTGACCGGTTCGATGTCCCACCGAGATGAGAGACCGCGTAGTGCGGCTCGCCGGCGTCGTCCTCGTCCTCGCCGTGGTCGTCGGGGGCGCCGCGACGACGACGAGCGCGTCGGCCCAGCCGACGGACACCATCGCGCAGACGGGGATCAACCCCGACGACGTCTCGATGCGAATCACCCTCCGCGAGAACGGCGACGCGGCCTGGGCGATCGACTACCGCGTCCGCCTGGATACCAACGAGACGACGGACGCGTTCCTCTCCTTGCGCGAGGACATCCGGGCGAACGAGTCGCGATACACGAGCCAGTTCCGCGACCGGATGGCCTCGACGGCCGCCACCGCGGAGAACGCGACCGGACGGGAGATGGCCATCCGCAACGTCTCGGTCTCCGCGACCAGACAGCAGCTCCCGCAGGACTACGGGATCGTCACCTACACGTTCGTCTGGACGAACTTCTCGGCGGTCGACGGCGGGGAGATCCGCGCCGGCGACGCCATCGGAGGCCTCTTCCTCGATAGCGAGACCTCGCTGCAGTTCGCCTGGCCCGAAGGCTACGGGCTGGAGACCGTTCGTCCGGAGCCATCGGACCTCCGCGAGGAGTCGCGGATCGTCGTCTGGAGCGGCCCGCTGGACTTCGGGCCGAACGAGCCGACGCTTGCGGTCTCCGAAGCGGCGGCCGGCGGGGCACAGACACCGGACGGGGGGACGACGACCACGGCGCCCCCGGGAGACACCGGCGGGCTCGGGCCGATCGCCTGGGGAGCGGTCGGTCTCGTCGTCGTCGCCGTCGCGGTCGGCGGGTGGGTCCTCTACCGACGGCGCGGCCCGTCCGGGTTCCCGGACGGAGTCGGGACGGGAGCCACCGATTCGACCGGGGATTCGAGCGGAGCCGGTACCAACCCCGCGGGGGCAGATACGTCGTCGTCGGCTGCGGCGGTCGATACCGGACCGGACGCCGACGCCGCTGATTCGGGTGTGGCCGCGGATACGACGACCGCCCCGGACGAGGCATCGAGCGCCGGAAGCGACGCGTCGACATCGGAGACGCCCGACGCCGGCGGCGACGACGCGGCAGAAGCGGCGGCCCAAGAGCCCCCGTGGGAGGACGAACTGCTGAGCAACGAAGAGCGCGTCCTCGCACTCGTCGAACACGAGGGCGGGCGGATGAAACAGCAGGAGGTCGCACAGACGCTCGATTGGACCGACGCGAAGACGAGCCAGGTCGTCCGGAAGATGCGCGACGAGGGTGATCTGGACGCGTTCCGCCTGGGTCGCGAGAACGTCCTCGTGTTGCCGGACGAGGAGTTCGGTCCGGGACCGGAGGGAGACGAATGACGGCCGTCGAATCACGCGTTCGCGCCGAGAGCGGCCACAATCGGGCGATAAACCGAGTTAATCCGCGCAAAATTGGGACGAGTATGATCGAGGTATATGGCGATACGACGCCAAGGGGGAATCGATGAGGTCTGTATCCGCGCTCTTCGTCGCCCTCGTGGTCGCGGCGGCCGCACCGATCGGCGTCGCTGCCGCATCGGGGATGCCAGCCGCCGCGACGGGACTGGCCGAGATGCAGGACGACGGAATCACCGCACAGGCGACGGCGACGAACACGACGACCGCACCGAACGAGACGGAGGCGGCGACCGCCGAGCCGACGTCGAGCGACGACGCGGCGAGCGAAAACGACTCGGCCGATCCGGAGCCGATCGAACCGGGAGCCCAGCTGGCCGCCGTCGTCGGCGTCCAACAGATCGAGATCGGTAGCGAGGTCGAGGCTCGGACCTTCGGCCAGCGGGTCGCCGCGGCCAACAGCAACGCCTCGAAGGCCGAGGTCGTCGCCGACTCCCTCAACGACAGCCGAGAGCAGCTGACGGAGCTCCGCGACCGACTCGCGGAGTTGGAAGCGGCCCACGAGAGCGGCAACATCTCCGAGGGCCGGTACCGTGCCCGCACGGCACAGGTCTCGGCTCGGATCAACGCCATCGAACGACGGCTGACCCAGGCGAACGAGACCGTATCGGCGCTTCCCGAGGCCGTCCGCGAGGAACACGGCATCAACGTCTCGAACATCGAGCGACTCCGCACGGAAGCCAGGAACCTCACGGGCCCCGAAGTCGCCGCCATCGCGCGTGAGATCGCGGGCGAGAACCCCGGTCGCGGGATGGGCGGCCCGCCGGCGAACGCCGGGCCGCCCGAAGACGCCGGGCCGCCCGAGGACGTCGGTTCCCCCGGACGTAGCGGCGAGGCACCGGGGCGGAGCAACGCCACGGACGGCAACGAGACGAGCGAGGGTCCCGGGAACGGCCAGGGGCCGCCGGCAGCGGACAACGAGTCGGCCCGGGGAAACGGTAACGGGAGCGGAAACGAGAACGGAAACGGGGACGGCGCTTCCGGCCGATCCGGAAACGGCCCCGGTGGTTCGAAAAACGGGAATCAGGCGGCTCCCGGTAACGACGAGCGAAACTCGGGAAACGGGAACAACGGTGAAGGCGAACGCGGGCCGGGAAACGGGGGCAACGGAAATAGCGGAAACGGAAATTCGGGCCCTGGCAACGGAAACCGTGGCGGATCGAACGACGCCCCCGGCCGAAGCGGTGGCTCCGGAAACAGCGGCTCGGACGGTAGCTGACGGAGCTTCTTCGCTCGCGCTCTTCGGGCGTGCCCGATATTCGGATTTGATATCGAGGGGATAGCGTTATATCCGTCGGCACGCACTACGCGAACGATGGAGTACGCGTACCCGATCGTCGGGTTCTTCGTCGGGATGGGGCTCGTCGCCACGAGCGTCCTGACCGCGTTTATGTACACGCCGACCACGTCGTCGTCGGTCGACACCGCGATCACGGCGTTCACCGGCGTGACCCTCCACATCGGCGACTTCCTCGCCGTCTCGTCGGTGATCGCCATCGCGTTCGGCCTCCTGGCGACGCTCTTCGGGATCACGTACCCGCTCGTCGTCCCCTTCGCGGTCGCCTACGGCCTCACACACGTCATCGTCTACTACTCGTCGCTCCACATCACCGACGTCCAGAGCCAGCCGGTCGATCCCGACTTCGACATCCGGGAGAATCCGCTCCAGCTCGTCACGCTCTCGATCCCCGGGGCGTTGATCCTGCTTCCGTCGAACCGAAAGAACTGATAGTAATTACTCTCACTGTTTACCGCCGAACGCCACCCCCCGTAACGGCGTTCGGCGGTAAGAAACGAGAGTAATCACTGTGATCGGTCGGCGAGATCCGACGATCGAACGGGGAGGCTTTGCCGGAACCGTCTGTGCTCCGGTGCTTCGCGATTTCGGACTCTGGACGGGACCTCGCGGAGGAAATCGCCGATCAGGTCCGAACGCGCGGATAGGTCAAACGGTTCTTTGAGACTAAGTCGCTTTTAGGTGGTTCTCCCACGTAGCCGGAAGTGCCCCGGTTGGGCCGCCCGCGATCCGGTCCCCGCCGACGCGACGCACCCCGATCCACCCCCTCCCCACCCACCCTCACCTGAGCCCCTCCGGATCGGTGGCTTCCGACCGGGCACCCCCGCTGACGCATTCCTCCGCTTCGTTCCGGTCTGCGCGCCAGACCAGTGCCTCATAGTGATTACTCTCGTCTCTTACCGCCGAACGCCACCCCCGGTAACGGCGTTCGGCGGTAAACAATGAGAGTAATCACTATCAGTTGTTCTAAACGTAGTCCCGGCGATCGGTCTAAATTGGCCGGCGATCGGCCCAAATGCACCGGCGATCGGATTCCGTAGAATCAGTCGGTCGCGTCGGACGAGCGGTCCTTGATGGCCGCCAGCGCTTCGGCGACCTGCCGTCGCGTCGACGCCAAGTCCCCGGAGTTGTCGATCGTCGCGTGCGTCCGCTCGATGGGCTCGTACCGGTCGCGGAACTGTCGGTAGATCTCCACGTCGGCGTCGCTCTCGTCGCCCTCACGTTCGCGGATCCGCCTCTCGACGACGGCGGCGTCGCACTCGACGGCGACGATGTCGAGCGGGACGCCGATCTCGGCGGCGACTGCGGCGGCCCGGTCGCGGTCCGCGCGCTTCCGGAACGTCCCGTCGAGGACGGCGACCCCGCCGTCGGCGGCTTCACGTCGCCCCCGGGCGAACAGTTCGTCGTAGACGGCGACGCGCTCTTCGACGGTGTACTGCGGGTCGGGAAAGCGGTCCTTCCGGACGACGTCGGTCCGGATCAGGCGGCCGTCGAGCCGGTCTGTGATCTCACGGGAGACGGTGGTCTTCCCGACGCCCGGGAGGCCGGCGACGACGATCAGCCGCCCGGTCATCGGTGTTGCTCTCCGTTGGATCGGCCGCGGATGCGAGCGTCGGACGACTGGACGGAGGCGGAGAACTGCGGCATCGGCGTTGGGAAGCCAGGGGTGGGATTTGAACCCACGAAGTCTCGATTACAAGTCGAGTGCATGAACCGCCCATGCTCCCCTGGCGCGGGCGGACCTACTCAGTCCTCCTTTGAGTGTGTGTCGTTTTCCTCGGCGGCCGGATTCGGAGACGGGGGCGGGGCCGAGCCCGCGTTCGAGTCCGATTTCGGGTCGGACTTCCCGCTGCCGGTGTCGGTTTCGCCGTCCGGATCGGTCCCCTCGGCTCCGACTGCCTTCTCGAATTGGATCCGGTGCGGCGCGTACCCCCGATCCCGGTAGAACGCGCGAGCGCGATCGTTCGCCGCCATCGCCTCCAGGGAGACCACCGTCGCGCCGGCCGACTCCAGGGCGGACTCGGCGACGTCCATCAGTTCGGCGCCGATCCCCTCGCCCCGGTACGCGGGGCGAACGTAGATGTTGCGGACGACGCCGCGCGTCACGTCCTGTTCGTAGGCGCCCTCCTCGGGGCCGAACGTGACGAAGCCGACGATCTCGCCGTCGCGGCGCGCCACCTGCACCCCGCCGGTGACGGCGTGCCGCGCCAGCGTGTCGCGGACGGTCGCCCGGTTCGCCTCGGGCAGGAGATGCGAGTCGTGGGCGCGCTGGTCGGTCGCGAGCGCGACCCACAGATCGACCAGCGCGTCGACCTCGGAGACGTCGGGGCGCTCGATCGCGACCGTCGGCTCGCGGTCGTCCCTGCCGGACCCCTCCGATCCGTCCGGTTCGCCCATAGACGCCGCGTTCGCCCGGGAGACGGATATATCGTCGGATCTGTCCCCTTCCGCTCTTTCCCCCGCCGGCGAGCGACGACGCTTTCACCGCGGCCGCCCCACGTTCGGCCGATGGACCCGGTACGCTCCGATCCGAAACTGGGACCCCTCGTCGACCGCCACGGCGACCTGCCGATCGGCACGGCCGACGACGAGTTCGAGCGCCTCGTGGTCGCGATCGTGAACCAACAGCTCTCGACCGACTCCGCGGCGGCGATCCGCGAGCGCCTGTTCGACCGCGTCGAAGTGACGCCGCGCGGCGTGCTCGACGCCGAGGAGGCGACCCTCCGGGACGTCGGCCTCTCCCGACAGAAGATCGAGTACGTCCGCAATGTCGCCGAGGCGTTCCGCGAGCGCGACCTGACGCGCGAGGGGCTCGCCGACGCCGACGACGAGGCGGTGATCGCGACGCTTTCCGAGATCCGCGGGGTCGGGACCTGGACCACGAAGATGTATCTCATCTTCGTGCTCGGCCGCCCCGACGTCTTCCCCGTCGAGGACCTCGGGATCCGCGCGGGGATGGCCGAACTCTACGGCTTCGCGGACGACGACCGCGCGGCGATGGTCGATCACGCCGAGCGGTGGCAGCCGTACCGGAGCTACGCGAGTCGGTATCTCTGGCGCGCGGTCGACTGATAGTGATTACTCTCGTCTCTTCCCGCCGAACACCGTCATCGAGGGGTGGCGTTCGGCGGTAAACAGTGAGAGTAATCACTATGATACTGCGTGCGGGCGCTGTCACCGCCGAGTCCCACTTCCGTCGACGACGCTCGGCGAGGGGAGACGGGAAGAAGTAAACGCGTCTCACGTTTCTTTTCCGAGTCAAAGAAACGTTGAAACGCGACGCCGCCCACGACGACGTATGGAGATCGAAGACGTCAACGTGATCACGGTTCTCGGCGCGGGCAGTATGGGCCACGGGATCGCGGAGGTCGCCGCCCTCGCAGGGTTCGAGGTCCGCCTCCGCGACATCGAATCCGAGCTCGTCGACGACGGGATCGAGAGCATCGAGTGGTCCCTCGACAAGCTCACAGAGCGGGGCCAGATCGAGCGGGCGGACGCCGACGCGGCGCTCGACCGGGTCTCGGGCCACGTCGACCTCGCGGCCGCCGTCGACGACGCGGACGTCGTCATCGAGGCCGTGCCGGAGAAGATGGCGATCAAGAAGGACGTCTACGACGACCTCGAAGCCGCCGCGCCCGACCGGACGGTCTTCGCGACGAACACCTCCAGCCTCTCTGTCACCGAACTCGCCGCGGTGACAGAGCGCCCCGAGCGCTTCTGCGGGATGCACTTTTTCAATCCGCCCGTCCGGATGGAGCTCGTCGAGGTCATCGCCGGCGACGAGACCGACGAGTCGACCCTGGAACTGATCGAGGACCTCGCGGTCGAGATGGGCAAGACCCCCGTCCGGGTCCGCAAGGACAGCCCAGGCTTCATCGTCAACCGCATCCTGGTGCCGCTGATGAACGAGGCCGCGTGGCTCGTCGAGACCGACGAGGCCACCGTCGCCGAGGTCGACTCGACGGCGAAGTACGGGCTCGGCCTGCCGATGGGCGCCTTCGAGCTCGCAGACCAGGTCGGGATCGACGTCGGCTACCACGTCCTCGACTACATGCACGAGGAACTCGGCGAGCGCTACCGCCCCGCGCCCGTGCTCGAATCGAAGGTCGAGGCCGGCGACCTCGGCAAGAAGACGGGCGCGGGCTTCTACGACTACGCCGACGGCGATGGCGCGCAGGTGCCGTCCGACCAGACCCGCGACGACGTCGCCGACCGCCTGCTCGCCGTGCTCGCGAACGAGGTCGCGGGCCTCGTGAGCGAGGGCGTCGCCGACCCCGAGGCCATCGACACCGCGGTCAAGCTCGGCGGCCGGTGGTCCGACGGCCCCGCGAAGATGGTCGACGAGGCGGGGCTCGGAGACCTGCTCGACGTGCTCGAATCCCGCTACGAGGCGACCGGCGCCGAGCGCTACGAGCCCGTCTCGTACCTGCGCGAGCTCGCTGACGCGGGCGAGCGGTTCCACGCGGGCGGCGACGCCGACGCCGACGACGGATACGACTACGAGACGCTGACCGTCGAGGTCCGCGAGCGCGTCGGCCATATCCGACTGGACCGCCCCCACCGGATGAACACGATCACCGGCGAACTCCTCGACGACCTCGCGGACGTCGTCGAGCGGTTCGAGGCCGACGACGCGGTCAGAGCGATCCTCGTCACCGGCGCCGGCGACCGCGCCTTTTCCGCGGGGGCGGACATCCAATCGATGGCCGGCGGCGTCGGCGACGTCAACACCGCCGCGGACCTCTCCCGGAAGGGTCAGGAGACGATGGGCCGGCTCGAATCCGCGGAGCTTCCGGTCGTCGCCGGCATCGACGGCTACTGCCTCGGCGGCGGGATGGAACTCGCGATGGGTGCGGACCTCAGAATCGCCTCCGAGCGCTCGGAGTTCGGCCAGCCCGAACACGACCTCGGCTTGCTCCCCGGCTGGGGCGGCACCGTTCGGCTGCCGCGGATCGTCGGGATGGGCCGCGCCAAGGAGATCATCTTCACCGCCGACCGCTACGACGCCGAGACGATGGTCGAGTACGGCTTCGTCACCGAGGCCGTTCCGAACGCCGAGTTCGAAGAGCGCGCCTTCGAGCTGGCGCGGGACCTCGCTGCCGGTCCGCCAATCGCCCAGCGGTACACCAAGCGCGCGATGCACCGCGGCTGGGACGACGTCGACGCCGGGCTCGACGTCGAGGCGCAGTCGTTCGGACTGCTCTTCGACACCGACGATCTGATGACGGGGATGACCGCGTTTATGGGCGATCACGAGCCCGAATTCGAGGGGAAATGAGAGCGCGGTGGTGAACGCGTCGGTCCCCGAGACGTGCGCGAAACCGTGCCGTACCGCTTCCGTAACGGAATATTTAAACAGGTCTGACCGCGACATTGTGATGCGGGCTCGGTTGGTGTAGTCCGGCCAATCATCTTGGCCTTTCGAGCCGAGGACCAGGGTTCAAATCCCTGACCGAGCATCCCAAGTTTCCTACTGTCCTGTCCCGGCTGTGGTACCGAACGTAGTGAACACCACGAGCCAGGTCAACCTAGATCTATCTGGACTATACCTGATAGGAGAGCCACCCCCAGCGAACACTCCCACCACAGCAGAAGAGGCTCGCAGAAACAATCATCGAGCGACGTTGGTGATATAAAATTAGATAATTAAATTCTGCGTGTCAAAACGCACTCGTTACCCCGACAATGGCTATATTAGGTAATGTACAGAACTAGTACCCGATTTAAATATCAGATATGAAAACACGAGCGCGGTATTTTAATAGGGGAATTATGAACCAATCGGCCGTATGAACGTGTTCTCGCTGATCGGGGGTTCGAGCCTTCTGGGAGTGGAGTCCGAGGGCGTCGGCAACGCAGGGAAACAGTCCGAATCGCCGACCGGGGCCCGAAAAAGCGGCGACGTCGGCAGAGCCGATAGCTTCGACGTCGGGTTTCACGCGATTCTCAATCACATCGATACGCCCATCTTCGTTCTGGACGCCGACGGCGACGTCGTCCACTGGAACCGCGCCCTCGAACAGCTGACCGGCGAGAGCCGGGACGACGCGCGGCGGCTCGCCCGCGAACACGGCTGTTCCGGTCCGGCGTTCTACCACGACGGCCGGCGGTCGAAGACGCTCGCGGACAAGGTCGTCGACGCGCCCGAGACGACGGACGAGGCGTACGGCGTACCCCGGATCGACGACGTGGGCTACACGCTCTACGCCGACGAGAGCGTGATGAAGGACGCCGACGGGAACGACCGTCACATCGAGTTCAGCGCGGCCCCCGTCTACGACGACGACGGCGACCTGGAGGCCGTCGTCGAGATGATCCACGACCGGACCGAAGACGCCCTGGAACAGGAGGAACTCCGGGAGCTCGTCGGCGAGCTCCAGTCGACGATGGGCGCGATCGAGAACGGGAACCTCGACGCTCGGGCCTCCGTGGACGAGACGGAGTTCGTCAGCGACGACCTGCTCGAAGTCACCGACAGCCTCAACGAGATGGCGTCCGAGCTGGAGGGGATGATCGAGGAGATCGCCTCCGTCGCCGACGAGCTGGCCTCGACCAGCGAGGAACTGAGCGGCACGAGCGAGGAGGTCACCGCCTCCATCCAGGAGATCGAAGCGTCCAGCAGCGAGATCGTGAACGGGACCGAGGACCTCGCGGAGAAGGCAGAGCGGGCCAGCGCGAACATCTCCAACCTCTCGGCGTCGGTCGAGGAGGTCAGCGCCTCGGCCGACGAGGTCAACGACCAGTCCCAGCGGGCGGCGTCGCTGACCTCCGAGGGCGTCGAGGAGGCGACGACCGCGATAACGCAGATACAGAACGCGGTCGAAGCCGCCGACCGGATCGAAGACGACATCGACGCGCTGGAGGCACAGATGGACGAGATCGGCGAGATCTCCGAGCTCATCTCCGACATCACCGACGAGACGAACCTCCTGGCGCTGAACGCCAACATCGAGGCCGCACGCGTCAGTTCGAACGGGAACGGCGACGGCGACGGGTTCGCCGTCGTCGCCGACGAGATCAAGTCGCTGGCCGAAGAGTCCCAAGAGCGAACCGAAGAGATCACGGCGATCATCGAGGAGACACAGGAGCGGACGACGACCGTCGCCGACCGGATCGACGAGACGACTTCGGAGATCACAGACGGCGCCGAGGCGGTCGAGGCGGTCGTCGAGACGCTCGACGACATCGACGAGGCGGTGGATCGGGCCAGCGACGGCGTGAACGAGATCAGCGAGGCGGTCCAGTCACAGGCCACCGAAGCCGAGGAAGTGAGCGTCGTCGTCGAAGACACCTCCGCGATGTCGGAGGAGATCGCCAGTTCGATAAACCAGATTTCGGCCGGCGTCGAACAGCAGTCGTCGGCGATGGAGGAGGTCTCAGAGATGGCCCAACAGGTGAGCCACTCCGGACGGGAACTCCACGAACAGGTGGCGCGGTTCGACACGGAGCGAGCGTCCGGAACCGGCGCCAGCGCCGATTGAGCGGCATCCTGATACTGTCGGACACAAGTCTGTGAAGAATTTCGCCGCCTGGGGCGGCGAATATCTTGAAACAGTTGTGTCCGACAGTATGAATCGAACGCGGACGGCGGCTCGGACGGATCGTCGCCGCTTTCGAGCTCGTTCCGTATCCTTAATGATAATTTCACCGCAAAACCTTAGCGCGCCCCGCGATGTGTAACTCGTGATGGTAGGGGGGAAGGTCTCGAACGGGGTCGCCGGAGCGATCCGCGTCCTCCACGTCGACGACGATCCGGGGCTCGCAGATCTCGCCGCGGAGTTCCTGGAGCGCGCGGACGACCGCATCACCGTCGAGACCGCGACGGACGCCGAGGAGGGCTGTGCGCGCCTCGACGAGCGCCGCTTCGACTGCGTCGTCTCCGACTACGATATGCCCGGCCGGAACGGGATCGACTTCCTCGAAGACGTCCGCGAGCGGGACCCGAACCTTCCGTTCATCCTCTTCACGGGCAAGGGCTCCGAGGAGATCGCGAGCGAGGCGATCTCGGCGGGCGTCACCGACTACCTCCAGAAGGAGACCGGGACCGACCAGTACGCCGTGCTGGCGAACCGCGTCGCGAACGCGGTCGAACACGACCGGTCTCGGCGGCGCGTCGAGCGGAGCGAGCGGCGGCTCCGGGAGATCATCGACGCGCTCCCGCACCTCCTGTATGTCGTCACGGAGGACGGCACCTACTCGATGGCCAACGAGTCGCTGGCGCGGTTCCACGACACCACCGTCGAGGAGATCGAGGGCGCGCGGCTGGAGGCGGTGCTCGGCTCGGACGGCGCCGCGTGGTTCCGCGAGCACCTCCAGACGGTGCTCGAAACCGGCGAGCCGAAGCAGCTCCCGGCGATGCCGCTTTCGGCGTCGGACGACGACGACGTCCACGTCTTCGAGACGCGGCTGTTCCCCTACACCTTCAGCGAGACCGACACGCGAACGGTGCTCGGCATCGCGGTCGACGTCACCGAGCGAAAGGAGCGCGAGGAGCGGCTGAACGCGCTCGTCGAGCGGTTCGAGTCGCTCCAGGTGGCCGCGCGAAAGCTCGTCCGCACCGACGACCGGGAGGAGATCGCACGGATTCTGGCCGAGACGCTCGATGAGGTCTTCGAGTACCCGCACACGGTCGTCCGCTACTACGACGACGGGCTGTTGCGGCCCGTCGTGATCACCGAGGCCGTCCGCGAGGAGATGGGCGAGCGCCCCGCCTATCGGGTCGGCGAGGGGCTCCCGGGAGAGGTGTTCGAGACGGGAGAGCCCCGCCGCTTCGACGACCTCTCCGACCGCGACGACGGGATCGACCGCGGCGGCCACCGATCGGCGATGTACCTCCCGATCGGCTCCCACGGGACCCTCACCGTCGGCGAGGCCGAATCCGGGGCCTTCGACGAGTCCGATCAGGGCCTGGTCGAAACGCTGCTCCACCACGCGGAGGCGGTGCTGGATCAACTGGACCAACAGGCCGCGCTCGAATGCCAAAACGAGCGGTTGGAGGAGGTCATCAGCCTGGTCTCACACGACCTCCGGAATCCGCTGAACGTCGCCGCGGGCTCGCTGGAGCTGGTGGTCGAGACGGGCGATCTGGAACACCTCGACACCGCCGCGCAGGCCCACGAGCGGATGCGGGAGCTGATCGAGGACGTGCTCGCGCTCGCGCGGGAGGGCGACCCCGTCGGGGAGCACGAGCCCGTCTCGATCCCGGCGGTCGTCGAGGCGTGCTGGCGGAACGTCGACACCGCCGAGGCGACGCTCCGAGTCGAGACCGAGCGCGCGATCAGAGCCGATCGGAGCCGGCTCCGACACCTCCTCGAGAACCTCTTTCGGAACGCCGCGGAACACGGTTCCGCGGGCGGTCAGCCGTCGGCCGACGACGCCTCGGAGCGCGTCGATACCGGCGTGACGGTGACGGTCGGGGACCTCGAAGACGACGCGGGATTCTACGTCGCCGACGACGGCCCCGGCATCCCGCCCGACGAGCGCGAGCGCGTCTTCGAGAGCGGCTACTCCACCGCGACGAGGGGCACCGGCTTCGGGCTCGCGATCGTCCGGCGGATCGCGGCGGCCCACGGCTGGGAGGTCGCGGTGACAGACAGCGAGGCGGGCGGCGCCCGCTTCGAGATCACCGGCGTCGAGTTCGCCGAGTGACGCCTCGGTGCCGACAGTACCTATACAAGCCCGCCGTCACACCTACGGGTCGTGGAGACTCGCCACCGCACGGTCGTCGGCGACGCGGGCGCGATGTCGGCGGTCGCCGACGACGCCGTCGACCTGGTCGTGACCTCGCCGCCGTACCCGATGATCGAGCTGTGGGACGAGCAGTTCGCGGCGCAGTCGGACGCTGTCGCGTCGGCCCTGGACGCCGCCGACGGCGAGCGGGCGTTCGGGGCGATGCACGACGTACTCGACGCCGTCTGGCGGGAGGTCGCGCGCGTGCTCCGGCCGGGCGGCGTCGCGGCCGTCGTCGTCGGCGACGCGACCCGGAGCCTGGGGGACCGCTTTCGGGTGTATCCGAACCACGCGCGGGTGCTCGATGCCTTCGAGTCGCTCGGGTTCGACCCGCTCCCGGACGTGCTGTGGCGGAAGCCGACGAACGGCGCGGCGAAGTTTATGGGCAGCGGGATGGTCCCGCCGAACGCCTACGTGACGCTCGAACACGAACACGTCCTCCTCTTTCGAAACGGCCCCGCGAGGCGCGCGTTCGATCCGGGCGAGACGCGCCGCTACGAGTCGGCGTACTTCTGGGAGGAGCGGAACCGGTGGTTCTCGGACGTCTGGACCGACGTGCGGGGCGCGCGACAGGCGCGGGCGCAGGGCGACAATACCGCCCCGACCGCCTCGGCGACCCCGAACGACACCGACGCGGCGCGCGACCGCACGGCGGCGTTCCCCTTCGAGATCCCCTACCGGCTGGTCTGTATGTACTCGGTCTACGGAGACACCGTCCTCGATCCGTTCCTGGGCACCGGGACGACCGCGCTGGCGGCGATGGTGGCCGGCCGCGACTCCGTCGGCTACGAACTCGACGCCGACATCCTCGCGGCGCTGGACGAGCGCGTCGCCGACCTCCCGGAGCGATCCGAGCGGGTCGTGGCCGAGCGGCTGGAGGCCCACCGCGACTTCGTCGAGGAGCGCCGCGCCGACGGCGAGACGTTCGGCTACGAGGCCGCACACTACGACTTCCCGGTCCGGACACGGCAGGAGCGGGAGATCCTGTTCAGGACCGTCGACGACGTGACCCGGACCGACGACGGGTATCGCGTTGCCTACGAGCCGTACGAGTCCCGCTGAGAGCGACTCGCGAGTCGCTCACTCCCGGAGGTCGGCGGCGACTTCCCGCGCCCGCCGGCGGATCGCGTCGGCGTCGCCGGTCTGGAGGCCGCCGAACGCCGCGTCGTAGGCGACCTCGCCGTCGACCATCGTGAACGTCACGTCGTCGCCGTGGGCCGCAAAGACCAGGTGCGAGAGGGGGTCGTGCAGCGGCGTCGCGCGCGTGAGGTCGGTGTCGAGCGCGATGACGTCCGCCGTCCAGCCCTCACGGAGCGCGCCCACCCGCTCGAATCCCGCGGCGCGGGCGCCGCCGAGCGTCGCCATCTCGAAGACGACCTGCGCGGGCGTCGCCTCCGGATCCAGGCGGTCGACCTTCTGGAGCAGGCTGGCCTGTCGCATCTCGGTGAAAGGGTCGAGCGTGTTGTTGCAGGGCGGGCCGTCGTTGCCGAGCGCCACGTCGATCCCGCGGTCGAGGTAGTCGACGACCGGCGCGATGCCGGAGGCGAGCTTCATGTTCGACGACGGGCAGTACGTGACGTGGGTGCCGGTCCGTTCGAGGATGTCGCGCTCGCGCTCTGTCGTGTGGACGCAGTGGGCGAGCACGACGTCGTCGCCCGTCAGCCCGACCTCGTCGAGCCACGCGATGTTCCGCATTCCCGTGTCCTCGCGGACGGTCTCGACTTCCTCTTCGTTCTCGCTGGCGTGGGTGTGGATCCGGACGCCGTCGTACCGATCGGCGATCTCGCGGGCGCCGCGCAGGCACGCCTCCGTGCAGCTCACGGCGAAGCGCGGCGTGACGGCGTACCCGATCCGGCCGTCGGCGGCGCCGTGGTACATCTGCACGAGGCGCTCGGTCTCGTCGAGGGCGGCGTCGGTGTCCTCTTCGAGGCCCTCTGGCGCGCGCTTGTCCATCAGGACCTTCCCCATCCGGCCGCGGATCCCGAGGTCGATCGCGGCCTCGAAGGCGGCGTCGGCGTGACGGACCGAGAGGTGGTCGATCGCGGTCGTCGTGCCGCTCTCCAGCAGTTCCAGGTAGCCGAGTTCCGCGGCGACGCGCATCTCCCGCTCGCCGAGGCCGGCCTCCATCGGCAGGACGTGTTCGAAGAGCCACTCCAGGAGGGCGGTGTCGTCGGCGATGCCCCGCCCGAGGCTCTGGACCGAGTGGACGTGGCCGCCGACGAGCCCCGGCGCGAGGAGATCGAACTCCCGGACCGCGTGGTCCGGGTAGGCGTCTTCGACCTCGGCCCGGGGACCGACGGCCGCGATGCGATCGTCGGCGACGACGACCGCGCCCTCCTCGTAGACGGTCTCCGGATCGGCGACGACGGTCCCTGCCAGCAGCATCCCACCGCTCGGAGTGGGTCCGACGACAAGTGCTTTGCGCTCTTTTCTCCGTTCTCCATCCTGTCTTCCCCACCGCCCGACCCCCTTCACCCGAGGAACGCGGGCGTCGTCGTCGGAAGCGAGATCAGCCACAGGCTCAGGGCCGTGTAGCCGATCATCACGAAGACGAAGGGGTACTGGCTCCGGATCGCCTGGAGCCGGCTGGGAAAGAGCCGGTAGGCCGTCGAGTGGGCGACCCAGATGGCGACCAGGTGGCCGCCGAGCACGAAGGCGATGTTCAGCGCCGACACCCACGCGGGGAGCGTGAGGACGACGGGGTTCGTCGGCGCCGACAGCGGCGACGCGAGGACCTGACCCAACGAGGGCGAAAGCGAGAGGAAGAACGCGAAGTAGTGCGCCAGGTGGTAGCCGGCCGCGATGACGACGAGCGAGGGCGCGAACGCGACCGCGAGCTCCCGGGGCGTTCGGGTGGTCAGGAGCCGCTCGGCGGCGACCCGCCCAGCGAGTCGGAACGCGCCGTAAAAGACGCCGAAGCCACCGAGGAACAGGAGCGCGTAGACCGCGGTCGCGGGGAGGCCGAGCCCGACGACTGCACGAATCGCGCTCGCGCCCTGCTCGGTCGTGACGAAGCCGCTGAAGGTGAGCTCCCAGACGAGCGCCACCGCGAACGCGACGTCGGAGAGCCCGGTCACGAGACGGTCGTCGGAGCCGGCTTCGCTCCCTCTCGCTTCCTCGGACGGTCGTCCCACGAGCCGCATCGCGGGCAGGGCGAGCCTGAGTCGACCCGCCTCCCACGCGAGCGGCGCGACGCGGCCGTAGAACCGGAGGAACGCCGAGACCGGATCGGCGTTCTCGAACCACGCGTCGCGGCCGAAGACGACTGCGCCCGCGACGGCGACGAGGCCGTAGCCGGCGACGGCGAAGGCGAGGCGCCGCGGATCGTTCGTGACGCCCGCAGCGGTCTCGATCCAGATCAGGACCAGGAACCCCGCGACGGCCGGCCAGCGGCCGAGGCGCTCGGGGTAGTCGACGATGCCGGTCGGGAGCGGCGCCGTGAGCGTCCGAAACGGATTCAGCGCCGGCCAGGCGTTCCCGAGCGCGTAGGTCGCCATCGTCAGGCCCGCGCGCCCCCCGGCGAAGACGACGACGACCGCGAGGTTGATCGTCGCGAGCTGCGGGCCCGCGACCCCGCGGTAGACGACGAGTGCGAGGAGCACGACGCCGAGGAGGCCGAGCGCGCCCCGACCGACGCGTCGCGCGCGCTCGGCGCCGACGTCCCGCCGCCAGTCGTGGATGCGTCGGACGAACCGGCGGTCGGTCACGAACCCCGCGAGCAGGGCCGAGGCGCCGATCGCCGCGCCGCCGGTCGCGACGTACAGCCAGCGCGGGACCGCGAGCGCGTCGCGGGAGGCCTCCGAGAGCCCGACGGCGGCGTTGCTGGCGGCGACGCCGCGGACGAAGAGCGTCAGTCCGACGGCGCCGATAGCGACCGCGAGGAGCAGCGCCCCGAGCCCGCGACGGACCTCGGCGGTGCCGCCGGCGGGCCGCCGCTCCGACTGGTCTTCAGGACGCATAGATCACGTAAAGGAAGAGAAAGCCGAAGTACAGCAACACGAGCACGGCCAGCGCCCGGAGGCGGAACGAGCGGATCTCGCGCTCCTCGGCCGCGTAGGCCTCGCGGTAGGCCTCCTGTTCGGCCGCGTCGAGGGCGTTCGGGTGCCTGACGCCGCGGTGGAGCACGAGGAGCTCCTCGGTGTAGAACGCGCGGCCGCAGTCGCCGCAGTCGAACGCCGGGTCGGCGCTCGCCTCCGCGTCCGCGCCGTCGCTCCGACCGTCATCGCCGTCCGTCCGTCCGCCAGAGTCGCGAGCGCTCACGAGTCCGATCTACGTCCAGGGGACCGAGCGCTCCTGGAGTTCGCCGGCGAGCGACCGCGTCATCGCCGTCTCGGGATCCCCGCGGTTCGCGAGCGCCCACATCAGTTTCACCTTCGCCGTCCCGGGGAGGGTGTCGCCGGCCTCGACGACGCCCGCGTCGAGGAGGTCGCGACCGGTGTCGTAGACGCGGTCGCAGACGCGGCCCTCCAGACACTGGCTCGTCATCGCGACGACGACGCCGTCGTCGACGAGCGACGAGAGCGTCGGGATCAGGTCCGTGTGGACGTGGCCGAGCCCCGTCCCCTCGACGACGAGGCCGTCCAGATCCGCGTCTTCGAGCATCGCGGCGTAACGGTCGAGGTCCATCCCCGGCGTGAACTTCAGCAGGTCGACGTTCTCGTTGAGGTCCGTCCGGACTCCGAGTTCGGTCTCGCCGCGCTCGGCGACGTCGCGGCGGAACTCGACTTCCTCGGCGTCGTAGTCGACGTACCCGATCGGCTCGGCGCCGACCGTCTCGAAGGCGTCCCGGCGGGAGGTGTGGTTCTTCCGGACGCGCGTCCCGCGGTGGAGCGCGCAGTCGTCGTCGGAGGTCGAAGCGTGCATACAGACGAGCACCTCCGCGGCGTCGGACTTCGCGGCCTCGACGGCGCAGACGGCGTTCATCACGTTGTCCGAGGAGGGGCGGTCGGCCGACCGCTGGCTCCCCGTGAAGACGATCGGGACCGGCGTGTCGAGCATATACGACAGCGCCGACGCGGAGAACTGCATCGTGTCGGTACCGTGCATCACGACGACGCCGTCGGCGCCCGCGCGGATCTCGTCGGCGACGACCTCGGCGAGGTCCTGCCAGACGCCGGGCGTCATGTTCTCCGAGAGAATGTTCGTGACGACCCGCCCGCGGTAGTTGGCGCGCCCCGCGAGGTCCGGCACCGCCCGGAGGACGTCCTCGGCGTCGAACTGGGCCGTCACCGCCCCAGTGCGGTAGTCGACGGTCGAGGCGATCGTCCCGCCGGTCGAGATGAGCGAGACCGTCGGGAGGTCGTCGTCGAAGGAGATCTCGGAGGCGTCCGACTCCTCCTGTGCGGACTCGATGTCGTAGGCGTCCGATTCCAGCACCTCCACGTCGGCGTCCGCACGTTCGATCCCGACGTTGTACCCGCCGTCGAGTTTCACGACGAGGTGATCGGGGGTCGAAGAGGGCATCAGGACGCCCTCGTTCGTGACGCCCGCGCGCTCGACGCGGACGCGGTCTCCGGGGTTCATACGCTCCCGTATCGGGGGCGCGGACTTGAATCCATTCGTTCGCGGCCACAGCGACTTCGTCGCCTCCGGTTCCGGGGGAGATCTTATATACGAAGCCGGGACCAGCGCCGGCGTGGTTTGACGGCTACCCCCCGTCGGAACGCGGGTGTCCGGCGCATCGACGGGGGCGCGTTCGCGTCGCGCCGGCTGTTCGCCCTCCGTCGCCTCGGGAGCCACCGCTTCCGAAGATTGGATCCCCCGTCTCTGACGTCGACCCCCGGCGCAAGAGTCAGGGTTCGGCGCCCGTTACCGAATGGTATGCAACGCTCGAAGGACGGAGCGGAACGGGACCGGGTCGATCCCGCCTCGCTCCTCGACGACGAGGACACCGAGAGCGGAGCGACCGGATCCGCCCGCTCCGAATCAGACGCCGGGTCGTCGTCCGGCGGGCGGCTCCGACGCCTGCTTCCGGGCGGCCCCACGGTCTCGGCCCGCTCGTTCCTGGTCGTTCTCGCGCTCCTGCTCGCCGGGACCTTCGTCGGCGGCGCGATCCCGGTCGTGGGCGCGCTCGGGCGGTTCCTCGGCCTCTTCGCCGCGGCGTTCGCGATCGGCCTCGGCGGCTCGCGGAGCCGCTATCTCGAAGTCGGGCTCGCGGGCGCGCTTGCGTCGGGGGCCGCGTTCGTTCTCGGGACGCTCACGAGCGTCTTCGCGCCGGTCGCGGTGAGCGTTCTGGCGGACTACGGGCTCGCCGTCGCGGGCGTCGGCGTCGCCAGCGGCCTGCTCGCGTCGCTCCTGGGCCACTACTTCGGCCGGGACCTGCGGCACGGTCTGACCCGACAGGTCTGATCGGCGCCGGTCGCCGACCGAGATAGAGGGGCCCGCGACCGGCGGGACCGCCGACGGGAGTGGGGATTTTCCCGCTCGACCGCGTTTGGCCGGTATGACCGTTATCGCGAAGGTCCACTTCTCGCACCCGGACATGGCGCTGGCCGACGTGATCCGGGCGCTCCCGGATGCGGACATCCGGGTGTTGCAGGACGTGAGCACCGACCCGGTCCACGGACAGCACTTCTTCACCACCGACGCCGACGACCCGGCGGCCTTCGAGGCCTACCTGGCGGCCGACCACACCGTCACGGCCTACCGACAGGTCGCGGACTACGAGAATCAGCCGGTCTACAGCGTCGAGTTCACCGCCGAGACGCTGCTCTTGGGTCCGGCCGTCGTCGAGCACGGCGGATTCGCGCTCGAAGCGTTCCAGCACGAGGGGGGCTGGGTCGAACGGTGGCAGCTCCCCGACCGGGGGTCGCTGCAGTCCGTGTGGGAGGTCGCGGACGACCGCTCCTTCGAGTTCGACATCCTGGAGCTGTACCGCGTCTCCTTCGACGAGCGGTCGGCGTCGACGACGCTCACCGACAAGCAGCAGGCGGCCCTCGCGACGGCGTACGAGATGGGCTACTTCGAGCACCCACAGGAGACCGATCTTGCGGCGGTTGCCGACGCGCTCGACATCTCGACGTCGGCCGCCAGCGGTCGGATCCGACGCGGGATCAGTTCCCTGATCGAGTCCTTCCCCGAGCGGTTCCCGGACCTCGACGTGTCCTGAGCGGGCGCGGGGAAGCCGTCGGGCTCACGCGATCCGCCACTCCGCGCCGTCGCGAACGACCAGGCCCTGTTCTTCGAGGCGTTCGAGCGCGCGCGCCACGCGGTCGGGGTCGGCGTTGACCTCCCGGGCGATCTCTCCCACCGACCGCGCCTCTCGCGAGATGGCCGCGAGCATCTCCGCGTAGAAGCGGCTGTCGGCCTCCGAGCCGAGCCGGTCGCTGAGGGCGTCGAGGACGTCGGTCACGCGCCCGTGGACCCACCGCTGAGCCAGGGAGAGCTCGCTCTCGATGTCGTCGAGGTAGGCGTACTCGCGGGCGAGCTCGGCGACCTCGGAGTCCGGATCCTCCAGGGGATCGGCCTCCGTCCGGAGGTCCCCTGGCTTGCGACGCTCGCGCTCGGAGTCGATCGGGGTCGGATGGCTCTCGGTGTCTTGGTCGCGACGCGCCGGATCGGCCCCGTCGTCGCCGTCCGGTTCCTCGCGTCGGTCGTCGTCCAGCTCCGGCAGTTCGATCTTGAGGTGCTGGCACCGCCCGCGTATGTCGAGGCTGCGGCTGGCCGGGTAGGCGCTCTTGGCGCCGAAGCGGTACGGCGAGACGCTCACCTCCAGCCGGAGGTTCCGGGCGATGTGGAAGTACTTCCGGCGCTTGTCGTCGGTCCGACTCTCGACGAGGCCGGCCTCCTCCAGCCGCCGCAGGTGGTCGATCACGGCCTTCGGACTGACCCCCAGGTACTCGCTGATCTCGGTGACGTAACACGGTTTGTGGGAGAGAAGCCGGAGGATGCGCCGGCGGTTCTCGTTCCCGAGGAGATCCAGGAGTACCGCGGAATCCATAACGAGAGGTAAATCGCGAGCACGTAATAGGCTGACGCATTTCCGGAGCGGGTCCGTTCCCCGTCACCGCTCCGCTCGATCGAACGCCCAGGCCGCGTAGCCGACCGCGAAGAACGAGAGCGCGACCGTGATCCCCGCCAGTAGGGGCCCGGCCTCGTAGCGCAGCGGTGGATAGAGCCCGAGGCCGTAGTCGAAGGCGTCGTTGACGAGAAGTAGCGCGAGCGCGACGACGAGCGCCTCGCGGGAGGTCTTCCCGTAGTAGGGGATCGCCGCCGCCTGGAGCAGGAAGAACAGGTGGGTGACGAGGATGCCCCAGTACTCCCACAGCAGCGCGGGCGCGAAGCCGACGTAGAGGTCCGGCCGGAGATTGAGCGCGACGGCCGTCCAGAGCCCGTACTTCACGAGCCAGACGAACGCGAGCGTGTGGAGGAGTTCGAGGAGACGGTTCGAGGGCGCTTCGGTCACCCGCTCCCCGAGCCGCGGCAGGAGCGTCGCGACCGAGAGCGTCGCGAGCGCGAGCGCCGTCGGCGAGTCGCCGAAGAGGGGATACGCGAGGGAGCTGAGCTCCGAAAGCGACGGCTCCGAGTGGACGTAGAAACTGACGCCCAGGAGGAAGGCGGCGCCGTCGACGACGAGCAGCCAGCCGAGACTCGCCGGACTCCCGAGGTAGTACTCGACCCAGCGCTCGGGGTAGGGGCGTCGGAGCCGGGCCGCGGGGTCGGCGTCACTCATCGGGTCGACCGACGGCGACGAGGGGAAAGAAGGTGTCGCGTTCGGGACCGCCTCGGCGCGGAGCTGTGGGCGTCGGCCGCGGGCTGCGATCACCGGCGAAGCGAAGCCTATTCCACCCTGCCTCGCCTCGCGTCCGGTATGCAGACAGCGCTGGTCGTCCTCGACGGCTGGGGGCTCGGCGACCACGACCGACGCGACGCGGTGAAAGCGGCGTCGACGCCGAACTTCGATCGGCTCGCCGACGCCGGCGCGTACGGGACGCTCGACGTGTCGGGCCGGAACGTCGGCCTGCCCGAGGGGCAGATGGGCAACAGCGAGGTCGGCCACCTCAACATCGGCGCCGGTCGCGTCGTCAAGCAGGCCTACACCCGGATCGAGGACTCGATCGACGACGGGACGTTCGCGACCAACGACGCCATCGCCTCGGCCTTCGACCACGCCGAGGAGACCGGCGGCCGCGTCCACTGTATGGGGCTCGTCAGCGACGGCGGCGTCCACTCCGAGCAGGGCCACCTCCACGCGCTGATCGAGATCGCCGCCGACCGCGGCGTCGAGGCCGTCACCCACGCCTTCACCGACGGCCGCGACACCGACCCCCACGGCGGCGAGGACTACCTCGCGGAACTCGAAGCGGTCGCCGCGGACCACGGTACCGGCGACGTCGCGACCGTCTCCGGGAGATACTACGCGATGGACCGCGATCAGAACTGGGAGCGGACCAAGCGCGCCTACGACGCCATCGTCGGCCGCGAGGCAGACCACGAAGCCGAGACGGCCGTAGACGCCGTGCGGGAGTCCTACGACCGCGGCGACACCGACGAGTTCGTCGAGCCGACGCTCGTCGCGGGCGGCCCCGCGCTGGAGGACGGCGACGCGGTCGTCTTCTTCAATTTCCGCCCGGACCGGGCGCGCCAGCTCGTCCGGATGCTCGCCGACATCGAGCCGGCGTGGCCCTTCGAGATCGAACCGCCCGAAATCCGGCTGGTCACGATGACCGAGTACGACGAGACGTTCGACCTCCCGGTCGCGTTCCCGCCCGAGGAGCCCGAGACGACGCTCGGCGCGGCCCTCGCCGAGGCCGGGAAGACGCAGCTCCGACTCGCCGAGTCCGAAAAGTACGCCCACGTCACCTACTTCCTCAACGGCGGCCGCGAGGTGGAGTTCGAGGGCGAGATCCGGCGGATCATCGAGAGCCCCGACGTCCCCACCTACGACGAGCAGCCCGAGATGAGCGCCGAGGCGGTGACCGACACCGCGATCGACCTGATCGAGTCCGCGGACCCCGACGCGATGGTCCTCAACTACGCCAACCCCGATATGGTCGGCCACACCGGCGACTTCGACGCCGCCGTCGCCGCCGTCGAGGCGGTCGACGTGCAGTTGGGTCGACTCGTAGACGCGCTCGAAGCCGCGGGCGCGCACGTCCTGATCACGGCCGATCACGGCAACGCCGACGATATGGGAACGCCCGAGGAACCCCACACCGCGCACACGACGAACCCCGTTCCCTTCGTCTACCTCACGCCCGACGGCGACGACGGCGGCCGTCGCGTTCGCTCGGGGGGGTCGCTGTGCGACGTCGCGCCGACGATGCTCGACCTGATGGGAGTCCCGAAGCCCGCGGCGATGACCGGCGAATCGCTCCTGGAGTAGGCGCGCCGTCGGCGATCTATCGCCCGCTTTCGGACGGCAAAGCGCTATATTCCCACCCGTCGGAGGGAGCGTATGGACTCTCCCGGAGCACTTTCCGAGCCGGCGGTTCGGCACTTCCCGAACGGGGTGCTCGTCGTCTTCGACGAGACGCTCACCTACCGGCTCGTCGGGCCGGACGCGTTGCCGTTCTCCGGGCGAAAGGCCGAAGAGATGGTCGGTAAGACGATCCACGAGCTGCTCGGCGCGGAGGCGGCCGACGCTCGACAGCTCGGGGATGGGAATGGGGCTATACCTCGTCGACAGGCTCGTCACGCGCTACGGCGGGGAGATACGCATCGAGGACAACGACCCCGAGGGGACGGTCTTCGTCCTCCGGCTCGCCCCGGCCGACGCGCCGGACGGCGGGTAGACTCCCCCCGACGACCCTGCACGGCACCAACCTATTTCTCGGCGGTCGACCGAGTACCGATACGCGTGTTCTCTCCCAGCGACCGGCTCCGTTCGATCTGGACGCAGGCCGTCTCCCTGGGGTGGCCGGTCGCCGTCCAGCAGACGCTCAACACGCTGATGCGGACGGTCGACATCCTCGTGACCGGCCTCTTTTCGCCGGCCGCCGTGGCCGCGATCGGGCTCGCGGACCTCTACTCGCGGCTGCCGCTCCGCATCGGGATGGGACTGGGCAGCGGTGCGATCGCGCTGTCGAGCCAGGAGACGGGCCGCGGCGCCGGCGTCACCCGGGACCGCGCCGTCACGCAGGCGCTCCTACTGGGACTTCTGGCGGGGCTCCCGCTCGCCGCCGTCGGCCTCCTGTTCAGCGAGCCGCTCATCTCGGTCCTCGGCGCGACAGCGACCGTCGCCCGTACCGGCGGGACGTACCTGGCGATCGTCCTCGCGGTCGCGCCGCTGCGGATCGTCGGCTTCGTCGGCGCCCGCGCGCTCCAGGGCACGGGCGACACGCGCACGCCGATGGCCGTCAACGGGACCGCGACGCTCCTCAACATCGTGTTGTCGGTCGCGCTCGGCCTCGGCGTCGCCGGCGCGCCGCGGCTCGGGATCGTCGGCGTCGGGATCGCCACCGCCGTCGGACGGACGGTCGAAGCGGTCGCGCTGATCGGCGTGATCCTGAGCCCGCGGGTGTCGCTGTCGCTCGCCCGACCGCGGGGGTTCCTCCTGACGCGGCAACTGCTGGCGGTCAGCGTCCCCGACATCGCCGGGGGGATGAGCACCGAACTCGCGCGGTTTCCGTTCAATTCGCTCGTGCTCCTGTTCGGGACGGAGGCCAACGCGGCCTACCACATCGCCAACCGTGTGTATCAGCAGTTCACCGCACCGCTGTTCCGCGCGTTCCGAACGGTGTCGAGCATCCTCGTCGGCCAGGAACTGGGCGCGGGGCGTCCCGACGACGCCCGCTACGCCGCTTACGCGATCTGCGGGCTCAGCCTCGCGATTCTCGGCGTCGCCGGCGGACTGCTCTTCGCGTTCGCCGGGCCGCTCGCGACGCTCTTCACCGACGACCTAGCGACGATCGGCTACGCCGCGGACTTCAACCGCGCGTTCGCCGTCGCGATGGTCTTCATCGGCGTCTACTTCCCGCTTTCGGGCTCGCTGAAGGGCGCCGGCGACACCCGGACGCCGTTCTGGGCGGGCGTCGTCGGCTCGTACGTCTTCCTGTTGGGGACGTCCTACCTGCTCGCGGTCACGCTCGGCTACGGAATCGTCGGCGTATACGTCGGGATCGTCCTCTCGTACGTCGCCCGCGCCGCCATCGTCGGCGCGCGGATGGGCGGCCGCGACTGGACGGACCTGGCCGCGCGGATGATCGACGAGCGGGCCGCCGCGGACGGCGACCGCGACGACCGAACGGACCGGCGCGGCTGATCGTGATTACTCTCGCCTCCGTTCACTCGTCGGGGTCGGCCGCGAACTCCTCGATGAGCGGGCTTTCGAGCGGCTCCCGCTCCCAGTCGCGGCGGGCGTCGCCGTCGATCTCGGCCCTGATCTTCTCTTCGAGGAGGCTCACCGCGACGCTGTTTGCGCCCTCGGGGATGATGAGGTCGGCGTGTTTCTTCGTCGGCTCGACGAACTGCTCGTGCATCGGTTTGACCGTCGCGAGGTACTGCTCGATGACGCCTTCGAGGTCGCGGCCCCGCTCGATGACGTCGCGCTTGATCCGCCGGAGGATCCGGACGTCGGCGTCGGTTTCGACGTACAGGCGGAGGTCGAACATATCGTTGAGGTCCTCGTCGTAGAGCGCGAAGATGCCCTCCAGGACGATGACGTCCGTGGGCTCGACGCGCTCGGGCTCGTCGGTCCGGTTGTGCCGCTCGAAGTCGTAGACGGGCATCTCGATCGGCTGGCCTTCGAGCAGCGTCGAGACCTGCTCGCGCAGGAACTCCCACTCGAACGCCGAGGGGTGGTCGTAGTTGACCTGCTCGCGCTCTTCGAACTCGAGGTGGCTCAGGTCCTCGTAGTAGTTGTCGAGCGGGATCCGGGTGACGGAGTCGCCGACGCCCTCGGCGATCAGGCGGGCCACCGTCGTCTTTCCGGCGCCGGTGCCGCCGGCGATCCCGACCACGAACGACGGGATAGTCATCCCTTGGGTGGCGAGCGCCCGGGCGCTTGAGCGTGTCGGATGCGCGGTGCCCGCTCCTGCGGCCCCACGCGACCAGCGACCGAGCGACGGCGGTCTCCGAGCGGATTCCCGCGGCCGCAAAAAGTACGAATTTCGATACATACGGGATAAAGCCGACCTTCGGGTTCGGAACTGCGAGCGGACGAACCGCTGGCGTGACAGCACCGACCGGTCGGTTCGTCCTGCGTATCCATCGTGATCGTCTCTGACATATACGCGAACGTACATACACGAACGTACAGTACCATAACGGACACATTTATACGGAGGAGACACATTCCGAGGAATATGGCACGTGATATCGTACGGCGTGACTTTATCAAGCGCGTCGGCGCAGCGGGTGCGATCGGAGCGACGGGAATTGCCGGCTGTATCGGGAGCCCCAACAGCGGTGGCGGCGGGGACGGAACAGACACCGGCGGTGCTACGACCACCGGCGGCGGTGGAGGCCCCGACGGACTGGTCGTCATCGGCTACCCCGAGAGCGGGATTCAGCTGTTCCGCGACTACTACAGTATGTCCGACGGGGACCACGAGATCCTCGTGCCGGACGGCCTCCGCGACGGGGCGCTCCCGGGCCAGGTCGGCAACGACATGTCGAACGTGACCGGGACGGCGCCCGCGGCCGGCGGTCCGAACCAGGAGGCGTTCAACACGCTGTTCCAGGAGGAGTACGGCTCCTCGCCCGGCGTCTTCACTTCCCAGTCATACGACTCGGTCGCCATCCAGCTGCTGGCGAACGCCGCAGCCGGCGCGAACGACGGCACCGCGATCCGCGATCAGATGCGCCGGATCGCGAACCCGTCCGGAATGACGGTCACGCCGAAAAACATCGTCGAGGGCGTCGAGGCCGCCGCCAACGGCGACGACGTGAACTACCAGGGCGCCTCCTCCGCGACGAACTTCGATCAGAACGGGGACCCGGCGACGGCGGCGTACTCCATCTGGGAGTTCGCGGACGGCAGCACCTCACAGATCGAGGTCCAGAACTTCGAGGGCGCCAACCCGAAGGGCGCCGGCCCCGCCGCCGACAGCGGCCCCGGCGGCACCGACCGCGAGATGAGCGTCGGGATCCTCCTGCCGGAGACCGGCGGGCTCGCCTCCGTCGGGCAGCCGATGATCCAGGCGGCCCAGCTCCCCGCGATGCAGGTCAACGAGGCGAACCCGGCGGGCCTCTCGGTCAGCGCGCAGGTCGAGGACACCCAGACCTCGCCGAGCGCGGGCGTCGCCGCCGCCGAGTCGCTCGTCAGCGCGGGCGTGCCGAGCGTCTGCGGGTCGGCCTCCTCGGGCGTGAACGTCCCGGTCTCCCAGCAGGTGTTCATCCCGAACCAGATCGTCGGCTGCTCGCCGTCGTCGACCGCGCTGTCGGTGTCGAACCTCGAGGACAACGACTACATCTTCCGGACGGCGCCCTCGGACTTCCTGCAGGGCCGCGTGATGGCGCAGGTGATGTCCGAGCGGCTCGGCGTCAGCAGCGTCTCGACGCTGTATGTCAACAACGACTACGGCCAGCAGCTCTCGAACCGGTTCAGTAACGTCTTCGCCGAGGAGTTCGGCGGTGAAGTGTACCACAAGGTCGGCTTCAACAAGGGCGCGTCCTCCTACACCTCTGCCCTGGAGACGGCCCTGTCGCCGCCGAGCAACTGAGACGCCCGCGGCGGGCTCAGACCTCCGCTATCCGCCGAGGAAGTCCCGGCGGACCTGCTCGTCGTTCAGGAGCGCGTCGCCGTCGTCCATGTAGCGGTTCTGCCCGTTCGCGAGGACGTAGCCGCGGTCGCAGCGCCGGAGGGCCTCCTTGGCGTTCTGTTCGACCATCAGGACCGCGGTCCCGTCGTCGTTGATCGCGTCGATCCGGTCGAACATGTCGTCGACGAGGTCGGGCGCGAGCCCCGCCGAGGGTTCGTCCAGGAGGAGCAGCGAGGGTTCGAGCATCAGCGCCCGGCCCATCGCGAGCATCTGCTGCTGGCCGCCGGACATCGTCCCCGCCTTCTGGGCCTGCCGCTCTTCGAGGATCGGGAAGCGATCGAAGACGGCGTCCAGGGCGTCCTGCGGGATCTCGTCGAGGATGTACGCCCCCATTTCGAGGTTCTCCCGGACGGTCAGGGTCGAGAAGATATTGTCGTTCTGCGGGACGTAGCCGATCCCCTCGTGGATGATCTCCTCTGGCCGCAGCCCGGTGATGTCCGCGCCCTCGAAGGTGACGGTGCCGCCCATCAGGTTCGTCAGCCCGAAGACGGACTTCATCACCGTCGACTTGCCGGCGCCGTTGGGACCGACGATGGTGACGTACTCCCCGTCGGCGACGTCCAGGTCGACGTCGGTGAGGATCTGGAGGTCGCCGTAGCCAGCGTCGAGGCCGCGGACTTCCAGCAGCGACTCCGCCTCCCACTCCGGGATCGCGTCCCGCGAGACGTCGGCCGCGTCCGGGTCGTCCGCGATGTCCGCGCTGTCGGCCGCGACGTCGGGATCGGCGCCGGCGTCGTCGCCCTGCGCGTCGGCGCTCATACGTTCCCTCCGAGGTAGGCCTCGATGACTTCCTCGTTCGCCTGAATCTCCGCGGGCGTGCCCTCGGTGAGGACTCTGCCCTGGTGGAGGACGATCACTCGCTCGCAGTTTTCCATTATCAGGTCCATATCGTGTTCGACGAGCAGGAACGTGTAGCCCTGCTCGCGCAGTTCGTGGATGTGGTCGAGCAGGCGACGCTCCAGCGACGGATTCACGCCGGCGAACGGCTCGTCCAAGAGCAGGATGTCCGGGTCTGTCAGGAGCGCCCGCGCCAGCTCCAGCAGCTTCCGCTGGCCGCCCGAGAGGTTGCCCGCGTACTCCTCGGCGATGTGGTCGATCTCGAAGAACTCCAGCACCTCCCAGACCCGTTCGAGCAGCGCCGACTCCTGTTCGATCACGTCGCCGCGGAAGCCCGGCGTCACGGAGCGCCACAGCGCCTCGCCGCGCTGGTGCTTCGGCGCGAGCATCATGTTCTCAAGCACCGTCATCTCCTGGAGCTCGCGGGCGATCTGGAACGTCCGGACGAGGCCCTCGTTCGCGATGGTGTGTGGCTTTTGGCCGGTGATGTCCTCGCCGTCGAAGGTCACGCTCCCCGCGTCGGGTTCCAACATCCCGGTGATGAGGTTGAACGTCGTCGACTTGCCGGCGCCGTTCGGGCCGATCAGCCCGGTGAGACTCCCGCGCTCGACTCGGAAGGACGCGTCGTCGACGGCGGTGATCCCCCCGAAGGACTTCCGGAGATCCTCGACGACGAGGGGGAACTCCTCGGAGACGGACGGGCCGCCGGTGCCGAGGTTCAGCCCGCCCGGCTCGGCGTCGACGTCGTCGGGGGCGCCAGCCGCGGCGGACCCCGCGTCCTGCTCGTCGGAGGCGGCGTCACTCATCGCCGTCACCTCCCGGCGACGACGCGGCGCCGCCGTCGGTGCTGGCGCTGGCGGCGGTGTCGCCGGCGTTCGACGACGTCAGCGGGATGCCCGCGGCGGTCTCCTTGCGGTGGCCGAGCATCCCCTCCGGGCGGTTGTGCATCAGCCAGATCAGCACCAGGCCCATAAACACGAGCTGGAGCTGCCGGATGCTGTCGATCGTGTAGAAGAACAGCGGCGCCGGATTGAGATTCGAGATCAGCGGCGCGATCGCGGGGCCGAAGCCCGGCGGCGCGCTGGCGTTCGGCAGCACAGTGTCGACGAGGTTCTTCAGGTACCGCGGCCCCTGATACAGCAGCGCGGCGAAGACCGCGCCGCCGAGGACGCTGCCGGTGTTCGAGCCCGCGCCGCCGATGATGAGCGCGATCCACACGAAGAACGTGATCCGCGGCCGGAAGGTGTTCGGCGTGACGGCGCCGCTGCGCATAAACCAGAGGATGCCCGCCAGGCCCATCAGCGCGCAGCCGAGCATAAACGCCTTGATCTTGAAGCGGTTCGTGTTCTTGCCCAGCGAGTTCGCGACGTCTTCGTCCTCGCGGATGGCCTTGAGCACCCGGCCGAACGGCGACTCGCCGGTGCGCTTCAGGAGCCAGTAATAGAGGGCGACGAAGGACAGGAGAACGACGCCGTAGACGAGCCCGTCGACGATGGGCTTCGGAGTGTTCGGGACGAGCACCTTGAAGGCGTCGACGAAGCCGGCGTACGCGCCGCCCAGACCGACGAAGTCGAAGAAGGCGGTCAGCGGGTCCGTGTAGTTGAGGATGATCCCCGACCCGCCGCCGAAGCCGACGCGCGCGCCGAACAGCCGGAACTGCGAGAGCTCGCCCGAGAGGAACGAAAAGCGGACGATCTCGGACATCGCGATCGTGACGATGGCGAGGTAGTCCGCCCGCAACCGCAGCGCCGGGAGGGCGATCACCAGACCCAGCAGCGCCGCCGCGACGACCCCGGCGACGATCCCGACGGCGATCGGGAGACCGAGCCCGCCGACCTGCGCCGCGCCGCCGGGCTGGAACACCGGCTTGGCGAACAGCGCCATCACGTAGATTCCGACCGCCATGAAACCCACGATCCCGATGTTGAAGAGCCCGGTGTAGCCCCAGTGGAGGTTGAGCGCGAGCGCCAGCATCGCGAAGACCGCGATGTAGAACGTCAGCGTCGCGATGGTGTTGAACTGTCCCCGCAGCGAGTAGCCGAGGCCGACGCCGATCAGGACGTACGCGGCGTAGGTGGCGACGAGGACGGCCACGATGAGGCCGGCGTCGCCGCCGGGGATCCGTTCGGCGACGTCGTCGCGTACGCTCATGCCGTCGACCTCCCGGAGAAGAGCCCCTCGGGCTTCACCAAGAGCAGGATGATCATCACCAGGAAGGCCGCCGCTCGGGAGAACGTCGACGGGATCCAGACGACCGACAGCGAGTACGTCAGCCCGATGGCGAGCCCGCCGACGATGGCGCCGTAGATCGAACCGATGCCGCCGAGGATGACGGCCGCGAAGATCAACAGCAGGAGGAGCCACCCGTCGTTGAAGCTGATCGTCCCCTTCCAGAGGATGAACATATAGCCCGCGACGCCGGTCAGGCCGCCGCCGATGACCCATACCGCGCGGACCACCCGCTCTGTGGGAATCCCCGTGATCTGCGCGAGGTCCTCGTTGTCGGCCATCGCGCGCATCGCCTTGCCGAGCTTCGTCAGCTGCAAGAGGAAGTGGACGCCGAGCATCATACCGCCAGCGACCACTGCGAGCGCGACGTCGTGGGCGCTCACGCGCACGACCCCGTCGACGAAGTACAGCGAGACCGACGGCGGCTGTGCCGTCGTCCCGCGGACGTTCGATCCGAAGACGAAGAGGATCAGGTACCGGAGCGCGAACGCCACGCCAACGCTGGTGATGAGCAGGGTGATGCCGTCGGCGTCCCGGAGCGGACTGAACACGGTCCGATCGACGAAGAGCGCCAGGAGGACGGTCGACGCGCCGGCGACGACGATGCCGGCGACGATCGCCAGCGGCGTTCCGGTGACGTTGATCCCGAGCGTCCCGCCGAAGACCGAGCCGCCGGCACCCACCAGCAGCAGCGCCCCCACGTCGGCCCGACCGAGGCCGGCGACGAGGTACGTCGTCGCCCAGCCGGAGAACGCGCCCGCGGTGATGTAATCACCGTGCGCGAAGTTCGCGAAGTTCAGAATGCTGTACGTCATAGAGAGCCCGATGCCCGCGAGACCGATCACCAGCCCGCGCATCAGTCCGTCCCAGACCAGCGAGCCGACGCTGCTGAACGAGTAGCTCCCGGTCGTGAGGCCGTAGAGCAGGTCGAACAGCAGTACCGTCCCGACGAGCGCCAGGAGGACTGACCCGGGCCGCGCGACCGCGAACTGCCGTCCGCGTGTGTATGTCTCGGCGATCCCCATTGATAACTATCCTCACGATATTTCGCGTTCGGAAGCGATGATAAGTCTTTCTTCCCATCGATATCATCGCCGTCGATCCTGACAGTTTCGGGCCGTCTGCGGGGGTCGCGGTCGCCGCGACGATGCCGGTCCCGATCCCAGACCGATCCGTTCAAGCGCCCCCGCCGTCTGCACGCGGACGTGCCATCGAGACCCCGGCTCGGCCTCGGCCTCGCGACCCTCGTCGCGAGCGTCGCGACCGCCGGGAGCCTCTACTTCAGCCTCGGCCTCGGGCTGGTCCCCTGCGAACTCTGCTGGTACCAGCGGATCCTGATGTACCCGCTTGTCGTCGTACTCGGCGTCGCTGCGATCGAAGACCGCGCCGCGGTCGCGCGCACGGTGCTCCCGCTGTCGCTCCTGGGGACCGCGATCGCGGCGTATCACGTCGTCCTCCAGGTCCGGCCGAGCGTCGGCGGGACCTGTTCGGTCGACGGCGGCTGCTCGTCGATCCTCTACCCGATGCTCGACGGCCTGCTGACGATCCCCCGGCTCTCGCTCGTCGCGTTCGTTCTCGTGACGGCGCTCGCGGCGCTCGCGTGGCTGGCCCGAGAGCCCGCCGACGGGTGGTAGGTCACCGACCTCGCGGTCATCGCCTGCTCGGCGGCCTCACACCGGGTCGTCGCCGGACGATGCGGGATCGATCATCGGCCGCGGGTAGTCGACGCCGAGCTCCACGCCGAAGTCGGCCTGCTCGGCCGGAGAGAGCGTCCACGGCTCGCGGGCGCGCTCCGGCGGCAGCGACGCCAGTTCCGGCAGCCACCGGGTGACGAACTCGGCGTCGGGATCGTACCGCTTGGCCTGCGAGACGACGTCGAACGCGCGCTCTCGGGAGTCGTTGCCGACGCCCGCGACGTACGCCCAGTTGCCGTAGTTCGACGCGGGGTCGTAGTCGACGAGGCGGGTCTCGAAGTACGCGGCGCCACGCCGCCAGTCGAGCCGCAGGTCGTTCGCGAGGAACGACGCGGCGTTCTGTCGCCCCCGATTGGAGAGGTAGCCCGTCGCGTTCAGCTCCCGCATACTCGCGTCGACGAACGGGATCCCGGTCTCGCCGGCGGCCCAGCGCCCGAAGTCGTCCTCGTCCCACCGCCACTCGACGTCCCGGCGCCTGAGCCCGCCGGGCGCGAAGAACTGCCCGCCGTGTTTCAGGACCTGAAACTGGAAGAAGTCCCGCCAGCGGAGCTCGAACAGCAGCCAGTACGTCGAGTCGTTCGCGACGCGCTCGCGCTCGTATGCCTCCACCGCGGCGTGGACGCGCCGCGGCGAGAGACAGCCCTCGTTGAGCCACGGCGAGAGCTTCGAGGAGTAGTCCGCGCCCACCAGACCGTTCCGCGTCTCCCGATACTCTCGGAGGTGGTCGCCGTCCCAGAGGTACGCCGACAGCCGATCGAGCGCGGCGTCCTCACCGCCGCGGAAATCGAGCGCGGCGCGGTCGTCCCGCTCGGAGGCCTCGATTTCGCCCTCGACGAGCTCCGCGACCGACGGCAGCTCTCCCGGCGGAAGCGGATCCGAGACGGTCGGGTCGTCGTCGGTCGGCAGCGGCGGCAGCGACGGGCTCGGTCGCGGCGCGCGGACCCGCGACTCCGCTTCGACGGCCTTCCGAAAGTCGGTGAAGGTGTCGCTGATCGCCGTGTACGGCGTCGGCAGGTCGGCGGGGTGGTGGAGCGTCCGCCCCCAGAACCGCCGTGGCGTCACGCCGCGGTCGCGGAGCGACGCCACCGTCGCCGCCCGCACCGACCGCTCCTCCGGCGCGGGCAGGTCGTGGAACGTCACGGTTCCGGCGCCGACGTCCGCGGCGAGCGCCGGGAGGACGCGCTCGGGACGGCCGCGGCGGATCAGCAGGTCCGTGCCGGCCTCGCGCATCCGCTCGCGGAGCGCGGCGAGCGACTCCCGGCGGAACCGCGCCCGGCGGGCGCCGAGTCGCTGGAACGCGAACGGCTCGGGACCGCCGTAGGAGCGGCTGCCGCACCGCCGGGGATCGACGCAGTACATCGGGACGAGGCGGTCCGCCTCCGCTGCGGCGGCGAGCGCCCGGTTGTCGTGAAGCCGGAGGTCGCGGCGGAACCAGACGATCGCCGTCGTCGTCTCGGACTCGGTCATCGACGGAAACGCGTCGGCGAGACACCTGATACTGTCGGCCGTCGGGATCACACGAGCGTTCGTGTACGGGTCGGGACCACCCACGCCGTGATCTGACGCTCGCCCCGGGGCGGAAAGCGGGTGTTCCGGGGCGACGGCTCGGGGACGCGGTGCGGTCGCGCCGGCTGTCCGCTCACGTCACGGCGACGACGCTCACTCGCCCCGGAGGCGGTGCAGCAGCGAGCTCTCCTGTTCGAGGAGCTGATAGACCGCGGAGACGACCAGGCTCCCCGAGAGCAGCAGCGCGATCACGCTCGGCGGCAACTGGCGGAACAGCGGGGCGCCGACCGCCGTCGCGGCGAGCGCCAGGAGACCGAGGAGCCCGAGGCCGAGGTAGTACTCCGCCCAGGAGATGCCGTACTGCGGGACGACCTCCATATAGACCCCGACGTCGGCGGCGTTGTCCGCGAGCGCGACCGTCTTGGCGTCGGGGTCGTAGTCGACGATCCCGAGGTCGTCGAGCTTCGGGAGATGCGTCTGGTGCAGCGACACGTAGACGCTCTGTCTGACGTTGCGCGGCGGCGGCGACTCGCCGGACTCGATCTCGCCGATGTGCTCCGAGAGGTCCGAGACCGTCTCTTCGCCCTCGCCCGCTCGGAGCCGTTCGAGGACGAGTCGGCGGCGGTCGTTGCGGAGGACGTCGTGGATTTCGGAGGCCGCTAGCCCATCGCTCGTTGCTCCGGCCTTGGCCTCCCCGGCACTCATCGTACTGTACTATCGGGTGGGGACCTACATGAATGTGTCCGATCAGGGACGGGAACGCGACCGTCGGCGAACGGGAGACGCCAGACGCCTACGAGTCGGTCGGCCGCGGGCGGGCGACGAACAGCGTCTGGACGACGCTGTAGGGGTCGTACACCGACTGGTGGCACTGGCAGTAGACGTCGTTTTGGGCGTTGAACTTCGCCGAGCCCTCCATCTTGTACTGTGGAACACAACAGAAGTGCGTACACTTGTTGAGCCAGGCGATAAAGCCCTCCTCGGTGGAGGCCTTGAGCCACGGATCGTCTTTGGCCATCTCCATCACCTGCTCGGACTTGATGACCTGGATCGGGATGACGTCCTCGGCGTCTTCCGAGCGCCAGCGCCCGGTCGCGGGCTTGCCGAGGCCGGCCTTGCCGACGCCGTTGCCCCACGTCTTGTAGTTCGAGAAGTCGTCGACGTGGAGCCTGTCGCCCTCGGAGTACGCCTCGCTCTGCCACTCGTAGCCGGGGTTCGACCCCGAGCGGAAGTAGTTGTCAGAGTCGTAAGACGGTTCGATCCCCGCGTAGGACTCGACGCCGCAGTACTGGAACCACGCGGAGGAGTACGTCACGCCGGAGCCCTTGAAGTCCTCCGTCTCGGCGATCTTGACCGAGACGCCGCCCTGTTCTACGGTCTTGACCTTGGGCCAGACGCCCTTGAGGTACCCCTCGTCGTCGATCTCGACGGGGATCTGGGGCATCCCCCGCGGCGCCGGACCGTCGATGTTCTCGATGGCGTAGGCCTGCGTGGCCCCGCCGCCCGCGCCGGACGCCTGCGTCGCGGAGTTGATCGCGGCCGCACCGGTCGCGCCGACGCCTGCGAGTGCCGCGCCGCCCACGACACCCTTGACGAACCGACGGCGGCCGGAATCTGCCGGGTACTTGTCGCGCTCGCTCATACGCGAGAGTTCGTCCCGCCGGTAAAAAGGATGACGAAACCCCCGGTGGAGGGGGGAGCGGGTCAGTCCGGTCCGGCCCGGATCGCGCCGATGTGCCTCGAGTCGCTCCTCGTACATCTTGTTCCCATATCTCGGACGGATAGTACTCACCGTGTAAGCCGAACGAGATATTCGGATTCGGTGGCTGCAATATTCTCTACGACTCGGAGGTTTTTACTCGGGTGACAGTATATCGTGCGATATGGATTTACACAGCAGGGACGTCAAACAGGACGTCCGGGAGCTCGGCGCCCTCCTCGGCGACGTACTCGCCGAGCAGACCTCCGAGGGCGCGTTCGAGACGGTCGAAGACATCCGAAATTCGGCGATCTCCTACCGCGAGGGCGAACTGGACTCCCGCGAGGAGCTCGATCGGATCCTGGAGGCGCTTTCGCCGCAGGGAGAGAGCATCGTCGCGCGGGCGTTCACCACCTACTTCGAGCTGATCAACCTCGCCGAGGAGCGCGAGCGTGTCCGCGTCGTCCGCCAGGGCTCCCAGTCGGGCGATCTCGAAGACGGCCTGGTCGCGACAGTCGAGTCCCTCGTCGAATCCGAGGCGGACGCAGAGACGGTCCAGCAGGTGCTCGACGACGTCCTCATCGAGCCGACGTTCACCGCCCACCCGACGGAGGCGCGGCGGAAGACGGTGAAGGCGAAGCTCCGCTCCATCGCGCACCGCCTGGAGGAACTCGACGAGCGGCGGGTCACCGACCGCGAGCACGAGCAGCTCTGGCGGAAGGTCGACGCCGAGGTCACGAGCCTCTGGCAGACGTCGCAGGTCCGCGAGCGCCGGCCCGAGCCGCAGGACGAGGCCCGGAACGTCCAGTGGTACATCGAGAACATCCTCTTCGACGTCGTCGGCGAGGTCTACGCCGAGCTCGAAGACCTGCTGGCCGAAGAGTACCCCGAGGTCGACGTCCCGAAGCTGTTCGAGTTCCGGTCGTGGGCCGGCTCGGACCGCGACGGCAACCCCTTCGTCACGCCCGAGGTCACGACCGACACCTTAGAGCGCCAGCGCGGCGTCGTCCTGGAGAAGTACAGCCAGGCGCTCAAGCGGCTCTCGGGCGTCCTGAGCCAGGACGGTCGGCGCATCGACGTCGGCGCGGAGCTCGAACGGTCGCTGAAGGCCGACCGCGAGCGGCTCCCCGGCGTCGCCAGGGAGGCCGAAGAGCGCTACCCCGGCGAGCCCTACCGCCAGAAGCTGAAGCTGATGCGCGAGCGGCTCCGCCGGATCGAGGACGTCCGCCCGGACGGCTACGCCGAGAAGAGCGAGTTCCTCGAAGACCTCGAAGCGATCGACCGGAGCCTCCGGGCCACCGGCGCCGACGTCGTCGCCGACGAGTACGTCGAGCCGCTGATGCGCCAGGTCGACACCTTCGGCTTCACGCTGGCGAGCCTCGACCTCCGCGACCACCAGGAGAACCACACCGAGGCGGTTCACGAGGCGCTCGCGAACGAGGGCTTCGACTACCGCGACCGCGACGAGGAAGAGCGGATCGAGGTCCTCACCGAGGCGATCCTCCAGTCCGAGCCGGTGCTGGACCTCGACGACCCCGGCGAGGTCTCCGAGACGGCCGAGCGCGTCCTCCAGCGGTTCTCGATGCTCGGCGAGTGGCAGCAGGAATTCGGGGTGAGCGCCATCGACACCTACTGCATCTCGATGACCGAAGAGCCGAGCCACGTCCTCGAGGTCCTCTTCCTCGCGGACCAGGCGGGCGTCGTCGCGCTCCCGGACCACTGCGGCCTCGACGTGGTCCCGCTCTTGGAGACCGAGTCGGCCCTCAACGGCGCGCGCCGGATCATGGGCACGCTCTTCGAGAACGAGGCGTACGCGCAGGCGCTCGAAGCCCGCAACGACACCCAGGAGATCATGCTGGGGTACTCCGACTCGAACAAGGAGAACGGCTTCCTGGCCGCGAACTGGGACCTCTACAAGAATCAGCGCCGCCTCGCGCAGATCTGTGACGACTTCGACGTGCGGATGCGGTTGTTCCACGGCCGCGGCGGGTCGATCTCCCGCGGCGGCGGGCCGATGAACGAGGCGATGCTGGCGCTGCCGAACGAGACCGTCACCGGCCAGATCAAGTTCACAGAGCAGGGCGAGGCCATCGCCGAGAAGTACGCCAACCCCCAGATCGCCGAGCGCAACCTCGAACAGATGCTGAACGCGCAGGTCCGCGCGCGACACCAGGCCATCCGCGAGCCCCAAGAGGACGTCAGAGAGGAGTGGGTCGAGGCGATGGACGAGATGGCGCCCGCCGCGCGCGAGCAGTACCGCGATCTCCTGGAGTCCGACGGCTTCGTCACCTACTTCGGCCAGGCGACGCCGATCGGCGTGATCGAGGACCTCAACCTCGGCTCCCGCCCGGCCTCCCGGTCGGGCGAGCGGACCGTCGAGGACCTCCGTGCGATCCCGTGGGTGTTCTCCTGGACGCAGTCGCGGTGCATCATCACGGGCTGGTACGCGCTCGGCAGCGGCATCCAGGCGTACCTGGATTCGGGCGGCGACGTCGAGACCCTCCAGGAGATGTACGAGGAGTGGCCGTTCTTCCGGACGACCCTCGACAACGCCTCGCTCGCGCTGGCGCGGACCGACTTCGAGATCGCGGAGTACTACGCCGACCTCGCCGACGAGGACCTCCGCGAAGCGTTCTTCCCGCACCTCCGCGAGGAGTACGAGCGCGCCCGCGACGTCGTCCTGGAGGTGACGGACCACGACTCCCTGCTCAAGCGCGAGTGGCTCGACGAGAGCCTGCGCCGCCGGAACCCCTACGTCGACCCGCTCAACGTCCTGCAGACGCGGCTGCTGCGGAAGACCCACCGCACCGACGACGAGGAGCAGACCCTCCGCCTGACGGTGAAGGGGATCGCCGCCGGGATGAAGAACACCGGCTGAAACCGTCGCCGCCGCGGTCCCTGCGGTCGCGCCCGCCGGTCTTGAGAACCCCAAGCGGCGCGGTCGCGGCCGACCGAACGTCGGTGTCCCTTTGTCGCCGCCGTCCCAAGGTCGCGGTATGACCGACACCGACTCCGGATCCGGTTCTGACTCTCCCCGCGCGCTCGTCTACGGCGCGTACGGCTACACGGGCCGCCTGATCGTCGAGGCCGCGATCGAGCGCGGGCTCGATCCGGTCGTCGCCGGGCGCGACCCCTCGAAGACGCGGGGGCTCGCGACCGCTCACGACCTCCCCGCGCGGTCCTTCGCGGTCGAGGAGGCGGCCTCCCACCTCGGCGGCGTCGACGCCGTCCTCAACTGCGCCGGACCGTTCGAGGCGACGGCCGACGCGATGGTCAGCGCTTGCATCGAGACCGGGACCGACTACCTCGACATCACGGGCGAACTCGCCGTCTTCGAGCGGCTCCGCCGCCGCGGTCCCGACGCGGCGGACGCGGGCGTGACGCTCCTCCCGGGCGTCGGCTTCGACGTCGTCCCCACGGACTGCCTGGCGGCGCACCTCCACCGACGGCTCCCCGAGGCGACCCACCTCTCGCTGGCGCTGGAGGCCGACGGCGGCGTCTCGCCGGGGACGCTGAAGACCGTCCTCGCCGACGTCGGCGACGGCGGCGCCGTGCGGCGCGACGGCGACCTCAGACACGAGCCGGTCGCGTCACGGACGCGCGTGGTCGACTTCGGAGACGGGCTCCGGCGGGCGGTCTCGATCCCGTGGGGCGACGTCTCGACGGCCTATCACACCACGGGGATCCCGAACGTCGACGTGTACCTCTCGCTCCCGTCGGGCGCGCGGGCGGCGATGAAGCTCTCGCCGTATCTGGACGACGCGCTCGATGCGGCGCCGGTCCAGCGCGGCCTCTCGTGGCTGATCGACCGCTACGTCGACGGGCCCGACGCCGAGACGCGGGCGGGCGGCGAGGCGCGCGTCTGGGGCGAGGCCCGGACCGACGACGACCGCGTCGTCTCCCGGCTCCGGACGCCCGAGACCTACCGCTTCACGGCGGCGTCGGCGCTCCTGGCGCTGGAGCGGGTCCTCGACGGCGACGCGTCCCCAGGCTATCAGACTCCGGCGTCGGCGTTCGGGCCGGACTTCGTGCTCGAACTCCCGGGCGTCGAGCGGATCGACGTCGAGGACGGGACCGTCGTCGAGCGCGTCTCGGACGCGTCCGCGACCGCGACCCCGGACTAGCCTGCGGGTCGAGGTCGGGACGGCGAAAAAGTGGACGCGTGATTTGAAATACGGATTTATTCTTGATATACGTTTGGCGTACGCCCCGATCGATGAGGTGAGAACCGTGCGGGAGCCTCACAGAGCGTCGGTCGCTCCGAAACGGTTTTGACGCCGTCTCGCGCACACTCGGTATGCCGAAGGAACCCGACACCGGGTACGACCCCACGCTGGGTCGGAAGTTCATTTTCGTGACCGGCGGGGTGATGTCCGGGCTGGGCAAGGGGATCACGGCCGCCAGCACCGGCCGGCTCCTGTCGAACGCGGGCTTCGACGTGACGGCGGTGAAGATCGACCCGTACCTCAACGTCGACGCGGGGACGATGAACCCCTACCAGCACGGGGAGGTCTACGTCCTGAAGGACGGCGGCGAGGTCGACTTGGACCTCGGGAACTACGAGCGCTTCCTCGGGGTCGATATGACCTCCGACCACAACGTCACGACGGGCAAGACCTACCAGCACGTTATCGAGAAGGAGCGCGCGGGCGACTACCTGGGCAAGACGGTCCAGATCATTCCCCACATCACGGACGACATCAAGCGCCGCATCCGGGAGGCCGCCGAGGGGACCGACGTCTGCATCGTCGAGGTCGGCGGCACCGTCGGCGACATCGAGGGGATGCCGTACCTGGAGGCGCTCCGCCAGTTCGCCCACGAGGAGGACGACGGCGACATCCTCTTCACGCACGTCACGCTCGTCCCGTACTCGAAGAACGGCGAGCAGAAGACGAAGCCGACCCAGCACTCCGTGAAGGAACTGCGGTCGATCGGGCTCCAGCCGGACATCCTCGTCGGGCGCTGTGAGGACAAGCTCGACCCCGAGACGAAGGAGAAGATCGCGCTGTTCTGCGACGTCCCGACGGAGGCCGTCTTCTCGAATCCCGACGTCGAGGACGTCTACCACGTCCCGCTAATGGTCGAAGAGGAGGGCCTCGACCGGTACGTGATGGAGCGGCTGAACCTCGACGGCGAGGCGCTCGCGCCTGGCGAGCGGGAGAACCGCTGGCGGGAGCTCGTCACCCGCGACCGGACGAGCGAGGTCGACATCGCCCTCGTGGGGAAGTACGACCTCGAAGACGCATATATGTCCGTCCACGAGGCGCTGAAGCACGCGGGCATCGAGCGGCGGACCGAGGTGAACGTCCGCTGGGTCGACTCCGACGAGATGCTCGACCGCCACGAGAACAGACTGAAAAAGGCCGACGGCGTCGTCGTCCCCGGCGGCTTCGGCTCCCGCGGCATCGAGGGCAAACTGAAGGCCGTCGAGTACTGTCGCGAGAACGACGTGCCCTTCCTGGGCCTGTGTCTGGGCTTCCAGATGGCGGTCGTCGAGCACGCGCGGAACGTCCTCGGGCTCGAAGACGCCCACTCCGCCGAACTCGACGCCGACACCGACCACCCCGTCATCGACATCCTGCCCGAGCAGTACGAGGTCGAGGACATGGGCGGGACGATGCGGCTCGGCGCCCACGACACCCGGATCGAGCGCGGCTCGCTCGCCGAGCGGATCTACGGCGACACGGTCTGTACCGAGCGGCACCGCCACCGCTACGAGGTCAACCCCGAGTACATCGACGAGCTCGAAAAGGGCGCGCTCGATTTCTCCGGGCGGGCCGGAAACCGGATGGAGATCCTCGAAAGGACGGACCACCCGTTCTTCTTCGGCACGCAGTTCCACCCCGAGTTCCGGTCCCGTCCCGACCGCGCGAGCCCCCCGTTCGTGGGGTTGCTCGATGCGGTCGCCGGCGAACTGGACGCGCGCGAACTGTCCGATACGGAGGTGCAAGCCTGATGGTCAACACGACGGAGTTCATCGAAGACGCGGTCGAAGAGATCCAAGAACAGATCGGCGACGCCAACGCGGTGATCGCGCTGTCGGGCGGGGTCGACTCCTCGGTCGCGGCGGCGCTCGCCTACCGCGCGATCGGCGACCGGCTCACCCCGGTCTACGTCGACACCGGCCTGATGCGGAAGGGCGAGACCGACCAGATCAGAGAGACGTTCTCCTACATGGAGTCGCTCCGGATCGTCGAGGCCCAGGACCGCTTCCTGGAGGCGCTGTCGGGGATCACAGACCCCGAGGAGAAGCGCCACGCGATCGGCGAGCAGTTCATCCGGGAGTTCGAGCGCGAAGCGACGTCGGCGGAGGCCGACTACCTCGTCCAGGGGACGATCTACCCCGACCGGATCGAGTCCGAAGGCAACATCAAGTCACACCACAACGTCGGGGGACTCCCCGAAGTCGTTGACTTCGAGGGGATCGTCGAGCCGGTCCGCGAACTGTACAAAGACGAGGTGCGGGGGGTCGCCCGCGAGCTCGACCTCGAAGAGATCATCTCCGAGCGGATGCCGTTCCCCGGCCCGGGGCTGGCGATCCGCGTCGTCGGCGAGGTCACGAGAGAGAAGGTCGAGATCGCCCGCGAGGCGTGTCACATCGTCGAAGAGGAGGTCGAAGACCACGACCCCTGGCAGGCGTTCGCCGCGGTCGTCGGCAAGGGCACGGGCGTGAAGGGCGACAACCGCGTCCACGGCTGGATCGTCTCGGTCCGCTCGGTGGAGTCCCGCGACGGGATGACCGCCCGGGCCCAGGAGCTGCCGTGGGAGACGCTCCAGCGCATCCAGTCGCGCATCACCGGCGAGAACGAGAACGTCGCCCGCGTCGTCTACGACGTGACGCACAAGCCGCCGGCGACCATCGAGTACGAGTGACGATGGCGATGAAAGTCCTGCTCGCCGGCGCCGACGTCGACGGCCTAGGTTCGGAACTGGAGGCGCTCGGCGCCGACGTCGTCCGCATCGAGGGGATGGCGACCCGCGAGTCGCTCTCGGACGCCGGCCTCGCGGAGGCCCACACGCTCGTCCTGACCGAGATGGACGACGCCTCCGCGATCCCCGTCGCGAAGGAGGCGAACGCCGGGATCCGCGTCGTCACCTACGCCCGCGACTCCCTGCCGGAGTTCGCCCGCGGTCAGACGGACCTGGCGATCGACCCCGCGCTCTTGACCCCCGACGTCGTCGCCGACGAGCTCGTCGACGGCCGGGTCGACGCCGACTGATCGGTCGGCGTCCGTTTTCGCCCGCATAGTACCGCCGAGAAACCCCGGGCGAGTCCTGCCACGACCGTCACTCGGCGAGCCCGAGCACCGACGCGGCCGCGGCGCCGACCGCGTCGACCGACTCCGCGGGCGCGTAGACGCCGAGGCGCCACTGCGCGCGCTCGGCCGCCCGGAGCGCGCCCACGAGCTCGGACGCGTCGGTGAGCTGCTGGACCACGCCGTCGACGACGACGCGGGTGCGCGACTCCTTGAACCGCGGTCGCGCGGGGACGTCGAGCAGCACCTCGTCGCGGTCGACGCCGGCGCGCTCGGCGATCTCGGCCGCGGCCGCGCGGATCTCGGCGCGGTCCAGCTCGACGACGTCGGCGGGGACGCTCCCGAGCGAGTCCCACCGGGCGCGCTTGTAGAGGTCGCGGTGCTCGATCCGGCGGGCGAGGTCCGGGGTCGTCTCGCGGAGCGCGACGAGGAGGTCGTGGTCGGCCATCCGGCGGAACGTCGCGACGTCGACGCCCGGCCCGCCCTCCTCGGGCGGCCCCGACCCCTCGGCGTCGAGCAGCCGCTCGGAGGCGCGTTCGAGCATCGCGCCGGCGATGCGGGAGACGTGGTGGCGGTAGACCGTCCCGTTCATCAGCGCGCGCGCCAGCAGGAGCGACTCGGCGGTCTGGACGTTGCCCTCCGCGAGGACGAGCCGACCATCGCGGTAGCGGAGTTCGCGCACGAGTCGGCCGACGTCGATCGTGCCGTAGGGGACGCCCGTGTGGTGGGCGTCGCGGACGAGGTAGTCCATCCGGTCGACGTCCAGTTCGCCCGAGACGAGCTGGCCGAGTTCGCCCTCGCCGCGGACGAGCGACGCCACGCGCTCGGGGTCGAGGTCGTGGCCGCGGAGGACGGCGGCCGCCTCGGTGCCCCGAAGGATGGGCCCGATCTCGTCGTGGTGGGCGCCCGTCCGGCGGCGGATGACCTCTTCGGTCTGGTGGCCGTAGGGACCGTGGCCGACGTCGTGGCAGAGCGCGGCGGCCCGGACGTGGCGGGCGCGGTCGCCGCCGATGCCGAGGTGGTCGAGCGCGCGCGAGGCCAGGTGGTAGACGCCCAGCGAGTGCTCGAAGCGCGTGTGGTTCGCCGAGGGGTAGACCAGCCGGACGGTCGAGAGCTGCTTGATGTGGCGGAGGCGCTGGAGGAGCGACGTGTCGAGGAGGTCCCGCGCGACGGGGCCGAGAGAGATGTAGTCGTGGACGCTGTCCTTGATCGCGTGCATACCCCAACTGGGAGAGCCGGCCGCAAATAGCCCCGGTTCGAGGCGCCCGGTCTCCGCTCGGCGGTCTCTTCCGGTGTGAGAACGTTCAAACCGTCACCGGCGCAATCGCGGGTATGGTCACGTTCCTCGCCGGCGGGACCGGCACACCGAAGCTCCTCGACGGCGCGGACGCGGCGTTCGACCTCACCGAGGCGACCGTGATCGCGAACACCGGCGACGACGTCGAACTCGGTGGCCTCCTCGTCTGCCCGGACGTCGACACCGTCCTCTTTTATGGCGGCGGCGTCCTCGACACCGAGACGTGGTGGGGGATCGCAGGCGACACCACCGCGACCCACGACGAACTCCACCGGCTCGCGGACGCCGCGGGCCTCGACGGCGGCCCGCGGTACCTCCCGGACGACGCCCAGACCGCGGGGCGGGACATCGCCCGCTGGCGGCGCTTCTCCGGCGTCGCGGAGTTTATGGAGATCGGCGACCGCGACCGCGCGGTCCACGTCACGCGGACCTCGCTGCTCGACGAGGGCCGCTCGCTGACCGAGGTCACCCGCACCCTCGCGGACGCCTTCGACCTGACGGTCGATCTGCTCCCGATGAGCGACGACCCGGTCGCGACGGTCGTCCACACGCCGGAGGGCGAGATGCACTTCCAGGAGTACTGGGTCCACCGCCGGGCCGACCCCGAGGTCCGGGACGTCGAGTTCCGCGGGGCCGCAGCGGCGACGCCGACGCCCGCGGTCCGCGAGGCGCTGTCGAATCCGGTCGTGATCGGCCCCTCGAACCCCGTGACGAGCATCGGGCCGATGCTCGCGATGGACGGCGTCGCGGCGGCGCTCGAATCGACGCCCGTGGTCGCCGTCTCGCCGTTCGTCGGCCGCGAGGTGTTCTCGGGACCCGCGGCGGAGCTGATGGCCGGCGTCGGCCGCGACCCCTCGACCGCGGGCGTCGCCGCCGCGTACCCCTTCGCCGACGCGTTTGTCCTCGACGACGCCGACGGGACGGACCTGGATCGTCCGACCGTTCGGACCGACACGCGGATCGACGGGCCCGACGACGCGGCGCGCGTCGCGGGAGCGGTCGAGTCGGCGTTCCGCAGGATCGGCGCGGAGGTCCGATGACGCCGCTCTTCGAGCCCCGCGTCGCGCTCGCGAGCCTCAGCGGCGAGGCCGACGCCGAGTGGGCCCGCGCGGGCAGCGACCACGCCGGCGCGGCCTTCCTCGGCGGCGTCGCCCTCGACGAGGCCACGCGGTCGGCCGCCCGGGAGATGGTCGACAGGGACCGCGAGGAGTTCCTGCCCGCGGATCCGATCGCGTTCGTCGAAACCCAACTCGACGCGCTCGCGGACGCTCCGATCAGGCCGGGCGTGAACGTCCGGAGCGCGACGCTCGGGGCGATCCGGGACGTCGCTCGGGCCTGTACCGACCGCGGCGCGATCGTCGAGATCAACGCCCACTGCCGCCAGACCGAGATGTGCGAAGCCGGCTGCGGCGAGTCGCTCCTCCGCGACGCCGACCGTCTCTGCGAGCAGGTCGCCGCCGCGGCCGACGCGGACGCGCCCGTGAGCGTGAAGGTCCGCGCGGAAGTCGACGGCGTGGACCTCTCGGCGATCGCTCGGGCGGTGGCGGACGCCGGCGCGGACGCGATCCACGTCGACGCGATGGACAGCGAGGCCGCCGTCGCCGACGTCGCGGCGGCCGCGCCAGGGCTGTTCCTGATCGCCAACAACGAGGTCAGAGATCGGCGGACCGTCCGAGAGTACCTCGATTACGGCGCCGACGCGGTGAGCGTCGGCCGCCCGAGCACCGACGCGCGGGTCCGTCGACGCGTCCGTCGCGCCGTCGACGAGTGGTTCGCGGAGGCGGTCGGCGGATGAATCCGCCGAAATCCGGCGCCGGAGAGCGCTCCCCGGCCGCAAACGCCCGGCTCGCGCTGCTGCTGGACGTCGCGGCGGCCCCCAAGCCGGGCAACGTCGACCGCGACCACGACCACGCCGACCTCCGGATCGAGCACTTCCTGGCGGGCGCGGTCGGCGCCGCTCCCGGTCTCCGGCGGGCCGCCGCGGGGGCGCCCGTCGGGATGGCGTTCGAGCGCGCGGTCGCCGGAATGGCCCGCCGGGCCGGCACCAACACGCAGTTCGGATCGCTGCTCCTGCTCGTGCCGCTCGTCCGCGCGGCGGCCGACTGCGAGGGCGAGAGCGATGGAGACGGCCGCTCGCTCTCCCCCGGCGACGCCGCGGACGTCGTCGCCGCCACGACCGTCGCCGACGCGGCGGACTTCTACCGCGCGTTCGAGCACGTCGACGTCGCGGTCGACGACCCGCCGCCGGGGATGGACGCCCTCGACGCCCGCCGCGGCGCGGACGCGATCCCGGCCGTCCGAGAGCGCGAACTGACGCTCGCGGAGATCCTGGCCCGGAGCGAGGGCGACGGCAACGCCCGCGAGTGGGCGACCGGCTTCGAGCGGACGTTCGAGACCGCGCGAACGATCGCGGACGGCGACGGACCGCTCCCGGATCGGATCGCGCGGGCGTTCGTCGACCGCCTGGCGCGCACCGAGGACACGCTGGTGCGGACGGTCCACGGCCCCGACGTCGCGGCCGCGGTCCGGGAGCGCGCGGCGGAGGCGCGCGGCGATCCCGACGCAGTCGCCGAACTCGACGCCGACCTCGTCGACGCTGGGATCAACCCCGGGACGACCGCCGATCTGGTGACTGCGGCGACGTTCGTGGCGCTCGAACGGGGGGTCGAGGTGTGACCGACTCGGAGTCGGACCCCACCGCGGCGGCGGAGTGGCCGCTCTCCCTCCGGGGCGTCACGGAGACGGTCGTGACGACCCGCGGGCCGAACGACCGCTGGAACGTCGCCGCGCTCGGCGTCCACGCGCCGGACGAGGCGGGTCGAGACGGCGACGATGGCGACGGTCGCGACGACGGAGACGGCGGTGGAGGCGACGACCCCAACGGTGGCGTCGCGACCGCGACGACGTGGGGCGACACGCGGACGCGAAAGAACTTCGACCGCCGCGGGCGCGGCGTGATCCAGTTCGTCTCGGACCCGCGGACGTTCGTCGAGGCCGCGGTGACGATCCGGGAGGAAGCCGATCCCGTGCTCCCGTCCGCCCACGCCTGGGCCGAGGTCGAAGTCGAGCGGATCGATTCCGGCGAATCCAACGGCACGCGTCGGGAGCGGTGGGCGCTGTACCCCGTCGAGTCCGCGGTCCGAGAGCGGGTCGTTCCGCGACTGAACCGCGGCGCGGCGGCCGTGATCGAGGCGACGGTCGCCGCGTCCCGGCTCGACGTGCCCGCGTACGACGCCGACGAACTCCTCTCGCGGCTCCGCTACTTCGCCGAGACGGTCGACCGTTGCGGGGGCGCTCCCGAGCGCGAGGCGTTCGCGATCCTCGACGACGCGACAGAGTGGCGCGAGCGCCTGCCCGACGAGGTCGACGCGCCGCGGTTCGACGCCTGATAGTGATTGCTCTCACTGTTTACCGCCGAACGCCGTTACCGGGGGTGGCGTTCGGCGGTAAGAGACGAGAGTAATCACTATGAGAGCGGACGGGCGTGCCGAACGCGGCCGTGACCGACACGCATCGAAGACTCCTTGGTCTCCCTCTCCGAGTGGGCGAGTATGAGTGTAGACGAGCGCGACGACGCCGCGCCGGGCGAGGCCGACGCCGACGCCGGCGGGGACGCGGCCGCGGGCGAACAACACGAAAACGCCCTCCAGGATGTCATCGCCGTCGACGAGGACGACAACCGAAGGGGACTCGTCAACCGACTCGACGCCCACACGGGCGACGGCATCCGCCACCGGGCGTTCACCTGCCTCGTCTTCGACGGCGAGGGGCGGATCCTGCTCGGCCAGCGCGCGCCCGGCAAGCGCCTGTGGGACACCCACTGGGACGGCACCGTCGCCTCCCACCCGGTCGAGGGACAGTCCCAGATCGACGCGACGAAACAGCGCCTCGAAGAGGAACTGGGCGTCACGCCGGACCAGTACTCCGACCTCCGCGTGACGGACAAATTCGAGTACAAGCGCTACTACGAGAACGCCGGCCTGGAGTGGGAGGTCTGTGCCGTCCTGAAGGTGACACTCGACGACACGACCCTCGATCCCGACGAAGACGAGATCGCGGGCCTCCTGTGGGCCGACTACGAACACCTCCACGAACACCCCGAGTGGTACCGTCAGCTCCGGCTGTGTCCGTGGTTCGAGATCGCGATGCGCCGGGACTTCGAGGACTGACCCGAACGCGATCGGACCGAGACGGAACCCCCTTTTACGCCCGTCCCCTCCTCCCGGTCGATGACCGAGGACCGACCAGACGCCGCGGCGACGCCCGAGCCCGAGCTGTACGACTCGCTGGACGGACAGGTCGCGCTCGTCACGGGAGCCAACCGCGGTATCGGCCGACGGATCGCGAAGAACCTCGACGACCTGGGCGCGACGGTCTTCGCCGCGACCCGCTCGATGCGCCACGACGTCCCCGAGGGGTGGGAGCACCTCCTCGTCGACGTCACCCAAGAGGGCGAGATCTCCGATATGGCCGACGAGATCTTCCAGGCCGCCGGGCGGCTGGACGTCGTCGTCAACAACGCCGGCGTCGGGGAGTTCGACTCCGACATCGTCTCCGAGTCGGTGGAGACGATCGACCGGACGCTCGCGACCAACCTCCGGGGGCCGATGCTCGTCTGCAAGCACACCGTGCCCCTCCTGCTCCAGAACGAGGGCGGTCGCGTCGTCAACGTCTCCTCCGGGATGGGCGCGATCTCGGAATCGCAGTCGGGCGGCTCCCCGGCCTACCGCGTCTCGAAGACCGGACTGAACGGCCTCACCGCGTACCTCCACGGCGAGTACGGCGACGAGGGCCTGCTCGCGAACTCCGTGTGCCCCGGCTGGGTCCGGACCGAGATGGGCGGCGAAGAGGCCGACCGATCGGTCGCGAAAGGCGCGGAGACCCCGACGTGGCTCTGTCGCTTCCGGCCGGGGTCGCCCGCGGGGCGGTTCTGGCGCGACAAGGACGCGATCGAGTGGTGACGCGACGACACAGCGCTTATGACTCCCGGATTCGTCGGAGCAGATATGTCCGAAGAGCCGGGGCTCGGAGAGATTCCGGGCGCCGTCGGTGACTACGCCGCGGGCGTCGCCGACGTGTTCGCCCGCGGGATCGTCGTCGCGGCCGCGGTCGCGCTCCTGCTCGCGGCCGTCCCGCTGGCGATCGTCGGCGGCGGAGTCGCGCTCGTCGCCCTCGCGGTCGTCGCTCCGGCCGTCGCGGCCGCGATCGCGCTCGAACTCCCCGACCGGCTGCGCGAAGCGCTCGAATAGTAGTCCGCGTCGGTCGAACGCGATGTCGACGCGAAGGCTACCTCAGCCACGCGAAGAGCCCTCTGAACAGATTTTTGAATCCGATATTGCCTCCGAAGACCACGAGCACGAACAGGAACGCCAGCAGCGACAGCCCGTTGGCCGCGATCTGGGCGCCGCTCGCCGAGTCGAGTTGGGCCAGGAACAAGAGCGTCGCGAGCCCGCCACCGAGCTTCAGGAACAGCACCACGAAGACCACGGAGTCGGGATCCCGCGTGTCTCCGAGCCACAGCCACACGAAAGCGAGCGCGATACTGATCCAGTACAGTGTCGTCGGTCCCCAGGACATCAGCTCGATCCTCGCGCTGATCGACCGCACCCGTCGGCTCCCCGCTTTCGAGGGCCTCGTAGTGGCGCTCGGTCCTCGCACCGATGACGGTCTTTCGCGCTTACTACCACATACCAAATTACTCTCTCAATTCAATATACCGATACCAATCTCACGAGATATCGACCGTGCGAATCTTCGGCGAGCGCCGAGCCGTCTCGAATCCCGAGCAGAAACCGGAGGCTTAAACGGCTCTGGGGGCGTTCGCCCGAGTGCGGCGCGAGGGTGGCCGAGTCTGGAAAAGGCGGCGGACTCAAGATCCGCTCTCGTAGGAGTCCGTGGGTTCAAATCCCTCCCCTCGCACTTCTGAAGGCCAGATACGCCTGTTACTGGCAAAATTGCCCAAACGGTAGTCTGGTGTTTTCGGTTCCGCTTCGGTTTTCGTCCTCGACGGATGAGAGTGGGAGCGTTACTTGGCTCTTCGAGCTATCCACTATAGAACACTGCACTCGTAGCGTGCTAAAATCACATAATATATCTGAGTATTCGCTCGTCGAATGCGTACCGATAGTCGGAAAAACAAAGCATATATTTATTCTACGAGACTCCCCGAGCGTCCTGTAAGGGACATCGCCGATCTCACAGCGGAGTGATCGGCATAGTACCGGGCTAGCACCCCGAGACCACTGCTTTTCGTGCGGTGACGCGTACTATATAGCCGTCAGGAGAGGTCTTAGCGAGCTTCTTATGTCGCTCCCCGAAAGCAAGGGGTGACGCGAGCCGGGTCGTCACCGGCGGGATGAGCTCCGCGCCATACGCGCTCGCGTCGCTTCGTGAGCCGGTCAGTCCGGGTCCCCCCGTCCCGGACCGACCGTTCTTTTCCTCGCGGCGGTGCCCGCCAGCGACGACAGCGCCACGTTCAAAGCCCGCGGCGGCGACGGTCCGCTATGGCGGATCTCGGCAAGGTCGACCGCACGTTCTTCGACGAGTACGTCTTTCCGCGGCTCGGTGCCGACCGCGCGGACGTCGCGCTCGGCCCGACACACGGCGTCGACTTCGGGCTGCTGGACGTCAACGGCACCGCGGTCGCGATCGCGACCGATCCCGTTTCGATCCTCCCGGACCTCGGCTTCGAGCGCGCCGGGCGCTTCGCCCTCGACTTCGTCCTCGCGGACGTCGCCGTCTCGGGGCTCGCCCCGTCTCACCTCGCGGTCTCGTTCACGCTCCCGCCGGAGTTCGAAGACGAGTCGTTCGCGGCGATGTGGGACGCGATGCACGCCGAAGCCGAGGATCTCGGCGTCTCGATCGTCACCGGCCACACCGCCCGCTACGCGGGCTGTTCGCTCCCCTGGGTCGGCGGCGCGACCGCGCTCGCCGTCGGCGACCCCGCGGAGGTGATCCGTCCGGACGGCGCCCGCGCCGGCGACGACGTCCTCGTGACGAAGGGGCCGGCCGTCGAGACGACCGGACTGCTCACGACCCTCTTTCCCGACCAGATCGACCTCGATCCGGAGACGCTCGCGGCCGCGCAGGCCCGCCTCGACGAGGCCGCCTGCGTCCGGGACGCGATGACCGCGGCCGCGGCCGGCGGCGTCCACGCGATGCACGACGCGACCGAGTGCGGCCTCTTCGGCGCGTTCGTGGAGATGGCGACCGGCGCGGGCGTCCGGCTGGACGTCGCGACAGACCGGATCCCGTTCCGGCCGGGCGTCCGCGAGACCTGCGACGCGATAGGGATCGATCCCTGGCGGGCGACGACCGGCGGGACGCTCGTGCTGGCGGTCGATCCCGACCGGACCTCGGCCGTCGTCGACGCGCTCGAAGCCGAGGGCACGCCCGTCGGCGTGGCCGGAACCGTCGAGGCGGCCGGCGAGAAGGGCGAACCAGGTCCGGGCGTCGTCGTCGACGGCGAGGAGATCTCCCACCCCGAGGTCGACCCGTCGTGGCAGGCCTACGAAGAGCTCTCGCGGGCGAGCGAGAGGTAGCGTCGACCGACCTCACTCCAACTGCTCGGCGTACTCGCGGTCCAGCCGGTCGGCCTCGGGCCGCTCGCCGTCGAGTTCGATCCGCCAACCGTCGAGGGCGGTCGCGTCCGAGAGCGCGGCGTCGAGCGTCGCCCTGACGTCGTCGACGTCGACGCCGTAGTAGTCCCCGGGCACGCCGCTGAGGTACTGGAGCGCGGTGCGGAACAGCGACCGCATCCCGTCGTCGTCCTCGAAGTCGTAGTGCTTGTACGCGCCGGCAGCGACCTGGACCATCCCGTGGAGGAACGCGCTCTCTGTCGTCCCGGAGCCGTAGTTGTACCACTCGATCTCGAAGCAGTCGTGCGCCTCGTGGAACGCTTTCGCATTGTACAGCCGGACGCCGTGGACGGTCGCCCGGCGGAGGGTCCCGTGTTCCCACCCGTTCGATTCGATCCGCTCGGGGTCCCAGCCGGTGGGCGCACCGTAGGTCGGCGGGCCGACGGCGTCGTCGCGGGTGTGGTCGCTCACGGTCCCGCTTTGCGCTCCACAAACAAAGAGATTTGACTCTCCGTCGCCTCCGGACACGTGAATGCGAATATACGAACTCGGGGAGGGGACGCCCGAGGTCGCCGTCGTTGGCGCGGTCCACGGGGACGAGCCCTGCGGCCCGCGCGCGATCGAGCGGTTCCTCGCCGACGACCCCGACGTCGAGCGGCCGGTCAAACTCGTCGTCGCCAACGAGGAGGCGCTCGACGCCGGCGTCCGCTACCTCGACGAGGACCTCAACCGCGCGTTCCCCGGCGACCCCAACGCCGACACGCACGAGGGGCGACTGGCACACGACCTGGTCCGCGAGCTCCGCGGCAAGACCGTGCTCTCGCTGCACTCGACCCAGTCCTACGCCGAGCCCTTCGCGCTCGTCGACGGGATCGACGCCGTCACGCGCGCGATCTGCCCGCACCTCCCGATGGAGTACGTCGTCGAGACGGGCCAGTTCGCGGTCGGACGGCTCATCGACCACGCCCACACTATCGAAGTCGAGTGCGGTCTCCAGCGGAGCGACGAGGCCGCGACGAACGCCTACTGGATCGTCCGCGCGTTCCTTGCTGCGACGGGCGTCCTCCCGGCGCCGATCGAGGGCGACGTCGAGCCGCCGCTGTCGCTGCACCGCCGCGACGAGACCGAGGTCACGGTCTTCCGACTCCTCGATCAGATCCCGAAGGACCCCGCCGAGGACTACCGCGTCTTCGTCGACAACTTCCAGCGCGTCGCGCCCGGCGATCCCGTCGCCGCGGCGGACGGCGAGGCGTACAATGCCGAAAACGAGTTCTATCCCGTGTTGCTCTCGGCCCACGGCTACGAGGACGTCTTCGGCTACGCGGCCGACCGGATCGGGACGCTCGCGTAGTCTCGGGCCGTTCCTCGCGTAGGCATCGGGCCGTTCGAGACGTCGTAGCGTCGTAGCGTCGTAGCCGCGACTACGACTCCGGCGGCGCCAGTTCGACGAGCTCTAGGTCGCGGTCCAGGTAGCAGAACTCGTGTGGCGGCTCGCCGCGCACCTCGTCGATCCGGTACTCCGACTCGAAGTCTGCGCCCTCCGGAACGCAGTACTCGTGGCTCGGACACTCGGTGTGCGGACAGGGACCGGGTAGGGACACCTTGCTGCCGGCGTAGGCGCCCTTCGAGGCCACGTTGGCGGTGATCGAGGCGGGCTCGACCTCGACGGCGCGGACGCCGGTGTCGTGGACCGCACAGTCCAGTAGCTGCCCGCTCTCTCGTACGTCCGTCACCTCGTAGCGGACGCCCTCGGTGAGGTTGAGACACTGCTTCCGGTACGGACAGCCCTCGCAGGCCGCCGACTCGCCCTCGTAGACGAACTCCGTCCCCGGAGACGCGAGGCGATCGCCGATGAGCGTGACCTGGGACATCTGGATCTGGCCGTGACTACTCGGCGCGCGCGGTTAAGCGTGTGCGTCCGCGCTCGCGCACCTGCTGCGCTGTGGCGAACAGCCGGCACTCCGTTCCGAACTCCCCCGCGCCGACGTGCCGAGCGACCGCGGCCCGACGCGGGACGTGTGTCAGTACACACGCCTCCTGGCTTCGAATCAGTATAAGAACCTACGCGGCGCCGACCGCCCCCTACTGCGGTCGCGCGCCCGTCCCCGCGAGCCCGCGGTCGTCGAGGGCGCCCAGCCGGATCTCGCTCCCCTCGGTCGGCACGCCCGCGTATTCGTCGTCCGCGAGCAGGAGCGCGCCATCGAGGTCGGCGTAGTCGACGAGCGGCGCGAGGTTGCAGGCCGCGGCGATGGCCGCGTTCGTCTCGATCATACAGCCGAGCATCACTTCCAGTCCGTGCGCCCGCGCGGCGTCGACCATCCGGCGGGCCTCCGCGAGGCTGCCGCACTTCATCAGTTTGAGGTTCACGATGTCGGTGCGGTCGGCGACCGCGGGGACGTCCGGGAGCCGCACGCAGGACTCGTCGACGGCGATCGGCAGCGGCGAGCGATCGTAGACGAACCGCAGGCCCGCGGGGTCGTCCGCGGATACGGGCTGTTCGACGAATTCGACGCAGTGGGGTTCCAGGTCTTCGATCGTCCGCACCGCCTCCCGCGGCGTCCAGGCCTCGTTGGCGTCGACTCGGATGCGCGCCTCGGGCGCCTCCTCCCGGACGGCGGCGACGATTTCCCGGTCTCTGTCGGTCCCGAGCTTCACTTTCAGGACGTCGTAGCCTTCTTCGACGGCCGCGCGCGTCTTCTCGCGCATCCGCTCTGTCGAGTCGAGGCCGATCGTGAACGACGTCTTCGGCGTCCGCTCGGGGTCGAGCCCCCACTGGCGGTACAGCGGCACACCGAGGCGCTTGGCGGCGAGGTCGTGGAGCGCGATATCGACCGCGGCGTGCGCGGCGGGGTTGCCGGCGACGACGGCCCGCCGCTCGCGTTCGATCCGCTCGATTGCGTGCGGATCGCCCACGTCCTCGACGACGTCGAGGAGGTCTGGCAGGACCGCCTCGACCGTCGCCGGCGTCTCGCCGTAGTGCTCCGAGGGCGCGGCCGCGCCGATGCCCTCGTGTCCCTCCCCGTCGCGGATCCGCACGACGACGTTCTCGGCGTCGGTCTGCGTGCCGCGCGAGATCGTGAAGGCGTCGGCGAGCGGGAGCGAGAGCCGCTCGAACTCGGTCGTGAGCGTCGTCATTCGTCGAGGATGGCGTCCAGCACCGCGTCCGCGTCGAAGCGGACGGGATCGGTCGCGGGCGCGCCCAGTTCGTCGGCGAAGTCGTCGACCGCGGCGCGGGCCGCCTCGTCGCCGTCGACCCCCGAGGTGTTCAGCGCGCCCGCGACGACGTCGCCCTCGTGGACCGGGGCGGCGAGCCCCTCGTAGAGGTCGACGTACTCCCCAATCGGCGGGAGCGCGAAGTCCTCGTAGCCGTGGATCGCCTCCCGGCCCGCGGCGTGACAGAGCACCATCGAGTCGGGCATCGCGCCGTGGAGGATGCCGCAGGTGACCGCCGAGTACGCCGGGTGGACGATGCTGCCCTGCCCCTCGACGAAGAGGACGTCGTAGTCGTCGCCGACTTCGAGGAGCATCTCCTCGACGGCGCCCGCGGTGAAGTCAGAGATCACGCGGTCGATCGGGTTCCCCCAGCCCGCGATCATAATTCCCGTCTGCCCGGTCGGGATGAAGCCGGCGTCGACGCCGCGCTCGCGGGCGGCCTCCATCAGTTCGAGCGCGACCGTCATCTTCCCGACCGAGCAGTCGGTGCCGACCGTCAGGACGACCTCGGCGTCGACGTCGGCGCTCTTCCCGGAGGCGACCGTCAGGTCCTCGGGCGGCTTCCGGACGTCGCGGAGGTCGACGCCGTGTTCGTCGGCCAGCGCCGCGAACTCCGCGTCGTCGGCGAGGAAGTAGTGGAGGCCGGCGACGACGTCGCAGCCCCGCTCGATCGCCGTGCGGACGTCCGGGCGCCAGGAGTCGTCGAAGCCGCCGCCGATCGGCGCGATGCCGACGAGCAGCGTGTCGGCGTCGGGCGCGTCGGTCATCGACTCGACGATCGGGACCTCGGGCAGGTCCGCGCGGTGGTCCGCCGCCGTCGTCCCGGCGCGGTCGCGGTCGAGGACGGCGACCACGTCGTAGTCGGCGTACTTCAGGACGCCCGTGGCCGTCTTCGCGCGCTCGGGGAACTTCTCGTGGGCGAGGACGACCACCCGCTCGGCGCCGTCGGCGTTTCCTGTCATAGTCGAGAACAGGCCGAGGGCTGATTTAACGGTCGTGGTCCGCGCGTCGGGCGTCGACCGCAGCTACAACCGCCCACAACCTCGGAGGATGGATTTGATGCGTGCCTTCTACTCGTTCCTCGGTATAATGAATAAAGACTGAAACTACGCCGTAGTTCGGACTGGCGAAGAGCTGTCTCCAAACACTTCATTTCCGTTCAACCCCTCCGGCCCGCTCAGAGCATAAGTAGTCCCGTTGCAACAGCGGTCGTCACCACTGCAATTGGGAACCCAACTCGAACGAGTTGAACGACCGAGATGTCGATCCCGCGGCGACTCGCTTGATCCAGAACGATCAGCGTCGCAGCGCTCGCCACGGGCGTGGCGTTCCCAGCGAGCGTGCTCACCGCGGCCAGCACGTACCATGACTGCGGGTCGGTGACCGTCGTCGACAGCAGCACAACCGCCGGGACGTTGCTCACGACGTTCGAGAGCAGAAAGATCACGGCAGCGAACCCGATTCCATCCTCGACCGTCCGGAGACGATCAACCAGCGCGGTCCCTTCGAGACTCCCGACGAGAACGAATAGGCCCACAAAGAGGACGAGGATTCCCCAGTCCATCTCCGAGAGGATCGCATTTCCCGGCACTTTTCGGAACAGCTGTAGCCACGCAAGATGGAGCACGCCCATCGAAGCCGCAACGATGCCCGCATTGGTCGCTGGGAACACTGCCAACAGTACGAAGGTCGCGAGGAGAAATCCACTGCTGGAGAGCGCCCACTGTCTATCGAGATCGGGCAGCGACACCGTTGATCGAACGGCTGTTCCGTCGTATCTGACGGCCAAGAGAACACTCGTAACGAGCAATGAGAGGAACGCGACGGGAGCCAGCGTCGCCACGAACGCGACGGTCGAGAGCCCGCTCTGACTCAGAATGTACGCGTTCTGGGGATTGCCGAGCGGTGTCGCGAGGCTCCCGATGTTCGCCCCGAGAATAACCGCAATCAGTGGTCCGGTCGGCGTCGTGTCAGTCTCCTCGACCGCCTGGATCAACACGGGCGTCATCAACAGGACGACAGCGTCGTTGAGTGCGAGCGCGCTGAGTCCGGCGGCGACCCAGAGCGTGCCGATGACGAGTCGCCGGACGGTCCCAGTTCGCCGCACGAGGAGCGTCGCCGCCCACGGGTAGAAGCCGCTTCGAGAGAGCGCTTCGACGTGTGCGAGCATCCCGAACAGGAGCAGGATCGTCTCGGTATCGATGCCCGCGAGCGCCCGTTCGGGTGAGATGGCCCCGAGCGCGACGACGACGACCGCCCCGGTCGCCGCCGTGACGGCACGGGTGAGCGGATACACGCGAATCTGGCGGAAAAAGAGTAGGCCGAACGTGAGGCCGACCAAGCCAGTTACTAGCGTCTCCGAAACCATTCAGTGATACTCCGTCCAGTCCCCTTGTGAACCCACCAGATTTCGATCTGGATTCACGATCCACAGCTGGAGTCCTCGGCTGATAGCAGCTGTACGAGTCGGTCAGTCACGCTCGGATCGATCACCCCAGCCAGTTCCATCGCCTCCGACTCGTGTGTCTCCAGTTCGAGCACACTCCAAGAACAAGTACGATCGACGCATCTACGACACCTGGCAGTCTGTCGCCCGCTCGCACCCCGCGTTCGTGAGCCTTGCCCCTGCGTACGGCCGAATATCAGTGACTCTTCGTTGTTGAGTCGCTGGAACATCTCCGTCGCTGACGGCGGGGATCAGTCGAGTCGATCAGCGACAGCTCCGGACCAGAGTGGCACCCCACCACGTCGTGATGCGATGTACACTGCCAGCAGGTAGTGATTGCCTCCGCTCATCTCGCCTCGGGTCCGTCCCAGGTCTCTTCTGGTGATTCTTCAGTTTGGTCAATCGACGCCGTCTCAGTGTCCGTTGCGTCGTCACCGCCACCGAAAAGCGCGAGATACACCCACGCCCACGCCTTTGCTCGCCGTCGACGAGGCCCGTCACCCATCGGTCACGCCCTCCGGACCAGATGGTCTCGCACGGTTCGTTGGCACTTCTGACACGTTTCATTGAGCGTCGCCACCGTCGCCAGGATCGGATGATCGACCGGGAAATCCTGATAGAGGTACGGCATGAGGCTTCGATGGCGGACGCCGGCGTCGACACCGTTGTTCGTCGTCTTCTGGAGGAATTCTTGCCGGTCGCGAACCACCTCCTCACAGCGGTCGCGATGATCGGTAAGCGTTTTGTGGCGCTGTTGTAGCGCATCGAAGCCGAGGTCGGTCAACGGCCTCTCGTTCGCGTCGACGATCCAGGCGACGATGTCGTCGACCGCCGCATCCGCCTCGCCGAGGTGCGCTTCCTCGCGTTCGAGCGCTTTCTGTAGCGCTGTCGCCTCCGCCTGTCGAGATTGCGCTTCAGCAAGCACCAGCTGTTTGAGTTCTGGGCTGAACGAGGCCTCCGTCGTCGGCGCGAGTGCCACGGCGATCGCATCTGTGAACTCCTCGCGAATCGTTTCCAGCACGGATTCGGGTTCGTCGACATCGGCAACGCTGTGTGGGCGAATCGTCTCAGCGAACGCTGTCCGGATCGTTCGACAGCTATCGGCACTGGACGCGTCCACGGAGAGGTGGGTGACTCCCCCGGCTGTTGTGAGGCCAGCCATCGACGCCGGCGTCTGCTCTGGCTGTTGTTTCTGTACCCGACGGATGAATGTCTCGTAGGCGTCCCGCATCTCGGCGACGGTCTCCTGCTCGGATCGAGCGCGGCGTTGTGCCTGTTCGACGTAGGTGTCGACAACCATTTTACACCTCCCCGTCGATCGGCGCACTCACGAGGCCGTTCTGATCGCCTATGTCCGCGAGAACGCACGTGAGTTGCCAGCCACTATCCACGGCGGTCACCTGGATGGATCGTGGGCGATGTTCCGCGTGATGGCGGCAGAGTTCGAGGGTCACCGGCAGCACAGGGAGTCGGTCGTTTTCTGCCGAGAGTGCGTAGCCGGAGATCCGTACGACGACGGCTCCAGCACCGCCATCGAGGTCGACGGAGTATGGTGAGCGCGTGTAGCTTTCGATGATCCCCCGTTGTTCGAGCGCATCAAGCGTCGCGTCGAGGGGATTGGTGTCGTCGGTGGGCGTTTCGAGTCGCGCTGCGGCATCGGCGAGGAGGTCGGCCTGGTCAGCAGGAGCCAGGCGCTCGTAGAGCTCGCTGGCCATACTCTCGAGGAGACACAGACAGAGTTCGTCGGGGTCACCGACGGCCTCGGCGTGCTCGAAGTACGCGTCCATGACGGCGCTTTCGACGCCGTCGTATCCCGACTCAGAGAGCGTCTCGAAGACCGCCCCGGCGACGCGGTGACAGAACTCGACGAGGTCACGCCGCTCGGGCGTCGCGCTGTCGGTGAGGACGGGCTCGGTGAGACTGTTTTGTGGGCTGTCTGTCTCCGATTCCCGTGCCTGCGTCGCTGCCGTGTCTCGCGGTGGTTCCTCACAGACGATTAGATCGTAGTAGGGAACCTGCGGATCGTAACGCCGGAGCGCCGAGCGGTATTGCTCGGTGGCGCGAGCGGCGGCCCGCGCAGTCGCCCGGTCCGGGAACCGGTTGCCGGCCGCTGGGATCGGCCGGTCGCCCGTGCGGCCACAACGGAGGTAGTACTGCCCGTCCTCGGTCGCGAGGGCTTCGATGTGTTCCCTGATGTCGATGAGCGTCGGGCCGACCATAATCGGTGCGTTGCGTTTCGAAGTGAGCCACGCGCGTGGCAGCCTATTCGAGGCGGCGGGACGATGTGACGACTACGATTCAGCAGCCTCGTCGAGCATGCGGTGCAGGGCCTCGACGGACCCGGCGACGTCGCTCGGCGGCCGCGCGGTTTCGAGTTCGCGACGGAGGACCTCGAGTTCCTCGCTGACTTCCGAGCGGGTCTCGCTGTCGAGGGCGGACTCGAAGCCGGCGAATCGCTCCTCCATGCGCTTGAGGAACCCGCGGGCGTCCCAGTACTCGCCGTACAGTTCGATCACTTCCTCGTCCGTGACGGCGGCGTCGTACTCGTCGGCCACCCGGTCGGCGAGCGCGAGGAAGACTGCTGCGTCGAACGAGGTACTCCCGGTGTACTCGTCGGGGACAGCGACTGACACTGCCTGCTCCAGCAGCGGGAACACGTCGCCCGTGACGAACTGCTCGTACTCGCTTGCGCTCAGCGACGCGACGCGTTCGTCGGCCGCGAGCAGCTGCTCGAACAGTCGGCTCGCGAGGTCGGGGTTCGAGGCCTGGACCGGCGGGAGGACGCTCATGACGTAATCCGGCGCGTGACCGGCGTGCAGGGTGGCGTCCTCGTCACCGAATCCCGCCAACGCGACCGACGAGTGGAGGTGTCCTCTGATCTCTTCGACGCTCCTGGCGTACGCGAGCGCGCCGTCTCGCCCGTCGACGGCGGCACTCGGGAGGTCCGCGGCCGCCGCCGTCTCCATCCGGAACCGAAGCGTCGTCCCGCGCACGTCCTCGGCCGCAACGACGTCCTCCATTTCGGTTCGGAGTCGGGACAGCGCCTCGCTCCCGGCACCGTCAAGTGCGGACTCCGCTTGCGCGTACCGGTCTTCGATCCGGACGAGGAATCCACGCCCGTCCCAGTACTCGCCGACGAGGTCGATCGTGCCGGCGGACGGCACGGCGGCGCTGTACTCGTCGGCGATCCGCCCTGCAAGCGCGTTCATCACCCGGACGCTGAACGAGGTCGACCCCCGGAGGTCGCTCGCGACGACCGTTTCGACCGCCCGGCTGAGCATCGGCAAAACCTCCTCGTTGAGGTACTGGCGGTAGGCACTCGCCGCCATCGACTGGACGCGATTGGCCGGCGTTTTGAGCACTGCGCGGAGCTGCGTGGCCAACTCGGGATCCGTGTCACGGACCGGCGGCAGGATCGCACCGAAGTAATCTGACGGATGGCCCGCGTGAAGGGCGGCGTCCTTCCGTCGGCCCTGTTCGAGTAAGTTCGCCGACGAAGCCAAGTGGCCTCTGACCTCTTCGACGTTCCGGACGTACTCGACGGCGGGGGAGATCGCCTCGAGTTGTGCGATCGCGGTTGTCGCGTCGACTGCCTCGGTGTTATCGCGTTGTGTGCTGGCTGCCGCACCAATACCGAACAGTGCGGTTCCGGCGAGACACCCTGCCGCGCGGACGATCGTTCGCCTTCGTGGCATATTTTTAGGTTGGCCTAAAACATCAAAAGAGTGTCGGTGCGTTTTCTGAGGCGGATGCGTGTCGAGCCGCCCAGCGCGTCAGTGTGTCACAGTCTGTTTGTCCAGGAGGTATCCGGTCCTTCGTGACGGATTTCGGATTCAGCGGCCCCGTGAGACGATGTATGAGTTCACGTATCGGTGTGCTGGAGGCTAGCTGCGTACTCGTTGACGAGATCGTCATCCATCTGTTCGAGCAGCGCCAGCTGCCCCTCGCGGTCGCGACGCTGCCACTCGTCGGCGTCGATCTGTCGGTCTATGAATTCGGTTCGTAGATGCTCAAGCGCCGACTCTGCGAGAGTGGTCTCGACCCCGTCCACGAGGATCTCCTCTTCGAACCATTCGCGGGTGTGGTCGGCCCACTCCTCATCTCCGGCGTACCGCCCTACGTGCACGACCCAATCGACGTAGTGGTCTGCAACGGCGGGCCAGTAGCGGGCGGCGATATCGCTCATTCGGGACGATATCGCCGCGTGCGCTCCGTGACCCGCACTCACAATCGCCTGGTGGACCGTCTCGGCCGTCATCCATCCCGCGGCGTACAGGCCGTCGACGCCGGTGCGCCCGCGGTTGTCGGTGTCGACGAACGTCTTCCTGCGGTCGATGATGCCGACGCGGTCGACGTCCGCCAGATAGCCGACCGCGTTCTTCGTCGCCGCAATCGAGATCACGGCCGCGAGTGTGTCGGGAGCGTCCTCGGCGACGGTTTTCAGCGACTGCAGGCACTGCTTGCGTGTGGTGGGGGCGACCTCTGGGAGACGGGCGAGGGTTATTCTGAGTGCGCCGGTATCAGCTTCTTCGAGTGCCTGCTCCAGTTCACTGCGAAGCGATCGTCTCTCGTCATAATTCGAGTCAGTCATCCAATGGTCTCGATTAGTGGTTTCAACAGTGACAGAGTCCAAAAGGCTCCATCCAACGGAACCCGCCCACATCTCTGACGATTGATTCCAATCCGTAGCGTAAGTGGCCTATACGTCTCCGCGGACGATTGCGGCCACGTCGGCTCTCGCGAAGAGTTCCGTTTCGGTGAAGGTCTCCGGATAGTACGCTTTGGCGAACCGTTCAGTCAGGAACAGGTTCTGGATGGGGCCCTCATAGATGGGGCCACCACGGAAGACCTGATCTTTCTTGACGGCTGTGAGTTGGCTCGCTACCTCGTGGTTTTTCATGTACGCAACGACGGTGTTCTGGAACTCCTGTGCGGTCTTGGTTTCGTGACCACGCAGGAGGATGGAATCCGGGTCGACCTCGAGAAGCGTCTCGTAGTCGATCGTACCACGTTCGCTCGTCGACAGCCCCTCGAGACCCGTCTCTGCGAAGGCGTCAGTGATGCCTAGATCATGGAACTGCTTCTTGTTCGTCCCCTTCCCCGAGAGTCGATAGGGATAGAACGACTCTGGCTTGTCTTTGCCCTGCCAGAGTAGCGCAGCGTTCGGTCGCTGGTCAAGTCCCGGAAGGCGGGCCTGGATACCAGCGATGAAGTCGTCGTGGAACGACGCGAACTGCTGGTATCGGTCCTGCTCTTGGAACACCTGGGCGACTTTTTCGAACGCCTCGTACATCGTGTAGTACCGATAGTCGTGCCACTTGTCCGTCCGACGGAAGATAACGTTCCCGAGGAATGGGGCCTGATTCTCGACGAGTTCGTCGATATCCTTCTGTTCCCAGCCCTTGAAATTGTTCAGCAGCCAGTTCGGGTCGATTAAATGGAGATCCGCACCAATGCTGTAGAATGTCTCTTTGCCAACCCCACCATCGTACAGCGTTGTAAGACTGCTCTTGTCAATAGAGACGCCCTCTAATTGATCGTAGTAGTCGGTGTGATATCGCGACGGAAGGCCGACGGATGCGACGGCGTCAGCGTGCCCAAGCGCAACCGACATATCTGCGTACCCGGGGAAATACATCGCCACCGTTTTCGGGACTGCGTCGAACTCGACTGTCCCGACGGGCTCCATCATCACAGAATACGATTGTGCGGCTTCAGTCGTCGTGGATGTAGACTCCGTCGTCGTTGAAGTCGACGTTGGCGTAGAGGTAGACGTCTCCCCGCTGTCAGCCTGACCCGAACAGCCAGCAAGGATCGTTCCGAGTGCTGCCCCGCTTGTTGCGATGAATCGTCGGCGGTCCATACTTTTTAGGCCAGCCTAATCAACGTTAAACGTTTCGAAGTTTAGGCTAGCCAAAATCACGAGGAACGTGGGACGACAGTATATTTCAGCGTGATTCAACATAGAGGTCCCGGCCTCAGGGACCGAGGTGCGTAGCGCCGAGGGAGTAGAATGAGGTAGTTTACAGAGGGCGGAGCGTGTCATAGAACTGTCCCCTGTGGGGTTGTTTTTACTGTGAACTACCCTACCCTACTCGCTCACGGCTGACGCCGTTCGCTCCTTGAGGGTAGGGCTTCCTGCTTCCACGACGCGCTTTGCAGACACGGAGGTGTCCACAGGGAACGCAGTCTCCACGGGCGTTGATTCGGAGTGTCCCACTCCTACATCTTGTAGACCGCGCGAAAGGATGTTCCACGCCGCGTTCGCGTCCCTGTCCGCCTCAAACCCGCAGGCGGGACAGGAGTGTTCACGGACCCACAACGGCTTCTCTGTCGAAACGCCGCACGACGCGCACTCCTTGGTCGTCCCTCTCGGGTTGACCGCGACGAAGTGCGTTCCTTCACGCTCGCACTTGTATTCGAGCAACGAGAGGAACGTTCGCCAAGCGGCAGACGCAGTATTGCGGCTGTTCGACGGACTTTCTGTCATCCCCTTCACGTTCAGGTCTTCGACCGCTACGAGGTCGTATTCCTGGGCGTAGTACGCCGAGAGCTTGTGCAAGAAGTCGCGGCGCTTCCGTCGGAGGTCGGCGTGACACTCCGCGACTCGACGCCGTTGCTTCTCGTAGTTGTTCGACCCGTGCTGTTTGCGCGAGAGCTTCCGTTGCTCGCGCTCCAAGCGGTCGCAATCGTCTGAAAGGTCAAGCGACCCGACCGCCGCGCCGTCGGTGTCGTGGGCGTACGTGAGAATCCCAACGTCGATACCGACACACGTCTCGGGGTTCTCAGGCGGGTCGGGTGGTTCGCGGTCCATTTGGACGCCGAAGGTGGCGAACCACTCGCCCGTCGGTCCCTTCTTGACCGTGACCTGTTTGAGTGTCGCGTCGTCGGGGATGGCGCGGTGAAGCCGAATCGGTATGTCTCCGAGTTTCGAGAGGGACAGCACAGTCTGACCGCCCTTCCTGTCGAGCTTGAAGCCAGACTGACTGTACGTGAAACTGCGGAACTCCCGAGGCGGCTTCCATTTGAGTTGACCGACGCCGTAGCCGTTCTCCTTGAGTTTGGAGAGGCCTTTGAGGTTGTTGAACAGCCGTTCTACGACGGTTTGGAGAACCTTCGAGTACACGTCGGAGAGGTCGTCCCACCACTCCTTGAGGTCGGGGAGTTCCGACCGCAGGGTGGTCATAGACGGCAGTTCGCCGTGTTCGTCTTGGTACTCGTTGAGGCGGTAGAGCGTGTGGTTGTAGAGTTGCCTACAAATGTCTCGGTGGCGGTCCAACTCCTCACGGTGGGCGTCGGACGGCTTGAGACGGTAGTTGTAGGCGTAGTACATTCTACTCGCGTTGGTCCTCTACGTACTGTTTCAGCACATCCAGCGACACCTGCCCCGTCGAGATGAGGCAGTATGAATCGTTCCAGAACGAGTCGCCCCACAGTTCGGTCTTGAGTTCGTCCGCGTACTCGTTGCGGATACGGCGGGCGGTCGCGCCCTTGGCCGTGTTGATGAACTTCACGAGGTCTGTGGTTGGTTTCGCTCGGAAGAGGATGTGTACGTGGTCATCCTCGCCGTCGAGGTTCGTCAGTTCGACACCGTAGTTGTCCGTGAACCCGCTGATGACCTCGTGAATGAATTGGGTTCGCTCCTCGGTTAGCACTCCGCGCCGATACTTCGTGGTGAGTATCAGGTGGTAGTGCAGGGAAAACGTCGAGTGCGCTCCCGAGTCGAGGTCGTACTCCATTGGGTTCGGTCAATACTATGCTACCCTACTGCAACAAACGTTGTGATTGGGTGGGCCTGTGGGCCTGCCACCGAATCGTGAATGAGAACTGTGCGGCGCTGTATCCCCTCCCGTTCGGTCGGCGCTCGCTGAGGAAGGGGGCTTAGCGCCTCAATTCAGCTAAAGTCCGTCGAATAGAATAGTAGATAGAGAGTGCATCACACGTCTTTAGATAAGCCCAATAGTAATATTCTCGATCAAATTATGCCTAGTAGTGTTAGATCGGAAGAATACGTAGCTGACGCTCTTGCTCTCCCAAGATCAAGCAATACGAGTTTCTTTAAAACAAGAATTTCCTACCATAGCGGGTCCGAATAGGCCGTATTCAGCCGATAAATACATCTGAACGGTATTACCGAGAGTATTAGCTATAGACGCATAACAGGGCACAATTACTCAAAAGGTTGAGTCGCCCAATTCAGTCGTCTAGAACGGTGGGCTGTAATCCTCGTATTCGTCCATCTCGTCCATCTCGTCGGTCTTTGAGGGCATTACCGCAGCACGCGGGCCGCCTGACCGGACGACCTCGACATCTTCGAGACCCTCGACGCTCTCGGGGAGTCGGCGTTCGATGGCCTTCATCGTCATCGGAGCGATACCACATCCCGAACAGGCGCCACCGATCACAACGGTCGCCGTCCCTGCTTCCTCGTCGACGTCGCGGATTTCGAAGTTGCCGCCGTGTTGTTGAATCTGGGGAACTTCGTTGCTCAGGTAACTTCGCGTCTGTCGTTCGAGTCCTTCTGCGCTCATAACACTCTCACGTTGGAACCATAGTGTCATAAAACTTTTGTATTAGGTGGGCCTAAAAATACCGGCCACAGAGATTCTAAAGTCCGAATATCAAAATAAGCGGCACGTCATTTATGGAATCTAGCAATTTTTCGCACCGCCTAAAAGTGGGCTGGGCCGCTGCTGTTCACACATTTTGGTCTCACTACCGTACGACGTCCGCTACCGCTCGATTGTACTGACCGATCTCGGGGTCGGGACGCATCGTCCATCGATGTTGGCTGCGGTCAGGAAGTCTCGGTATCGGTCGTCGTCGACGAGTTTTCGCCCCCGGAATGTGATGAGGCGTCCGTCTCAGTGGGTAATGTGTCCGCGAGGCGCTTGGCAACGGTCGGACTCACGAGTCCGGCCAGTTCCATCGCCTCGCTCTCGTAGTCGTCCAACTCCAAGAGGCTCCGGAAGAACCACGAGATGGTCACGTAGGTTTCGTGCAGTTCTTCAGCACGCTCGCGCCCTGCGTCTGTTAGCGTCACTCCTTTGTATGCCTCGTACTCAACGAGCCCATCCTCCTCGAGTCGCTGGAACGTTTCAGTGACGGTCGCCGGCGAGCGGTCCAGCGTCTCTGCCACCGCATTCGTCCGGATCGGTGGGTCGTCCTGATGACCGAGGATGTACACGGACAGTAGATACTGTGCAGCTTTGCTCATCGTTCCTCGGACTGGTCTCGCGTGAGAGTGCTGTTGGGTACCTCCTCGTCGATCACTTCGGTGTCGGCATCAGAACAGTCATCGGGGCCGAACAGTGCAGCGTACACCCACGCCTTTGCACGCTGTCGACGAGGTCCCTCACCCATCGGTCATGCCCTCCGGCCCAAGTGGTCTCGCACGGTTCGTTGGCATTCTTCACACGTTTCATCGAGCGTCGCGACCGTTGCGAGCACCGGATGGTCGACCGGAAAATCCTGATATTGGTACGGGATGAGACTTCGATGGCGGACGCCAGCGTCGACACCGTTGTTTGTCGCCTCTTTGAGAAATTCCTGGCGGTCGCGGGCCACATCTTCACAGGAGGCGCGATGGCTGACCAACGTCTCGTGGCGCTGTTGCAACGCGTCGAAGCCGAGGTCGGTTAGCGGCGTCTCGTTCGCGTTGACGATCCACGCGATGATGTCATGGACCGCGTCGCTCGCTTCGCCGAGGTGGGTTTCCTCGCGTTCCAGTGCGTTCTGTAACGCGGTCGCTTCCGCCCGTCGGGATTGCGCTTCGGCGAGGACCATTTGTTTGAGTTCTGGAGTGAACGACGCCTCTGTCGTCGGCGCCAGTGCTACGGCGACCACGCGTCGGGGACGATTGGCAGCGCGTACGCGCTCTCCTGGGTGAACACCGCGTCGATGGTCGTCCCGAGCACGATGGGCGTCACGATGTACCGTTCCGTACGCGAGCACGCTCGTGACCAGACCAATCGTGAGCCACAGCGCGTGGTCGGGTGTATAGGCGCCGAAGAGTCGCCACAGGGGACGCTCGACCTGCTCGCGGTAGGCGTCCAGTTCGGTTCCGAACTCGCCGCTGGCGGCCATCAGTCCTCCCCGCCGTCGGCCTGGGCGACAGGCTTGGCCGGCCGTTCGCGTTCCTCGTCGTCGTGGCGCGCTCTGAGCGGCTCGATTCGTGGGCCATGCGGCGTGAGATCAATCTCGGCGTCGATCTCGAACACTTCCGCGAGCAGCTCTTCGGTGACGACCTCTTCGGGCGTGCCACGCGCTTGAATCGCGCCGTCTTTGAGCGCGACCATCTCGTCGGCGAGTCGCGCCGCCTGCTGGATGTCGTGGAGGACGACGACCACGGTGATGTCGCTCTCCGTGCGGAGGGTTTCGACGATCTCCATCACCTCGAGTTGGTGGTGCAGATCGAGGAACGTCGTCGGCTCGTCGAGCAGGAGCACGTCGGTGTCCTGGGCAAGCACCATCGCGATCCACGCGAGCTGTTTCTGCCCGCCGCTGAGACTGCCCACTTCGCGGTCGCGCAGATGCTCACAGCCGGCCAGCTCCATGGCACGCTCGACGGCCTGCTCGTCTTCGTCGGTGACGCTCTCGAAGAACCCGCGATGGGGGTAGCGGCCGTGGTAGACGAGGTCCTCGACGGTGATGCTGTTGGGCGAGGTGCTCTCCTGTGAGAGCAGCCCCATCGTCCGAGCGAGCTCTTTCTTGTCGAACGTCTCGATCGCTCGGCCGTCGACGAGCACGGAGCCAGCATCGGGGGCGAGCTGGTCGGAGAGTCCCTTCAGGAGCGTGCTCTTGCCGGAGCCGTTCGGGCCGATCAGCGCCGTCACGGCTCCTTGTTTGGCCGTGAAAGACTCGCCGTCGATGATCGGACCGTCGCTACTCGGATACGAGAGAACGAGCCCCTCACCGTCGAGACTTCCACCGGTTTCGCTTCCGGACTGCTCGTCGGTTGTGCTCGCTGAGCTGCTCCCGTTCGTCCGTGGATCCGTGGTTTGGTCGTGTGACATCAGATTTCACCCATCTCGTCCTGCTTGCGCATCAAGTAGAGGAAGTATGGGCCGCCGATCAGCCCCGTGACGATGCCGACGGGGATCTGGACGGGATTGAGCGCGAGTCTCGCTCCCACGTCGGCGGCGACCATCAGTGCCGGGCCGGCGAACACACAGCCGATGACGAGTTTCTTGTAATCGCTGCCGACGATGTTGCGGACTATGTGCGGGACGATGAGACCGACAAAGCCAACGATCCCCGCCACCGCGATGCTCGCAGACGCCGCCAGCACCGCGACTCCGGAGAGCGCGAAGCGAACTTTCTCAACGCTCATCCCCAGTGAACTCGCGGTCTGTTCTCCGAGCAGGAGGACGTTCAGCTGGCGGGAACTGATTAGTGCGAGCAGCATCGCAACGGCCGTCCACGGCAGCGCCATCCGTACCTGCTCCCAGTCGGTGCCCGTCAGCGAGCCGGTGGTCCAGGCGATGGCGGACTGGACGACACCGATGTCGTCGGCGAAGAAGAACAGCCCCGTCTGGACGCTTCCGAAGACGGTGCCGACGATGGCGCCCGCGAGCACGAGTCGGACGGGCGAGGTGCCGTTCTTCCAGGCGATGGCGTAGACGATCAGGAACGCAACAGCACCGCCGACGGAGGCGATCAGCGGCAGGAACGCCGCCAGCCCCGAGAAGACGACCAGCGTCAGCAGGATCATTAATCCTGCCCCGGAGGAGACGCCGAGGATGAACGGGCTGGCGAGTTCGTTCCGGGTGACCGACTGGAATATCGCCCCCGAGACGGCGAGGTTCATCCCGACCAGCGCCCCGACGAACACGCGTGGCAGCCGGATGTTCCAGACGATGAGACTGCGCTTGTTCATCTCCGGGACCTCCGCGCCCAGTAGGAACGCTTCCCACGCCTGGGCGTTGAAAATAACGTTTGGGTTGAAGACGGCCTGCCACGCCTCGACGATACTCATCGAGAACGCGCCGAAGCTCACCTGCACGAGGCCACTGCCGACGATGACGGCGAGGCTGCCGACGATGAGCGTGAACAGCGAGCCGTCGAACCAGCCGAACCACTGCTCGCGCCAGCTGGTCACATCGGTTTCTGAGGCGGTTTCGGTCGCCATCTATCCGGGCACCTCCGGAACGTCGAGATCGGCTGCGTGCTCTCGGATCAGGTCGTCGTCGACGTGGTCGAGTAGCCGTCGATGGGCACGCTCAGTACGGTGTTCGACTTCCGCCTCGTCGACCTGCCAGCCCTGTTGCTCCTTAGCGAGCTCGTGGGATTTGCGCTGGACAAACTCGTCGTCTAGGCCGTCGGAAGCGGACTCGATGGTGTACTCGGCGCTGCGTTCGAGCCAGTCGTCACCGGCGTAGCGACCCTGCTGGACCACCCAGTTGGTGTGGTCGGCGGCGGCCTCCCACAGTCCCTCTTCGACCCGGCGGTAGTCGGTGACGACATCGAGGCCGACGCGAGCCCCGTGGCCGCCGCCGATGACGACGATATCGTACTCGGTGGTTTCAGAGGTTCCCATTGATGATGTCTGCAACCCGCTGGCGGTCGAACAGTCGTTCTGCGTCGGTATGCTCCCCAAGTCCTTTCCACTCTCCGAACTGCTCGGGATAGAGCTGCTTGGCAAGCATTTCGGTATTAAACAGGTTGAAAATCGGCCCCTGTGCCGGGTCAGCACCCATATACAGCCGGCCGTTTTGTACTGCAGTGAGCTGTGCGCCAAACTCGTTTTTTCTGAGCGGTTCGAAAAAACGGTTCTCGTATCGCTCCCTCGGGTGTTCCGCACCCCACTGGATGAGAATGACATCCGGATCAACTTCCAACAGGAGTTCGTAGTCGATAGTCGCTTTATATGATCGTCCCTCAAGTGCGTCCTCAAACGCGTTTATTGCGCCGAGGTCACGGTATTGCTTCCCTTCAGTTCCACCCCGAATAAAATCCCGTACATCGAACCGACCTTCATCCGGCTTGAAACCACCAGTAAACATTCCAACAGTTGGGCGCTCGCTCTCGGGCGGAAGTTCCGGTCGGATCTCGGAGAGGAGTTCGTCATGAACCGTTTCGAACGCCTCGAATCGTTCCTGTTGTTGATACACCTGGGCGTACTTTTCGAACTGTTCATACAGCGAATACATCGGATACTCGGGATACTCTTCGGGACGTGGTGTCCGGTTAAAGTGCCCAATAAACGGGCCAACTCGATCCGACACTTCACCGATCTCTTCATTACTCCAGCGTGCTCCGTCGCCGATTCGCAGTGTGTTTGGATCGATGAGATGGACATCCGCATCCGCTTCGTAGAACAGTTCCGGGTCGACGGTGCCACCCACTTTAAGTCGGATTGCGTCCGTCGGATCGAACGTCACGTCCGGAAGTTGGTCCATCCAACGTGTAAATCCTGCGAGCTTTTTGGGTTCACCGTATGCGACGAGTCCGTCACCCTGTCCGAGTGCGTATGCCATGTCCGCTTCGGCAGCGTCCAAGCTCGCCCAGGTTTCAGGTACCTCGTCGAATTCTACTCGTCCGGTCGGCTCGATTGTGACCGAATATGACTGGTCCCCGGATGACTCCGCTGTTTCGTCTGTCGATGTCTCGCCTTCGGGACTGCTATCTCCGCTCCCGCCGGTACAGCCTGCCAAGAGGCTACCGCCAACGACCGCGCCGCCGTACTTCATATAGTCACGCCGCGTTGGTGTCCCGTGATCGCTGGAATCGTCTGCCATACGATTTAGGATAGCCTAAATACCGAAAAACGTTCCGAATTTTAGGCAGGCCAAAATATCAGCGAGGCGCACCGCAGCGCGGACACATCGGCGGCCCATTTTCAGGTAGGTCGAGCCCACAGTGCGGACACGCATCGCCGTCAGGAGCAGTCATCTCCTCGACAACGGCGTCCGTCCCGTCTCGAATCGATTCGATTGTGCCGACCCTCTCGGGAGCGTCCGCGGACTGGTCGCTGGCTACCTGCCGTCGGCAGAACGCCAGTCGGTCGGTCAGGAAGGTCGGCGGGTCCTCGTGCGTGCCCGCAACATCATCGGGGTCGAACTCTGACCCAGCGCCAGTCTCGGACGTGGCAAGTAGTCCGAGCGCTTCGGCCGCCCGCCCCTGCACGTACGGGTTCTCGTCACCGAGTCGCTCCTGGAGCGGTTCCGCCGCCTCGGCCAGTTTGTCTGGATACTCACACCCGACGACTACCAGTGCCGTACAGAGGTGGTATCGGACGAGTTCGTTCTCGTCGTCGAGGTGCTCGGCCAACGAGTTGACCTGATGACGAAGCCGACGCGGGTCGCCGAGTGCGACGTGGGCCAACGCCTTCGCGAGTTTCTCCTTGACTTCGGGTTCGTCGAACTCCAAGCCGATGCGAAGGTCGGCCAGCGTCTCCGGATCAGTGACTTCCTCGGGCGAGTCGACCGCGACGTAGCCGAGTGCTTCCGCACTTCGCGCCCGGACGTAGTAGAACTCCTCGTCGTCGGCCAGCCGATCGGCGAGGGCCTCGATGGCTGGCAGGACGGCTGCCGGTTCGGACTGCGCGAGCGTGACGAACAGCTTCGCGGTCGTTAATCTGATCGCGCGGTCTTCGTCAGTCAGAAACGTCGAAAGCGGCCCAGCGAGGCCGTCGAAAGAGTGTGGTGGCTCTTCAGCTATACCACGAACGGCTCGCAGTGAACGCTTGCGAGTCTCAGCATCAGCCGCACCGAGCCGGTCGAGACACGCTACAGCTTCCTGGTGGTTTCCCTCCTCGAAAAGGGCAGCCAGGCGGTCGGGCGTTGGCGACTGATCCGGTTCACTCATCGACTTGGTTGGGTATGTGACCTGGCTTTCACGACCAGTCGCTTCAATCCGATGGTTCTGCGCTGGCCTGCAAAGCCCTTAGGAGCCTCCTATCGAGGGAGGATTATTGGTATAGACAGGATCGCGGCTACTTCTATCACGCCGACACAAACGCGAATCGATGTCGGAGACGCTGGACCCGCTTTCGGATCGCGCCTCCCGGATGACTCACGCCTACAAGACAGGAATCGAACTCAGGGAAGCACTACAAGATGGAGTGTGTCTCCGGGCGGCTGTGAGCGAGGTCACCATCTATATCGAGCATCTCGATGACGGCTATCCGGACTGGCACCCAGCACCAGATTCGTTCCAAGGGATGCTCCGGCGTTTCATCTATCGGGAAATCACGGGTGACAGTTACCGGACTCTCGAAACGTATCAGGAACTCGCCGAGCCGTTCGGACTGGATCATGTCCCCGACAAATCAGTGCTTTCGCGGACTTGGCGAAATCGCTTCGATGATGGCGTTCACGAGTACGTGACCGTCGCCGCCCACTTTGTCGTCAAGGAACTCCACGACTACGGTCCTACTGTCCCCGCTGTACGCCCCAAAGAGGAGGTCACAGACTCGAAGCCGGAGTCAGCTGAAGATGATGAGCAGGACGAGTCTACGAGTACTGAGTTCTCGGACGAGCAGATTCGCCGGACGACACGCCTTGCACGAGACCACGGGTTCGATGGGTTCGACTCCGGGCGAGCGCAGAACGCCTCCTACGAAGATACTCGGTTCTTCGAGTTACAGACGTTCATAGGGATGGTTGGTTGTGGGACTGCGCAAGGAGCCGCTCGCTTCCAATACCGCCGTGGCCGAGAGTGCAGGCCGCATGGCGACACGCACCTGCGGGCGGTCAAGCAGTTTGATCCCACGGAACTCGTTGAGGGGTTCGACCACGCCAGCGACCGCTTGCTGTCTGCCATCGCTGATGAAGCATCGTTTAGACGTCCAGTGACAGCAGCGATCGACATCACGACTGTCCCCTACTACGGCGACGTCGAAGGAATGCCTATAGTCAGTGAGATGCAAGGCGACGAGGAGCGAGCATTCAAATTCGCGACGTTGTCGGTAGTGGGTGAGAACATCCCGCTCGTCCTGGCGATCGAACCAGTTCGAGAGAGTTCAGCCTGGGACGACAACCTGCCCAATCAGATCCACCGCGTCGTCCGTCGATTGGTTCGGCGAGCGAAACAGCTAGTTCCAATCGAGACAGTGCTCTGCGACCGCGAGTTCGACTCGATGCGTGTCTTTCAGACGTTGTCCAATCTCGGTGTGAACTACCTCATCCCGAAGCGAATCACCAGTACGGAGAAGGAGGTGATTGAGACGATGGAGAGTGATGGGGAAGACGTGGCCGTCGAATCGGCCTCTGTACATATTGAGTCGGGAGAACACTCGATGCAGTTTCTGTACGTCCCGTCGACGAAAGGCGATGGAACTGCTGTGTTTGCGACGAATCTCAGAGTCGGGCCCGATGAGGCGGAGCCGTTCTGTCGGCGGTACAGTCGCCGATGGCAGATCGAAAACGAGTACAAGTCCATCAAGAACGATTTCCTCGCAAAGACCTCCTCGAAAGACTACCGCGTGCGGTTGTTCTACTTCGTGTTCGCGGTCTTGCTCTACAACATCTGGCGGTTCACGGATTTCCTGCTGAAGGCGGGCGTTGATGACGAGATGGACTATGCGCCCGTGTTGACCGCGGGCGAATGCGTCGAGATTGTCGTTTCGGCGCTGATCCCACCCGACTGACCGGTCGCTCCCCTACGGGTTTGCCACCTGAGAGTGGTAACGCTGTTCAGCGACTCCAGAATCCAGCAAATTTTGGACGCTTTATTGGCAGATTGGACCAGGACAATTCAAGATGGGTGCTCTATTGATGAATGGAAAACGAATCGACGGTGACTCAGTCCAAAACTGGCCTATCCTCCGAAACTGTGAACCGCCAGTATCAGAGGAGCCACAGCCGCGTCGTCCAGAACTCCCGGACTGCGTCTCCGAGCGCCGGTCCCGGCTCGCCCGTCGCGTCGACGGCGGCGGTCCGGTCCGCGAGGTCGGTGAACCGACCGAGGACGGTCTCCTCGCCGAGGACGACCACGTCGGCGTCCGCGGACGGCAGCGCGCTCGCGTCCTCCGCCGCCCCGTCCGCGCCGCCGAGATGCGCTTCGAGCACCTCGCGGGCCCGGTCGAGGTGGTCGTCGACCTGCTGGTCGCGGCGCCGCTCGAACCGCGCCTGCGAGAAGCCGCCCTTCGAGTGCGTCCCCATCACGTCGGACTCGACGTCGTCGACGAGGGTGACGTCCGCGCCGTCGTAGGCGCCGAGCGCGAACAGGTCCGAGCGGACGAGCGCGACCCACACCGGATTCTCCGGGACGAACCACGCGCGGTCGAGGCGGAACCCCTCGCCCCACTCGGCGAAGGCCGCGGGCGCCGTCGGCGGATCGAGCGCGGCGGCGACGAGGCCCGCGTCGTCTACGCAGACCAGACAGGGCGTGGCTCGGCGGACGAGCGCCGCGCGCTCGCCGAGCGCCTCCGAAACGGGGTCGGGGACCGACTCGCGGACCATCGCCGTGAGCGCGCCCTCGGCGTCGGTCGCGAACGAGTCCAGCCGCGAGAGGATCTCGTCCCGTCGCGCGCCCCGGAGGTCCGCGGTCCCGCGGAACGACACGTCCGAGTCCTCGCCGGAGAGCCGTTCGACGCGCTCTTCGAGGCCCTCGATCCGGTCTTCGAGGCGGTTGATCTCGGTCTCGGCCTCCTGGCGCTTGCGGACCGCCTCCGAGCGGCGCTCCTCTTCGGCCTCGGCGCGGCGTTCGAGATGGCGCTTTTCCTCCTCCAGTTCCTCGATCCGGGCTTTGAGCTCCGCCCTGCCGAGCAACTCGTCGAGCATACTCCGAGGCGCGGCCGCGGGCTACTTATACTGTCGGACGCGTCGCGTTCGATCCGACGCGCCTCAAGCCACCGCCGCGTCGTCGCCGAACTGATAGCCGGAGTACTTGAGCAGTTCGGCGGCGCGCTCGCCCTTCGCGAGCAACACGTCGCGCTCGGCCGGGAGGTTCTCGTCGGTGACCGATTCGGGGACGGCGAGCGTCCCGGAGGGGACGTCCTCGTCGCCGAGGACGGGGATGTGTCCCGTATCGAGCTTCATCACGAGCGGCGCGTCGACGCGGAACAGGCCGTGGCCGCCGTAGAGACGCTCGTTCATCGCTTCGTGGTCCGCCCGCTGGATCGCGGGCACGTCCCTGTCGGACGGCTCGACGTACAGCCGTCCGAGGTAGTAGCTCGTGGAGAACGATCCGAACATCTGTGCGAGATGTTGTCACGCATACTGGGTGATAAGTCTTTTCGCAAACCTACAAATCGAAGCGCAAACAGCGCGGACCGTCCGGCGATCTCGCGGGCTATCGCTCGCCGTCGCCGCCGGCGGTCATCGCCCAGACGGCAACCAGCCCTAGGGCGGCCGCCGGGAGCAGCGGGAGGACGAGCAGCGAGGCGATGTACGGGACGCCGATCGCCGAGAGGACGCCCGGCCGGACGTAGATGATCCCGGGCACGACGAGCAGACAGACGACGAGAGTCGCGACGAGCGCCCAGCCGCGGGTGCCGAAGTCGTCCTTCTCGGCGCTGTCCGCGGCCGCCTCCCCGCCCGGCGCGTCGCTGTCGCCGTCGACGGCTCCCGGGTGATGGACGTATCCCTCGTCGTCAGAGCTCACTGTCCGGGATTACGACCACCTTGCCAAAGCCCTCACGGTTCTCGATCAGCTCGTGCGCCCGCGCGGACTCGCTCATCGGCAGCGTCGCGCGGATCCGCGGCTCGAACGTGCCGTCCCAGACGAGGCCGAGCACCTCCTCGACCTGCTCGGGCGTCGCCATCGTCGATCCGATGACCTCCAACTGATTCCAGAAGATCCGGTTCAGCGCCGCGTCCGGATCCGGCCCCGTGGTCGCCCCGCAGGTGACGAACCGGCCGCCCTTGCGGAGGCTCTGCAGCGAGCCCTCGTAGGTGGCTTCGCCGACGTGGTCGACGACGACGTCGACGCCGCGGCCCCCCGTGATCTCGTGGACTTCCTCGGCGAAGTCCGTCGCCTCGTAATCGATCAGATGGTCCGCGCCGCACTCGGCGGCGTACGCCAGTTTCTCCTCGGAGGAGGCGGTCGCGTACACCTCACAGCCGGCGTGGGCGGCGATCTGGACGGCGGCGTGGCCGACGCCGCCGGAGGCGCCGTGGACGAGGACGTGCTCGCCCGCCCGCACCTCGGCGCGGTGGATCAGCATTCGCCAGGCGGTCCCGAAGACGAGCGAGGCCGATCCCGCGACCTCCCAGGCGACGCCCTCGGGGACGGGAAGCAGGTTCGCCGCGGGGACGGCCGCGTACTCGGCGTGGACGCCGGGAGAGTGCTCGCCGATGATGCTGGAGTCCGGCGCGAGCGTCGGGTCGTCGCGTCGTGAGGCGATCGAGCCGGCCGTCGGGCCGTCGCCGCCCGTGACGCCCGCGGTGAGCGCGACGCGGTCGCCGGGCTCGAAGCGCGTCACGTCCTCTCCGACCGCCTCGACGACGCCGGCCATATCGCTGCCGGGGATGTGAGGGAACTCCAGATCGAAGCCCAGCCCCTTCCGGGTCCAGACGTCGAGGTGATTCAGCGCGGCGGCCTTCACGTCCACCAGGACGTCGTCGCGTCCGACCTCGGGGTCGGGCACTTCGGCGTACTCGATGACGTCGCGGTCGCCGTGTTCGGTGATGGTGACGGCCTTCATATCGACCCCTCGCCCGGCGCATACAAAAGTGGTTCCCGAGGGGCCTGACCGAGGTTCCGAAACCCGTTCCGTTGAAGTACCTCAACCGACAACGACTGCGACAACGAATGAGCGAGGACTTCTACGACTTGCTCGGCGTCTCCAGGGACGCGTCCGAGGACGAGATCAAGCAGGCCTACCGCAAGAAGGCCGCGGAGTATCACCCGGACGTCTCCGACGACCCCGACGCCGAGGAGAAGTTCAAGAAGATCAAGAAGGCCAAGGAGGTCCTCACCGACGACGAGAAGCGCCGGATGTACGACCAGCTCGGCCACGAGCGCTTCGAGCAGGCCGAAAAGCGCGGCGGCTTCGAGGGCGGCGCCGGCGGCCGCGGCGGTGGGCAGGGCCGCGGCAATCCATTCGGGGGAATGGGCGGCGGCGGACAGGGCAGCCCCTTCGAGGACATCTTCAATCAGTTCTTCGGCGGCGGGCAGGGCGGCGGCCAGCGCGGCAACCGTCCGCGACAGGGCCAGAACCTCCGCACGCAGGTCGCCCTCGACCTCGAAGAGGTCTACGAGGGCGTCGAAAAGCAGTTCACCGTCACCCGCCCCGAGCGCTGTTCGGAGTGCAACGGCCGCGGGCACCCCGCGGACGCCGACGTCAACACCTGTCCGGAGTGCAACGGCCGCGGCCAGACCACCACCGTCCGCGACACCCCGCTCGGTCGCGTCCAGCAGACCCAGACGTGCCCGCGGTGTGACGGCTCGGGCGAGAGCTACAGCGAGACCTGTTCGGCCTGCGGCGGCGACGGCATCACCCGCGAGGAGGCGACGCTGTCGGTCGACATCCCGCCGGGTATCCGCGACGGCCAGACGCTCCGGATGGAGGGCGAGGGCGCGCCCGGCGAGAACGGCGGCCCCAACGGCGACCTCCTGATCGACGTCTCGGTCCGGGACCACGACACCTTCGAGCGCGACGGGGACGATCTCTATCACCGCCTTCCCATCTCCTTCCCGAAGGCGGTCTTCGGCGCCACCGTCGAGGTCCCGACCGTCGACGGCGCCGCCGAACTGGAGATCCCCGCCGGCACCCAGAGCGGCGAGGAGTTCCGCGTGCGCGGCGAGGGGATGCCCCACCTCCGCGGCCGCGGCCACGGCGACCTCTACGTCCAGGTCCAGGTCGTCACGCCCGAGGACCTCAATCAGGAGCAGAAGGAGGCCCTCGAGGCGTTCGCCGAGGCCGGCGGCGAGGACATCGACGTGAGCGAGGGCTTCTTCGAGAAGATCAAGAACTCTTTCTAATCCACCTTTTTTGACCGGGGCCTCGCGCCGCCGCAGGCGGCGCTCAACCCCGGTCAAAAAACCTGGAGGAAAAAAGCCGCGAGACTCGCGACGCGAGTCTCGCGGTGCGACAGGGACGGCTTTCCGCACCGCCGCAACGGACCGCGATCGCTCCCGGGACAAACGATTTATCGACCGGTACCGCATCCGACGCCTATGCGCAACGCCCTCCACCTCGTCGACGTGTTCGCGCGGGAACGGTACGCTGGAAACCAATTGGCGGTCGTCGAAGACGCGGGCTCGCTCACCGACGCGGAGATGCAGGCGTTCGCGGCGGAGATCGGCTTCTCGGAGACGACGTTCGTCGGCGAGCGGTCCGACGGCGCCTGGCGGGTCAGGATCTTCATGCCCGAGGCGGAGCTCCCCTTCGCCGGCCACCCCACGCTCGGGACGGCCCACGTCGTCCGCGAACAGATCGCCGCGGGGCGACCCGACTCCGTGACGCTGGATCTCGACGTCGGCGAAATTCCCGTCGAGGTCCGCGAGCGCGACGGGCGCGAGACGCTGTGGATGTCCCAGTGGCCGCCGGAGTTCGGCGCCGAACTGTCTCACGAAACTCTGGCGGACGTGCTCTCCTTGGACCTCGCGGATCTCGACACCGACTGGCCGGTGCAGGTCGTCTCGACGGGCCTGCCGACGATCGTCGTGCCGCTGGAATCGCGGGCGGCGCTGACAGACATCGACGTCGACCGCGACGCCTACGACGCCGTGACCGGCGACCGCGACGCCAAGAACGTCCTGGCGTTCTGTCGGGACCCCCGCGACGACGACAGCGACCTCGCGGTCCGGGTGTTCGCGCCGTTCTACGGGGTGCCCGAGGATCCCGCGACCGGCTCTTCGAACGGGTGTCTCGCGGCCTACCTGGTCCGACACGGGGTGCTCGGCACCGACGAGATCGACGTCCGCGTCGAGCAGGGCTACGAGATGGGCCGACCCTCGATGCTGCACTTGCAGGCCCGCGCGACGGCCGACCGGATTCAGATCGAGGAGGGCGGCGCGGTGGTCCCGGTCGCGCGCGGCGATCTGGCCCCGGAGGGGTGACTGACCTGCGGGGCTCAGTCGCCGTCCTCGACGACGTACGAGCCGAAGTCCTCGACCGAGCCGACCGGCGGCGCGCCGAACGCCAGCCAGACGTGCGTCTCGTCGGTGTGGTTCAGTAGATTCCGGGCCGTGTCGGGGTGGACGCGCACGACCTCCCCTTCGGCGACGTCGTGAACCTCGCCCTCGATACCGACCTGCCCGTCGGTCATCGCGACGAACACCTCCTCTTGGCCCTCGTGGGTGTGCGGCGTGGTCACCTCTCCGGGCTCTACGATCACCTGATTCAGCCGGAGCTCCGTGGCGCCGAGTCGCTCTGTGAGCTTCCGGACCGACGTCTCGCAGGTGTCGAACTGCTCTTTCGGAACGCCCTCGGGATCGACGGCGCTGAAGCCCTCGCTCATAGTGGCTCCCAGACCGCTCGGCACCAAATATCTGGGTACGCGCCGACCGCTCGCCGGGACCCCCACTTTCAGGTGCCGCTCGACCGTAGTCACGGGCGATGTCGCACACGAAATCCCACTACACCGACGGCGACGAGAAGGCCCCCGGGATGTTCTTCCTCCGGGAGGAACTGGACTGCGAGAACCTCGGTTTCACCGTCGTCGAGGTCGACGCCGGCTGGGAGGGAATGGAGCACGACCACGAGGACCGCGGTCACGAGGAGGTGTACTACCTGGTCGACGGCGCCGCGAGCCTGGAGGTCGACGGCGACGCGGTCGATCTGGACCCGGGCGACGCCGTCCGCGTCGCGCCCGAGGCGGTCCGGACGCTGACGGCCGACGAGGACAGCACCCTCGTCGTCGCGGGCGCGCCCTGAGCCCGTAGGCGCTCGTGGACGGCCCGGGGCCGCGACAGGCGACGGCGTTTTTGCGTCGCCGCGCCGACCATCCGGTATGACCGCCCATCCGGACGGGAACGGGACCGACGACTTCCCGGCGCCGCCCTCGGACCCGGCGACGATCGGCGACCTGGTCGCCCGCGACCGGCGGACCTCGGGGACCGCGCTCCGCGCCGAGGGCCCCGGACGGACGTACAGCTACCGCGATTTCGTCACCACCTCGTACAAGTCCGGCAACGTCCTCCGCTACCTGGGGGTCCGCGCGGACGACGAGGTCCTCGTCGTTCCCGACGCCCTCCCGGAGCCCGTGCTCGCGTTCTACGGGGCGGCGCAGTTGGGCGCCGTGACCCGCTTTGCGGACGCGACCGACGGGACCGGCGATCCGCCGCGGGCCGTCCTCGCGCCGGTCGACCGCGAGGCCGACTTCGACCTCCCGCCGGGCCATCGCCTCGCCGTCCACGGCGGCCCGCCCGATGCGCCCGCGACGACCCACTGGGAGTCGGAGGTCTGGAGCGAGAACCCCGCGGTCCACCCCGCGAGCGTCGACTCGAGCGACCCCGTGCTCGTCGCCGACGGGCGGACGTACTCGCATCGGGACCTGCTCGCGGCGGCCGAGACCGTCGTCGCCGAGGCCGACCTCCGTCCCGGCACCGACGTCGTCGTCGACGGCCCGTTCGCGGACCCGCTCGTCGTCGCCTCGGGGCTCGTGGCCCCGATCCTCGCGGGCGCGACCGTCGTCCTTCCCGGGGAGGGAGACGACTCCGCGGACGCGGACGCGAGCGCGGTGACGACCGGAGAGCTCCGCGAGCACCTCGCCTCCTCGTCGAACGGGAACCACGACCGGGCTTAACTCCTCGGACGTCCAACACGTAGCTATGTTCCTCAGAGTGACCGCGCTCGCGTTCGGACTCGCAGAACTGCTCGCCCCGCGTCGGGTGGTCGACTTCTGGATGGCGCTTGCGACCGACGACGACGGCGAACTGCGCTCGTGGATTTACACCGCCGCGCGGATCGAAGGCGTCCTCCTCGTGCTGTGGGCGCTCACGCGGGGCCGATCGGGCGGATCGTAGCGGCCGCCGCGACCATCGCGCTACTCGCCCTCGGGAACCGCCGTCGGCGCCCGGTTCACTCGCGGTAATTGTCACAAGATATTTACCACGCGTTCTAATTAGATGTAATTACCAATGGACGCGCCACGGGGAGCGCCGACGCAGTACGACTACGTGTTGGGTGGAATGGGACTGAGTCTGGTCTGCGGCGGCGCGGTCGGCCTCGCGTCGGCGGTCCCGCTCGCGGTCGCCAGCAGCGTCGCGTCGGTCGTCGCGGCGGCGATGTTGCTCGTCGGCACGGTCGGCCAGTTCTGATCGGCCGCCGGGGTCGATTCCGCCGAGCCGATCCGACATTCGGACCGAATCCGGAGACTCTTGTTCCGGGCGTTCCTCGTGCGCGTATGAGCCTCGAAGTCGCCGTCGCGGTCCCGTTCAAGCAGCAGGGGACGACGCGGCTCGGGGAGGGCGAGTTCGTCGTCGCGCTCGCGCTCGACCGGAGTTGGTTCTCGCCCGACCAGGCGAAGCGACTCATCGACGTCGGCGCGGGCCGCGGCCTGCTCGCCCGCGAGGACGGCGACGTGGTCGCGCAGTTCGATCCCGCGTCGGTCTCGGTACCCGAGGAGTTCGAGCCCGACGAGTCGATCCTCCGCGAGCAGTCGACCTTCGAGCGGATCCTCGATGCGCTCGTCGCCGACGGCCACGACAAACAGGAGGCGGTCGCCGCAATCAACGAGACCCAGCGGCGGCTCGGCATCGCCGTCGAGGCGGCCGCGGCGCTATACGCCCGCCGCCGCGGCGTCGACGTCGGCGACGCGGCGCGGGCGGCGCGCGACGAACTCCGGGAGTGACAACAACGCTGTGTGGCCGCGACGGCGAACGGAGCCCTCTTTTCGCCCCGCGGGCAAGGCCACCTATGGTCGAGGACCGACTGACCGACGGGCGCCGCATCGCGCAGTTCCTCGCGAGCGAGGTGACGGGCCACGACGACTTCGACGCGCTCGCGGTCACCGACGCCGACCCCGACGTGGAGCCGACTCCGGACGGAGCGTTCGCCTACGCGATCGAGCCCGCTCGCGGCGACGGCGACCGCGTCGCGTCGGTGTTCGTCCAACCGGATCGGGTCCGCATCGAGTTCGCGCGCGCGGTCGAGGCCGCCGCAGACGCCGCGGACGAGGCGGGGCTCCGCGTGCGCCCGAAGGCCGTCCGCCCGCCGAAGACGCTCGTCTTCGTCGAGGACGGCGCACAAGTGAAGCGGACGCTCCCGGTGTGGCGGGCCGTCGTCTCGGAGATGACGGAAGCGCGCGCGAGCGACGAGTAGCGCAGAAGGGCGAACTCAGAGGCCGTCGAGGACCTCGGGAAGCCGCGTCACCAGGTCCTCGCGCGGGAGGTGGACCGCGGCGCGCGGCGAGGGCTCGGGGCCGCCCTCGTAGAGGACCTGGATCGGCACGAGGCCGGCCTCGGCGGCACCGGCGATATCGGCGTCGACGTCGTCGCCGACGTAGGCGGTCTCTCCGGGATCGGTCCCGAGCGCGTCGAGCAGCGCCTCGAAGGCGGCCGGATCGGGCTTGCCGGCGTCGAGTTCGCCGGTGACGAGCGCGGTATCGAACATATCGTTCCACCCGAGCGTCGCCAGCTTGTCGCGCTGGGCGAGTCGGGGGCCGTTCGTGAGCAGGCCGACGCGGTACTCCGATCGGAGCCGCGTCAGGAACGGTTCGATCTCCGGGACGGGGACGAGCGCGTCGGCGATCTCTTCGCGGTACGCCGTCGCGACGCGCTCGGGGTCGACGTCGGTGTCGTGGTCGGCGAGCAGATCGGCGAAGATGGGCGTGCGTGTCTCGCGGGTGAGGTTCCGGCGGTGCGCTTCTAAGTAGGCCTCGCGGGAGAGCGGCGGCGCGTCGGCCGTCTCGGCGGCGTCCCCGAGGATCGTCGCGCGGTCCCGGGTGGGGACCGCGAGCGTCTCGTCGAGGTCGAACCCGACCGCGGTGACTGTCACGGGCGGGCGTACGTCGTCGCGACGTATGACTGTTCCCACTCGGGACCCGCCGCGCTCGGGTCGCTACGCGCCGACGACGCGGGCTTTTTCTCGCCGCGCGTCCAGTGGTGAGACGTGACGCTCGATCCCGTCCACGTCGACAGCATCGCGGACCTCGCCGCCTACCTCGCGCGCCAGGTGGACGACTCGGACCACGTCGACGTCGCGGCGCGGATCTGGTCGGAGTTCCTGGACCCGCTGTACGGCCCCGACGGGCGCGTCGTGATCGAGCCGGTCGACGAGCGACGCCTCCGCGCGGCCGACGCCGAGGACGCCGCGCTCGCGCCCGCGCCGTTCGAGACGACCCACGGGCTCGACTCCGGGACGATCAACCCCACGACGTTCAAGAACGGCCTGGTCGTCGACGTCGCCCAGGCGGCGATGGCGGCCGTCCCCTCGGACCTGGACCTCCACCGCCACCGGAGCATCGTGGCCGCGACGCACGTCAACGACGGGACCGTGCCGCTTGATGAGCCCTGGCGGAAGCTCGACGAGGGCTACTGCCGGTGGCGCGTGATGAATGTCCCGCGCGTGAACCGCTACGCCGAGGGCATCGTCCACGCGCTCGCGCTCTACCTCGCCGAGAGCGCCCACGCGCTCGAACACGCCGAGTCGGTCTCGGATCTGCTGATCCTCGACGGCCCGCTGTATCCGGTCGAACTGCTGAACTGGCGCGACCGCGACGCCGAACTCCGCGAGCTCGCCGAGGAGCTCAAGCCCCGCTCGGTCGTCGAGAACTACGTCCGGCTCGTGGAGTCGTTCGTCGAGCGCGAGGTGCCGCTCTGCGGCTTCGTGAAGAACCCCGCCTCGAAGCGGATCGTCGGCACGCTCCGCGACCGCGACGACGGGATCGACATCCCGTGGACCGACGACGCCGCGTTCTTCACCCGGCTGTTGGAGCGCCGGCGGGAGGCGCCGGACGCGTCGGGCCCCGCGGACGCTGCCAATCACGGTCGCGAGGGCCGCCGCACCGACGAGGTGACGTTCACGAACTGGTTCGTCTCCCGGGGCGGCGTCGACGCCGCGGTCGCGGCCGACGGCGACGCCTACGGGGTCGAGCGGCGGCTCGATCCCGAGCTGTACGAGACGTGCTTCTTCGCGATCTACGAGCCGCAGACCGACGTGCTCTACCGCGTCGAGACGCCGCGCGCGTTCGCGAGCGACCCGGAGGTCAGGGAGGCGCTGACCCGGCAGTTCGTCGGCGAGGTCGCGGCCCGGCGGGGGCCGCCCGAGGCGGTCGCGAAGGCGGACGAGCTCGCGCGGATCGGCGCCGGCGAGAAGTCGTCGCTCCGGCGGAAGTTCGAGGACGCGCTCGACAGCGACGAGGTCAAGCGGTACGACGAACTGCGGTGGGGGGACTTCGAGTGATCGCGCGAGCGGGTCGGGAGATCAGGAGTGTTCGGCGCCCGGCTCTTCTTTCAGGACCTCGACGTCGACCTCGGCCTCGGGGACGCCCACGCGGGCGAACTGGGTCCGGACGTGTTCCTTGGCCGCATCGAGCGCGCGCTCGCGGGTCTCGAAGCCGCGCGGCATCGGCGACTCGAAGGCGACGTGTTTCGTCTCCCCGTCGATCACCGTCTCGGAGCCGCCGCTTTCGACCTCGTAGAAGGCGTCGCAGACCCAGACGTAGGGGGCGTCCTCGTCGGGCGCGCCCTTGTAGGAGGGCGCGCGCTCGCCGCGCTCGAAGATCGTCCCCGTGAGGGTCGTCCCGCCGCCGTGGCCGCGCACGAGAAGCATACCTCGGGTAGGGCCCCGGCGGGCAAAAGCGGCCCGGCGTGGCGACTCGCCGCGCGCGTCCGGTCGCTGGCGGCCCGGAGAGCAGTCATTATTAGTCGCTGCCGACGCAGGGAGAAGACGAGATGGATCTCGGGGACTTCGAGCCTGGCGCGGACGACCGACCGACCGACGACGAGGGTGACACCGGCGGCGAACCGAGCCGCGACGACGAGGCGAACCGCGGGAGCGACGCGGCCGCCGGCGGCGATCGAGTCGAGGCCGGCGACGGAGGGGCTCCACGCGACGACGACTCGCCCGAGGAGGTCGCCTTCGAGTCGTACGACGCGTCGCCGGCGGGTCGCGACCGCGGGCTCGGCGCGATCTCGGTCTCTCAGGGCCTCCGGGTCGCCGAGGACGGCGACGAGACCTCCCTGCGCGCGTACGTCACCACCGACAACCGCGACGCCGTCCGGCTCGGGAAGTACCTGCTCGTCCCCTACCCGGACGACGAGCTGCTGTTCGCGAAGATCACCGCCCTGGAGTACGCCCAGGAGTTCCAGACCGACGACGCCACCGAGATCCACGCCCGGCGCGCGATGCGCCGCGACTGGTTTGAGGAACGCGACTACAAGTTCGTCGCGTCGCTCGATCCGCTGGCGGTCCTCTTCGAGGACGGGGGAGGCGACGAGCGGACGCTGAAGCGCCGGATGGTCGACCGCGTGCCCAAGCCCGGCGCCGTCGTCACCGAGGCCACCGATCCCGACCAGATCAAGACCGGCCTGAAGATCCCCTCGGCGGGCATCTTCCTCGGGCACCTCTCTGTCGGCGGCGAGAAGGTCCGGACCGCGGCCGAGCCGCCGACGATCGACTATCGGCTCCACGACGATTACGGCGACGGCGACCCGCTCGTCTTCCGGCACACCCTCGTCGCGGGCGGCACCGGGTCGGGCAAGACCCACGCGACGAAGAACGTCCTCCGGCAGCTCCTCGACGAGGAGCGGACCTACGAGATGGACGACGGCCGCTCGGCCCGCCTCGCGGTCGTACAGTTCGACCCGCAGGACGAGTACGCCCAGATGCACGACGACAACCCCGTGATGGACGCGGAGACGAAACGGCGCTACGAGCGCGAGGGGATCGTCCACGGCGGCCACGACGACACGGTCGCGCTGGTGCCGAAGGAAGACGGCGTGCCCTACGGCGGCGACAACCACCGCGCCGAGCAGCTGGAGTTCACGATCCCCTTTTCGATGGCGCGCGACCGGCCCTGGCTCGTCGCCGGCAGCAGTTTGAACGAGAATCAGTACGCCGCGCTCCGTCAGCTGCTGTCGCGCTTCTTCGGTGAGTACGGCGACGGCGGGACCTACGCGGAGTTCAAGACGTTCCTCGACGACCCCGCGCTCAAAGAGCAGCTCGACGAGTCGGGGCGCGTCCACGAGTCGACGTTCGACGCGGTCAAGCGCCGGGTCCACGGCGTGCCGAACGACGTCTTCGACCAGTCCGCGCGGCCGATCACGGAGCTGGACCACCAGCTCGTCCGCCCCGGCGGGCTGACGGTGATCCCGACCTACCACCTCTCGACCAGCCGCGCGAAGGAGCTGTTCGTGCTCGCGGTGTCGAGTATGCTCATCGACGACAAGCTCTCGAACGCGCCCGACTCGACGCGGATCAAGGAGACGCCGCTCCTCCTGGGGATGGACGAGGCCCACAACTTCCTGGCCGACGCCGACACGGTCCAGGCGCGGAAGGTCATCTCGAAGTTCACCGAGGCCGCGAAGCAGGGCCGCAAGGAGCGCCTCGGGCTCTTCCTCGTCACCCAGGACCCCCAGGACGTCGCCGAGTCGGTGTTCAAGCAGATCAACACCCGGCTCGTCCTCAACCTCGGCGACGAGGACGCGATAAAGAGCGTGAACATCCCGCCCGCCCTGGAGGACAAGGTGCCGTATATGGAGAAGGGCCAGGCGGTCGTCTACTCGCCGGACAACTCCGAGCCGGTCGAACTGAAGGGGCTGCCGGTCTGTCTCACGCGCCACGGCGACTGAGTCGCCCGACGGCTCCGGGCCCCGGTCGCGGTACGCTCGGTTGCTGTTTTTTATACGTCGACGGTGTAGGCGGGCGTATGCCGAGGCACGTACTCGTCCCGCTCGACGGCTCCCCCCAGGCGCTCCATACCGTCCGGTTCGTCGCCGACGAGTGGCCGGACGCCCGCGTGACGCTCCTCCACGTGATCGACCCCGTACAGGCGGGCTACCGCGCCGGCGTCCTGCCGACCGGCTCGGAGGACTGGTATCAGGAGGCGAAGGCCGACGCCGAGGAGATCCTCGCGGAGGGACGGGATCTGTTGGCTAGCGAGCGCGAGTCCGACGGCGCCGCCGTCGCCGTCGAGACCGTCACCGAGGTCGGGCGCCCGGCGGCGACGATCGTCGAACAGGCCCGCGACCGGGACGCAGACCACGTCGCCGTCGGCAGTCACGGCCGGCGCGGCGTCTCCCGGCTCCTGCTCGGCAGCGTCGCCGAACACGTCGCGCGGCGGTCGCCCGTGCCCGTGACGATCGTCAGATAGGAAACGAGAAACGAGAAACGAGGATCCCGCGACCCGGCCGCCCTGCACCGCTACGGTCTCGGCCTCACTGGAAGCCGATGCGGCCGTCGCGCCGCTCGCCGAGCCGCTCGCTGCTGCCGCCCTTGAACTGCTCTTGCATCTCCTCGTAGTACTCCATCAGGTCGTCGGTGATCGTCGGCCGGACGGACTCCATCGCCTTGCGGAAGTGCCGCATCTCGATCTCCTCGGCGTCGCCGTCCTCCCTGAGCGCCTCGATGGCGGCCTCGCGGCCGATCGTCTCCAGGTCGGAGCCGACGTAGCCGTCGGTGATCTCGGCGATCTCGCGCAGGCTCACGTCGGGCGCGAGCGGCGAGTCGCGGGTGTGGATCTTGAGGATCTGCTCGCGGCCCTCCTCGTCGGGCTGGCCGATCAGCACGAGGCGGTCGAACCGCCCCGACCGGATCAGCGCCGGGTCGATCATGTCCGGGCGGTTGGTCGCGCCGATGACCATCACGTTGCCGTTCTCCTCTAGGCCGTCGAGCTCGGTCAGGAGCTGATTGACGACCCGCTCGGAGACGTTGTTGCCGGTGTCGCCGCCGCGGCTGGGCGCGAGGCTGTCGAGCTCGTCGAAGAAGATGATCGTCGGGCTGACCTGGCGGGCCTTCCGGAACGTTTGCCGGATGGCCTTTTCGGACTCGCCGACCCACTTCGAGAGGAGCTGCGGGCCCCTGACCGAGATGAAGTTCGCGTTCGTCTCGTTGGCGACGGCCTTCGCGATCAGGGTCTTGCCCGTCCCCGGCGGCCCGTACAGCAGCACGCCCTTCGGCGGGTCGATCCCCATCCGCTCGAATCTGTCCTCGGAGGTGAGGGGCCACTCGACGCTCTCTTTCACCGTCTGCTTGGGGTCTTCGAGCCCGCCGACGTCGTCCCAGGACACCTTCGGCAGTTCGACGAGCACCTCCCGCATCGCCGACGGCTCCACGTCCGCGAGAGCGCCCTGGAAGTCCTCCCGTTTGACGATCATCCGGTCGATGAGGCTCGGCGGGATGTCCTCCTCGTCGAGGTCGATCTCGGGGAGGTATCTGCGGAGGGCCTTCATCGCGGCCTCCTTCGTCAGCGACTCGATGTCGGCGCCGACGAAGCCGTGGGTCTCGTCCGCGAGGTGGTCGAGGGAGACGTCGTCAGACAGCGGCATCCCGCGGGTGTGGATCTGGAGGATCTCCTTCCGTCCGGTCTCGTCCGGCACGCCGATCTCGATCTCGCGGTCGAAGCGGCCGGGGCGACGGAGCGCGGGGTCGACGCTGTCGACGCGGTTCGTCGCCGCGATGACGATGACCTGGCCCCGCGTTTCGAGGCCGTCCATCATCGTCAGCAGCTGGGCGACGACGCGGCGCTCGACCTCGCCGGTGACGTCCTCGCGCTTTGGCGCGATCGAGTCGAGCTCGTCGATGAAGATGATAGAGGGCGACTCCTCGGTCGCGTCCTCGAAGATCTCGCGCAACTGCTGTTCGGACTCGCCGTAGTACTTCGAGATGATCTCGGGGCCCGCGATCGAGAAGAAGCTCGCGGAGGTCTCGTTGGCGACGGCCTTCGCCAAGAGAGTCTTGCCCGTCCCCGGCGGGCCGTGCAGCAGCACGCCCTGCGGCGGCTCGATGCCGAGCTTCTTGAAGATCTGCGGGTGCTTCATCGGCAGTTCGACCATCTCCCGCACGCGCTGGATCTCGCTCTGGAGGCCGCCGATGTCCTCGTAGGTGATCCCGCCGCCGGTCTTCTCGAAGCCCGAGATGGGCTCCTCGCGGAGTTCGACCTCGGTGTCTTCTGTCACCAGACAGACGCCGTCGGGCTCGGTCTCGACGGCGATGAGCGGGATCGCCTGGCCGGGCGAGCGCATAAATGGATGGTTCGTCGAGGACATCACGGGCACGATGTCGCGCTCGACGACCGGCCGCTTGAGGATCTGGCGCTTGACCATCCCGGCCGCGTCGGAGCCGAACTGGACGCTCGCCTCCTCGGGCGGCGCGAGCACGAGCTTCTCGGCTTTGGTCTCTTCGGCCTTCCGGATCGTCACCCGCTCGCCGATGCTGACGTCGGCGTTCTGCCGCGTGAATCCGTCGATGCGGACCGTGTCGGTGTTCCAGTCCTGCCGGTCCGCGCGCCACACCTTCGCCGCCGTCGTCTCGGCACCCTCGATTTCGATGATATCTCCCGGCGAGAGCTTCAGATGCAGCAACGTGTCCGGGTCCAGACGGGCGATACCGCGCCCCGAGTCGTTCGGGTACGCCTTCGCCACTTCGAGTTGAACTTCGTTCATGATTGGGTCGCGGGGATACGTCCCGCCAGTCGGTCACGACCGGAGTTAAATTCTTCCCTGCGTCCGCTTGCGGGGCGGTCCCGCCCCGGTGTGACACTCTGTAGCATCCTTGTCCTCGGGGATACAAATCCTTACCGACCGCGGCAGAGGCGCGGCCCGCGCCCGTCTCGCTGGACCTTTGCCGTCCCGCCGCGATTTGTCGGTATGCGCACGCTCGCTTTCGACGGTCGGATGGGCGCCAGCGGCGATATGCTGCTCGCGGCCCTCCTCGACGCCGGCGCCGACCCCGACGCGCTCGCGCCGGTCGAAGACGCCCTGGATCTCCGGTACGACGTCGGGACCGTCGACAAGAACGGCATCGCCGCGACGCGGGTCCGCGTGGTGTTCGCCGATGACCGACAGCGGACTCGCGGGCAGGCTCACGGCGGACACGGTGACCACGACCACGGTCACCACACCCACGACCACGACGGCCACGACCACGACGCCGCTACTGGAACGCCCGCGGAGGGTCACGGCCCACACCGCACCTATCCTGAGGTGATCGAGATCGTCGAGTCGATGGGCCTCTCGGAGGCGGTCGAGGCCGACGCCAAGGCGATCTTCCGACTCCTCGGCGAGGCCGAGGCGGCCGTCCACGACACCGACCTCGACGACACCCACTTCCACGAGGTCGGCGCCGACGACGCCATCGCCGACGTCGTCGGCGTCGCGCTCCTCCTCGACGACCTCGACGTCGAGCGCGTGGTCACGACGCCGCTCTCGACCGGCGACGGCTCCCAGGAGATGGCACACGGGGAGTACCCGATCCCCGCCCCCGCCGTCGTCGAGATCGCCGCCGACGCGTCGTGGTCGCTCCGCGGCGGCCCGGTCGACGCCGAACTCCTCACCCCCACGGGGGCGGCGATCCTCGCGCACGTCGCGGAGGGCGTCGACGCGCTCCCGACCCTCGACGTCGACGCGTCGGGCTACGGCGCGGGCGGCTACGACTTCCCCGAGCGACCGAACGTCCTCCGCGCGCTCGTCGGCGACGGCGGCCGCCGGCTCGACCGCGACGAGATCACCGTCCTGGAGACGAACCTCGACGACGCCTCGCCGGAACTGCTGGGCGGGCTCCAGGAGACGCTCAAAGCCGCCGGCGCTCGCGACGTGACGATCCTCCCGACGACGATGAAGAAGTCCCGCCCCGGCCACCTGGTGAAGGTCATCGTTCGACCCGAGGACGCAGAGCGCGTCGCCCACCGGCTCGCGGTCGAGACGGGGACCCTCGGGGTTCGGGAGCACGGCGCCGGCCACCGCTGGGTCGCCGGTCGCGACTTCGAGACCGCCGAAATCGACGTCGACGGCGACACCCACGAGGTCGCCGTGAAGATCGCGTCCGACGCCGACGGCGACCCGTACGATTACAGCGCGGAGTACGACGACGCGCTTTCGGTCGCCACGGCGACCGGGCTCCCGGTCCGCGAGGTGATGCGTCGCGCCGAAGCGGCGGTGCGTGGCGAGTAGTCCCGCTCGTCGCTTCCGCGGCTTACTGCCCGTCCCCGTCCCCGTCCCCGTTGCCTTCGTCCGCTTCGTCGCCCCGCTCGCGGTGGGCCTCCAGCGCCTCCCTGACGGTGAGTTCGCCGGCCGCGACCCGGCGGGCGAGCCCCTCGTCGATCGTCCGGCCGTCGGCCGACGCCTCCCGCGAGCGGTTCTTGATCCGCTGGAGTTCCCCCGCGGTCGGCTCGATCTCGCGGCTGCTCACCTCCTCGCCGGGGAGCCGCGCGATGTTGACCGCCGCGAGGACGTCGCCCATCCCCCGCGCGCCGGTCCCGAGGTAGGGCGTCGTCCCCGTCTCGTCGACCAACTCGACGGCGACGTCGTCGAGGTCGTTGACCAACTGCGAGCCCTGGAGCCGCGCGCCGTCGCCGATCCGGACCACCGGGTCGGGCTCTTCTTCGACCTCCCGCCTGACGGTCTCGACCGCGTCCGCCAGCGGCACCTGGAACGCCGCGACGACGGCGTCGCCTTTGAGCACGGCGATGCCGGGGCGCGTCCCCGGGTCGACGCCGACGACCGTGCGTCCGCCGCCGCCCCGGAGGATCGAGACCGCCTCTTCGACCGCCCGGCGCGCGTCGTCTCCATCCGCGACCACGGTCTCGACGTCCGCGGGCGTCTCCACGCGGTCCTCGGGCGCGCGGATCACGACCCGCGTGCGGTCGGGGAGCCCTTCGCCCGGCTCCTGGGTGGTGAAGGTCACGCCCCGGTCCCGGAGTTCGTTGACGACGTCGTGGTACAGCTCGAAGTCGTCGGTCGCGACGACGATCACTCCCGGCTTTTCGGCGTGATCGTATATATACTGTCGGCTCGGGGCTGTTCCGCGGGCGGTGCGCGCCCCGACCACGACGCGGCTCGCGAGCGCGCACGGGTCGCGGACGCGCGGCTCGCCGGGTGGCGTTGAAAGAAATCGGTTCGGGAGACGAGTCGGCGCGACGTCCGGATCGGACGGTCGGCGTCCGTCGGCTTCAGCCGAAGAGGTTGCCGAGGCCCTCGCCGCTGGCCTCTTCGTCCTCTTCCTCGTCGGCGTCGCCTTCGTCGGCCTCCTCTTCGGCCTCGTCGGCGTCGCCCTCGTCCTCGTCGGCGTCGGCCTCGTCGGCACCGCCGGCGGCGCCGCCCGAGGCGGGCGCGGGCGCGGCGGCGGCCGTCTCGACGGCCTCCTCGATGTCGACGTCCTCCAGCGCGGCGACGAGCGCCTTGACGCGGGATTCCTCGACGTCGACGCCGGCGGCCTCCAGGACCGCGGTGACGTTGTCTTCGTTGATCTCTTCGCCCGATTCGTTCAGGATGAGCGCAGCGTAAACGTATTCCATTGTTGTGTACCTCGTGTGTTATCCGAACATCGCGCCGAGTCCTTCGGCACCGTCGTCGTCATCGTCGTCGGCGTCAGTGTCTTCGTCTTCGTCTTCTTCGTCTGCCGATTCTGCTTCCTCGTCGCCCGTCTCGGCCGACTCGTCGGCGGCCGGTTCGGGCGCCTCGACCCCCCGGAGTTCCTCCGGGAGCGCCTCGTCGTCGTCGATCTGGGCCGCGAGCGTGCGGACCTGCGCGTCGGCTTTCGCGACGAGATCAGGCAGCACGTCGGGGTCCTCGATGGCGGCGAACAGCCCGAGCGCCTTCGCCTCGCCGGCCGCCTTGGCCAGGAGGGTCGGGGTGGACTGCGCCGTCGGGTACTCCGCGTTGACCGCGAGGTTCCGAGCGGCCGCGGCGGCGGACTCGATGTCCGCGCGGTACTCGTCGACGTCGATGGCGAGCTCGTCCGGCTCGAACAGGACGCCCTCGGAGAAGACGCCGCGGAGGTCGAGCCCGACTTCCTTGGGTTCGATGCCGAGCTCGGAGAGGACGCCTTCGAGGTCCTCGGAGACCTCCTCGCCGGCTTCGAGCACCTTCGAGTCCTCGGTGACCTGGATCGAGCCGTCCTGGATCCGGGCGGCGGCGCCGACCTGCTGGAGTTCGCCCACGAACGGACCGGGGTCGACGCCCGTGTCACCCTCGGGGATGACGATGTCGTTGGGGGCGACCTCGCCCGCGCTGATCGGCGCGGGGGTCTTCGAGGCCTCGAGCTGCTTGTAGAGCCCGAAGGGGTTGTCGTTGGTGCCGACGAGGGCGACCTGGCCCGAGACGTACTCGGTCAGGTCTTCGAGGCCGTCGTCGACCTCCTCCAGCGCGCGGACGGTGAGCGTGTTGCGGCTCATCCGCAGTTCCGCGCTGCCGTGGAGTTCACGGCGCATGCTCTGGAGTTGCCGGCTCGGGATGCCGGCGACGTCGACGACGCCCACCGACTGGTAGCTCTCCAGGAAGTCGACCAGTTCGGCGACCTCCTCTTTCTTCCACTCGGGGATCGTCTCGGTGCGCCGCGCGGAGGCACTGCCGCTCATGCGGGCACCTCCACGGACGGGCCCATCGTCGTCTTCACGTACATCGAGTCGATGTTGAGCGGGCCCTTCTCCAGGCTCGCTTCGAGTCGACGGACGATGACGTCGATGTTGTCCGCGATATCGTCGGCGTCCATGTCTTCGGCACCCACGCGGGTGTGGAACGTCCGGCGGTCGCGGGAGCGGAGTTGCACCGTGTTCTTCATCCGATTCACCGTCTCGACGACGTCGTCGTCCGGCTGGAGCGGCGTCGGCATCTTCCCGCGCGGACCGAGGACCGTCCCGAGGTAGCGGCCGATGTCCTGCATCATATCGGCTTCTGCCACGAAGAAGTCGGTCTCGTCCGCGAGGTCTTTTGCCGCGTCGGTGTCGTCTCCGAGGTCTTCGAGGTCGTCGCCGTCCAGTACCTGGTCGGCGACGTCCTCGGCTCGGAGCGCGGTCTCACCGCTCGCGAAGACGACGATCTGCGTCTCCTGTCCGGTCCCGGACGGGAGAACGACAGACTCGTCGACACGTTTCGACGGGTCGTTTAGGTCGAGGTCGCGCAGATTCACGGCGAGGTCCACCGTCTCACGGAAGTTCCGCGGGGGGGCCTCGTCGAGTGCGCGAGAGACTGCGTCAACTATCGTATCTGCCATTATTCACCTCCGTAGTACGCAGGATTGCTCCTACGGGTCAGTGAAACAGGCGTCTGCCTGCCTCGTCGGAGCGAAGGAGGATGGCGGACTTAAGTCCGTCGAAGCGGAGGCCCCGTACCGCCGGATTTCGGGCTCGAAACGCCCGATCTGTGGGAATCGTCTGCACGGACCGAACCGCGCGGACGCGCCGCTGTGCGGCCGCTCGGACGCGGCTGACGGACCCAGTGGTGGAGGGTCGGACGAAACTCGCAGAGAGAAGGGCGGCCGGTCGCGGTCGCGGCCCGCTGTCGACTGCGCGTCTGGACGGATTACTCGTCGACGAAGACGTCGTCGTACTCGCCGTCTTCCATCCGCTGTTTGAACTCGCGCGGATCGTTGCCCTCGATCGTCACGCCCAGCGAGGTGCAGGTCCCGACGACCTCCTTCGCGGCGTTGAACGAGTCATAGGAGAGCAGGTCCGAGGACTTCTGCTCTGCGATCTTCTTCACTTGCTCGACGTCCAGGTCGGCGACGAAGTTCTCCTGGGGCTCGCCCGAGCCCGTCTCGAAGCCGGCCTCGTCCTTGACGAGTTCGGCCGTCGGCGGGACGCCGACCGAGATCATAAAGGAGCCGTCGTCCTCGTACTCGACGGTGACGGGGACTTCCATCCCGTCGAACGCCGCCGTCTCGTCGTTGATCTGCTGGACGACGTCCTGGACGTTCACGGGGGTGGGGCCGAGTTCCGGACCGAGCGGCGGGCCGGGGTTGGCCTCCCCGCCGGGAACGAGTACTTCGATGGTTCCAGCCATATCTCACAACACCCTACGCCGACTTTTAACGGTTTTCTTTCGGCCGAACGGCCGTGTCAGGGTTCGGCACGGGGATCGAGCGCGGGTCGGCCCCCGCCGCGTTCGCCCCGATCGGCCGCCTGATCACGACAGGTCGACGCCGAGCGGGGCGGCGTCGGCCGCCCGCTCGGCGACCGCGCCCAACAACTCCGCGGCGGCGTCGAGGTCGTCGGTGTCGATGACCTCGACCGGCGTGTGCATGTAGCGGTTCGGAATCCCGAGGTTCAGCGCGGGAATGCCGCTCCGCGAGGTGTAGAACGCGTCGGCGTCGGTGCCGGTCCGCGTGCCCGTCGCCTGCAGTTGGACGTCGACGTCGGCGTCTCCGGCGACCTCGCGTGCGAGATCGACGATCGAGGGGTGGTTCGCGCTCCCGCGGGAGACGACGGGGCCGGCGCCGAGTTCGACGGGGCCGGTGCGCTTGCCGGGGATGTCGGGGTTGTCCGTCGCGTGGGTCACGTCGACCGCGATCGCGGCGTCCGGATCCAGCCCGAAGCCGACCATCTTCGCGCCTTGGACGCCGACCTCCTCCTGGACGGTGCTGACGGCGTAGACCGTCGCGTCGACGTCGCGTTCGACCGCCGCGCGGAGCCCCTCCGCCGCGGACCAGGTCCCGACGCGGTTGTCCATCCCGCGGGCGGCGACTTTGGTGCCGTGGAGGTCACGGACGCGCGTCTCGACCGTGACGGGGTCGCCGATCTCGACGAACTCGCGGGCTTCCTCGTCGTCGTCGGCGCCGACGTCGACGAACTGCTCTGCGATGTCCTCGTAGGACTCGTCCTCGCGGTCCCGGAGGTGGATCGCGGTCTGGCCGATCACGCCCGGCACCGGCTCGTCGCCGTGGACGGTGACGTGCTGGCCCTGCGAGACCGTGCGGTCGGCGCCGCCGATCGAGCCGATCCGGAGGAAGCCGTCGTCGGTGATGTTCCGGACGATGTAGCCGATCTCGTCGGCGTGTCCGGTGAAGGCGATCGAGGCGTCCGCGCCGCCCTCGTGGACCGCGACCGCGTTGCCGTAGTCGTCGGTCCAGACGTCGTCGGCGAACGACCGCACGTAGTCGAGCCACACTCGCTGGCCAGCCGATTCGAACCCCGAGGGGCTGGCCGTGGTCAGGAGATCCGTAAGGAACCCGCGTCTGTCCTCGTCCATACCTCCGCTCCGCACCCCGTTCACCTGAAACTACGGGATACCGGCCCTTTGGTCGGGTCGAAGCCGCCCCGTCACTCGGCCCGCGGCCCGGGCTCCACAACGGTTATTCCTCCTGTCGGCGTACCGAGAGGAGAGATGAGCGACACGTCATTCACCCTCTTCGAGATCCACCTGCACGACGGCCTCACTTTCTCCGCGAACGCCGAGGCGACGAATACCGCGCCCGCGATCGGCGGGCTCTTCGGCTCGTCGTCCGGGGGCGACGGAAGCGACGACGAGAGCGACGATTCGGGGCCGGGGCGCGGCGGCTGCGTCTCGAAGCGCGTCCTGCTCGTCGTGTTCATCGCCCTCGTCGCGCTCGTCATCGAACGCCTCGCGGCCCGCTCTCGCGGAGACGGCGAACGCACCAAACTCACCGACTTCACTACCGGGAGCGGGGCCGACGCGAACGACGCGAACGACGCGGACGGCGCTGCGTGAGGCGGGCCGGACGGGCGCACCCCCTCGCTGGCGGTCGGATGGCTTAAGCGGTGCCCCTCGTATTGCTCCCGTATGACCGTTTCGAGCGCCCCCGGGAAGGTGTACCTCTTCGGGGAACACGCGGTCGTCTACGGCGAGCCGGCGGTCCCCTGCGCCATCGAGCGCCGGGCCACGGTCACCGTCGACGCCCGCTCGGACGACCACATCAGAGTCCAGGCCCGCGACCTGAGCCTCGACGGCTTCACCGTCGAGTACGCCGGCGACACCGCCGAGCGGCCGGACGTCGACGTCCCCGAGGGGCTCGTCGACGCCGCGATGGGCTACATCGACGCCGCGGTCGAACAGGCCCGCGACGCGGCCGACGCCCCCGACGCGGGGTTCGACATCACCGTCGAGAGCGAGATCCCGCTCGGCGCGGGGCTGGGCTCGTCGGCCGCGGTCGTCGTGGCCGGCATCGACGCCGCGACCCGAGAGCTGGGCGTCGAACTGAGCAAGGAAGAGATCGCCGACCGCGCCTACCGCGCCGAGTACGACGTCCAGGACGGGCAGGCCTCCCGCGCGGACACCTTCTGCTCGGCGATGGGCGGCGCCGTCAGGGTCGAGGGCGACGACTGCCGCTGCATCGAGACGCCGAACCTCCCCTTCGTCGTCGGCTTCGACGGCGGCGCGGGCGACACGGGCGAGCTCGTCGCGGGCGTCCGCGACCTCCGCGCGGAGTACGGCTTCGCCGCCGACACCGTCGAGAGCATCGGTGACATCGTCCGCGCGGGCGAAGAACGCCTCTACGACGCCGACCCCGACTCGGAGCCGACCGCCGACCTCCTGGCGGAACTCGGCCGGCTGATGGACTTCGACCACGGCCTCCTGGAGGCCCTGGGCGTCTCCTCGCGCACGCTCGACAATATGGTCTGGGCCGCCCGCGAGGCCGGCGCCCACGGCGCGAAACTGACCGGCGCCGGCGGCGGCGGCTGCATCGTCGCGCTCGACGAGACGCCCGAGACCCGGACCGCGCTTCGGTACACCGCCGAGTGCCGCGACGCCTTCCGCGCCGAACTCGATCGGGAGGGCGTCCGCGTCGAGTCGGCCGGTGACGGCACCGCGGCCGCAGACCGCGGGGATGCTTGAGATGACGATCGTCCTCAAGCTCGGCGGCAGCGTCGTCACCGACAAGGAGACTCCCGAGACCGTCGACGACGACGCCCTGGACGCGGCGGTCGCGGCGGTCGCCGACGCCGACCTCGACCGGCTCGCCTTGGTTCACGGCGCCGGGAGCTTCGGCCACCACCACGCGGACAAACACGGCGTCACCCCCTCGTCGGGGAGCCACGACGCCGGCGAGGTCTGGGCGATCCACGACTCGATGCGCCGGCTGAACGACGAGATCGTCGTGAGGCTCCACGACGCCGGCGTCCCGGCGCTCCCGGTCCACCCGCTCTCTCTCGCCGCTCGCGACGCCGATTCTGCGCTGTCGATGCCGCTCGGCTCGACGGCGACGCTCCTGAGAGAGGGCTTCGTTCCCGTCCTCCACGGCGACGTCGTCGCGCAGGCGGGCGCGGGCGCGACGGTCATCAGCGGCGACGAGGTCGTGACGCGGCTCGCCCGCGGGCTCGACGCCGACCGCGTCGGGCTCTGCTCGACCGTACCGGGGGTCTACGACGACGCCGGCGCGGTGATCCCGCGCATCTCGTCGTTCGCCGAGGTCGAGGACGTCCTCGGCGCCTCGGACGCGACTGACGTGACCGGCGGGATGGCTGAGAAGGTGCGGGCGCTCTTGGAACTGGACTCGCCGGCCCACATCTTCGGGCCGGACGACCTCGCGGCCTTTCTGGCTGGCGAGTCGGCAGGGACGGTCGTCGACGGCGACGCGGCGTGAGCGGTCCGATCAGCCCGCGTGGGCGCCCTCGCTCTCGGCGTCGCTTCCGGTCTGCCAGTAGCCCACGTAGACCTGCGCCAGGAAGACGACGGTGAACGCGGCGTTGAGGTACGTGGTGTATCCGGACGGCGCGGTCCCGCCGGCCTGCCCCTGCGGCGGGACCAGCCCGATGCCGCTCCAGAGGTAGTGGATGGCGACGCCGGCGATCACGGCGGCGACGAAGATGCTGACGAAGAGGACCGCCGCCAGCCGGAGGCCGTAGTAGCGCCGGTAGGCGTCGTCGATCGTCGGCACGATCAGGTCCGCGAAGATGAACGACATCACGCCGCCGAAGGCGATGCCGTTGTTCCAGAGGATCACCGCGAAGGGGACGTTCCCGACAGAGCAGACGAACGTCACGACGCCGATGGCGACGCCGATGACCGCGCTCGCGAGCACCCACGCGAACGTCCCCTCGGCGCCGACGCTGAACAGCGTCGTCCACCACGCCCGGGGCACGAACGCGCCGATGAGCCCGGCGATCAGGAAGCCCGCGACGATGTCGGTCCACAGCATCTCCCACTCGCCCAGCGCGTTCTTCGAGGCGAGCCGCCAGCCGTCTCCGGTGAGGAGTCTGTCGCGCCAGGTCGCGTCCCGCTGCCGCTCGGATTCGAGGTACGCCTCCTTGCAGGATTCCGAGCAGAAGTACTCCGTGCCGCCGTCGGTCTCGACGCTCGGGACGTCGTCGCTCGTCGGATCGACCTCCATCCCGCAGGAGGGGTCGCGGACGCCCTCGGTCGACTGGAGGTGCCCGCGCGCGGCCGCGAACCACGACTCGGGGACGGCGTACTTGAACGCCACCGCGAGCAGGCCGATGAGGAGGAGGCCGGCGGCGTAGTCCGCGAGGACGAACTGCCAGCCGAGCAGGATCCACATCACGAGCCCGAGTTCGATCACGAGATTGGTGGAGGCGAACTGGAAGGCCGCGAGGCTGGCGACCGGCGACGCGCCCTTCTTGAACAGCGACTTCGTCGTCGCGACCGCGCCGAACGAACACGACGACGAGGCCGCCCCGAAGACCGTGCCGAGGCCGAGTTCGCGCCAGCCGTCGCCGCCGAGCACCGCCGACATCCGCTCTTCGCTGACGAACGTCTCGACCGCGCCGGCGATGGTGAACCCCAGGACGAGCGCCCACCACGTCTCCCAGGCCATCTCGCCCGCGAGCCGGAGCCCCTCGACGGCTGTCTCAACTACCAATGCGGTTCACCTCCGACGGACGGTTCGGACCGTTTCAGTCTCATCGTGTCGGTCTAGCCTACACGTTCCCGTCCCAATGCGATTGCGACTCATATTCCGAATCGATCGGCGGACGAAAATTCAGAATCCGAAGTGACGAACGAGAGAAACGCCGGAGTTAGTACGAGACGCCGGTCCGCACCCACCTCGTCGACGCAGTTCCGAGAACGCGACCGACGCGCCGTGTCCTCGGGGCATTCGTGTTGGATTCCAAAGTATCTCCCGAGCAGACCGAGCGAATCGAAAGCCAATCGCGGATAAAGACGCCTCTCAGTCTTCGTCGCTCTGTGCGTTCCGCGCGGCCCACGGCGTGAGGATCGCGTAGACGGCCTCGTTCATCGGGACGGCGATGTCGTGCTCGCGCGCCCGCCGGATGATCGCGCCGTGGAGCCCCTCCAGTTCCATCCGTTTGCCGTGGGTCAGATCGTAGTGCAGCGACGAGTAGGCGTCGCCCTCCAGCCCCTCGGCGAACGCCATCCACTCCTCGACGGTCTCTTCGGTCAGGTCCGTCCCCGCCGCGCGGCCGACTTCGCAGACCTCCTCGAAGAGCCGACGGTACATCGACCAGGACTCCTCGTGGCGCCGGACCTCGCCCAGCGGGAGGCGGACGGCGGCGGTCATCCCGGCCTGGGCGCAGATGAACGCGGCCTTCTCCCAGATCTCGGTCCGCACCGATTCGGAGAGTTCCACGTCCATTCCGTCGGCGCGCTCGAACCACTCCGCCAGCCGTTCGGCGCGCTCGGTCCGCGAGCCGTCCAGTTCGCCAACGGTGAAGCTCGTCGGACCGCCCGTGTGTTCGATCACGCCCGGCTCGCCGATCGTCGAGAAGACGTACGCGACGCCGCCCATCACGTGCTCGGCCCCAATCTCGTCGGCGAGTATCGATTCGTTCTCGACGCCGTTCTGGAGCGAGACGACGGCGGTGTCCTCGCCCACGAGCGGCGCCAGATTCCGGGCGGCGGCTTCGGTGTCGAAGGACTTCACCGTGAAGAGCACGTAGTCGCACGGGCCGATCTCCGCGGGATCGTCGGTCGCCGGGAGGTCGACCGCGAAGTCGCCCTCGACGCTCTCGACGCGGAGTCCCGCTTCTCTGAGCGCATCGAGGTGGGCGCCCCGCGCGATGAGGTGGACCTCGGCGCCGGCCTGCGCGAGGCGACCGCCGACGTAGCCGCCGACGCCGCCGGCCCCGTACACCGCGACCTTCATCGCTCCGTCCACTCGGCTGCGTTCGACTGTCTCGCTGGCATACCACCGTCTTCCGCTCGCCCTCGGTTAATTATTACCGCCGCGACTCGCGATTCGCGGCGACGTCTCGCGCGCACCCGAAATTCAGTTATCATTTCGGGGACGGGATCCGGAACTGCTTTGACGCCCCACTATTTAGGCTGGCCTAAAATGGATCGCCACGCGGACCAGCTCGTCGGGTCCCTGTTCAGAATCCTCGGGTCGCAGGGGCACCACGAGGCCCAGCAGCTGCTCGTCGAGACGTACCAGTCGCACGCGCCGTCGGACCGCGACGAACTGGTCGATCGACTCGCCGCCGACCTGGTGACGATCCTCCAGGAACACCTGACGCCCCAGGAGGGCGCCGCGGTGCTCACCACGACCGTGGAGTACCTCGTCAACCGCTTCGTGTCCGTCGTCGACGTCGCGCCCGTGGCCATCGTCGTGCTGGACGAAGACGGCGGCATCCAGCTGTGGAACGACGGCGCCGAGCGGACGTTCGGCTGGAGCGAGCGCGAGGTGCTGTCGAAGCCGTACGCCCGCGTCGTGGCCGAGCCGTCGGAGTCGATCCCGCCGGTCTCGGAGCTGGAGGACGGCGAGCGGCTGACCGGCGTCGAGACTCGACACCGTCACAAGGACGGCTCGCTCCTCGACGTCCGCCTGTGGGGCGCGCCCCTCTACAACCACGAGGAGCAGTTCACCGGCGCGACCTTCGTGATCAGCGACATCACCGAGCGGAAACAGCGCGAGCAGCGCCTGACGGTGCTGAACCGGGCGCTGCGGCACAACATCCGCCACGACGTCACCGTCATCCGCGGCCACCTCGATCTGCTCTCCGAGGAGATTCCCGAGTCCGATCACCTCGAGGTCATCGACGAGCGCGTCGCGAACATCAGCAATCTGAGCGAGGCGGCGCGGAACATCGAGCGGCTCGGCGAGCCCGACGAATCGGCCCTTGCGACGTTCGATCTCGGGCCCGAACTGCGGGAGCACGCCGCGCGGCTCCGGCGCGACTGGCCCGACGCCCGCGTCGACGTCGACGTCCCCGAGTCGCTTCCGGTCGCCGCGCACGAACTCCTCCCGTACGGGCTCGATAATCTCCTGGAGAACGCCGTCGAACACAACGACGCCGACGACCCGCGGGTGCGGATCGAAGCCCGAAAGCCCGACGACTCCTCTGCGGGCGTCCGACTGGTCATCGCCGACAACGGTCCCGGACTGCCGACGAACGAACGCGAGGTCCTGCGGAACGGGACGGAGACGGACCTCACTCACAGCACCGGCGTCGGGCTGTGGCTGACCCAGTGGATCGTGCGGAGCTCCGGCGGACGGCTCGACGTCGAGACCAGCGAGTGGGACGGCACGCGGGTCACAGTAGAGTTACAGAGCGCGTAGTATCGGTGAGCGAATCCGAGCCCGCGGTCGGTTTGAATCCGTGACGGAATCGGTATCTCTGGGGCCTCTATCGGATGAGGTGCTATCAGTAGGACCGGTGAGAGTGACTCCGGAAGAGATCCGGTCCAGACGTTCAAGTGTGATGGCGGCGTAGCGCCCAGTATGAGCCAAGTGACGAAACGCATCGTGCAGGAACTCCACGACGAGCCGCATCTCGAGGGCCGACGGATTACGGTTCGGTTCCTCAAAGAGCAAATCGAGGAACGGGGACTCGATCCGCGCACGGTCGCCGATCGCCACGATCTTGACGTGGCTGATGTCTATCGGGCGCTCACCTATTACCACGACCACCCCGAAGAGATGCGGACGATCGAACGTCGGCGACGATCCGCGATCGAAGCACACGCTCACTTGGCGACCGATCCAGACGACGTTCGTGACTGATGGGGTATCGTATCCTCGCTGACGAAAACGTCGAGCAGGCGACGATCAACTACCTGCGGAAGCTCGGACATAGCGTTGAACGGATCGTGGATATCGCAGAACTCGGCCCGGGTGCTGATGACGAAGCGATCGCTACGTACGCACGCGAGACAGACCGTCTCGTTCTCACTCAGGACGACGACTTCTTCACTCAGATCACTGTCGAAGATACCGCCGGTGTTCTCTTCCAGACGGATCAGACGCTTTCGGCCCGAGAGGTAGGAGATATCGTACACGAACTCTCCGAGTACATCGACCAATCCGAAGTGACACTCGAATATGTGAGCCGGAACTGGCTGTAGGTGGGCTATAGCGTTCGACCCCCGGCGACCAACGAGGAGCGTCTTTGATCGAGTTTTCACCGAGCGAGCCGCAGACTCGCCCAGTACGAAAGGTCGGTATGTCGCCCGAAACACTACCGGACGAGAATCTACTAGTAGGCTCGGTGGAAGTGAAATAGGGTGGTGGCGGCTGTCTCGCCGTCGGAAAGACTACTGATCGGCTTCGGAAAGAATCTGTTCGTAGAGGTCGTCGGAAATCCAGAATCCGGCTTCGCGGAGAGCATCGAGTTCCTGCTCCAACTCTACTTCATCGACTTTCGCTCCACGAAGAAGAATACCAATAACGCCGGTAACCTCCAGGTCGTGTCTTCGAGCGACGCGTCGTCCGTCCCGTTCGTCGAGCAAAACGAGGTCGGCCCCGTGCTCGACTGCGTAGCAAATCGCCGCCGTCTCGCCGCGGTCGAGTTCGTGGAAGATCTCGACGAACAGGTCCGAGCGTTCCACCTCGACGATAGACAAGAAATCATCATCTCGTAACTCCCGGAGCGCGTCCAGACCTTCCTCACCTTCGGTGAGTTCCTCCCAGACGCGGCGTGGGACGGTGACGTCGGAGAACTGGTTTCGGAGAAGGTTGAGCCGTTCGATGAGTGCGAGATTCAGGAGTGGAGAAGTGTCCGAGACGACAACTCCGCTATTCGGCATAATCGAGATCTTCTTCGAGTTCTCGTTCGCCGTAGTGGCGCGGAATCTCGCGCTCTCCGAGAAGTTTCTGGAATTCCACTTTCGACATCTCCGCCAGGGCACGGGCTTTCCCGAAGGAGAGAACGTCACGGGCGTACAGCGAGACCGCCAGCTCCCGCTTCATTGCGGGCGAGCGCTCCCCCTCCGGGAGCTGTAACGCCTCGTAAACGTCGTCATCTATCTCTATCGTCGCCATACTGTGAGATGCGTGTACGCGATTCTTGAGTGTTTGGCTGGTCTTCCCCGCGGACAAAGCAAGCGCTCGAAGCGGTCGAAATGTATGCCCGGAACACTACCGGACGAGGATCTACTAGTAGGCCCAGTGGAAGTGAACCAGACGGTCTGAGGCGCTTGAACGCGTAAAATCAATGTATCTGTTCAAATCCACGGATCGAGTTCCTCGCGCCCGCCGAACGAATCTCGATCCTGGTATGCGTCGGTCATTGTAATAAGACCAGCCGCAACCCGAAATGCCGGCATCGTATCGTCGTAGAGGAGAACAATGCCAGCGTGACGATCAGCCGGCACTCCACCGAAGTCTTTCACGTCGCTCGTCACGACCATCAGTTCGTGTTCCCGTGCGTACGGTAGCACATCTGCTTCATCGTCGGCTCCCTGCCAGAGCGCATCGCGGACGTGTTCCGCATAGATCTCTTCCTTCTCCAAATACGTGGCCGTCTTTGGGTCGATGTTCTCGTCAAGCAGAAAACGCCACTCGCTCATTTCAGGCGGCGTCTGGACCGGCGCCTTCGGGTCGGTCGATGGATTCGCGGAAGTCTTCCATAGCGTCTTCGCGCGCCTCTTCTACGTCACGCATCTCTCGCGGGTGATCGTGATAGTACGCCAACGCGTGATACACGTCAGCTACGTCGAGATCGTACCGATCGGCAACGGCCTCAGGATCCTCACCGCGTTCCTCAACGAGGGCGTACACCTGGCGGACGCTGATCCTGCGGCCGCGAATATGGGGCTCGCTCAGAAGTTCGCGTGCGATCCGCCGGGATTCACCCTCGGACATACCTACACGTTGCTGCTACTCCCGCAAAAGCATACTGCTAATACGAAGTAGGCTTGGTGAAAGTCTCACAGTCCAGCGTCCGGCGACCGAGTGGCTCGGAGAGCCCGGTAGGTCGCCGGTTCACTCGCGCGAACGGACGTGAGCGCGAGGCCGACGAGCGACCAACGGGAGCGAGGAGAGCTTTTGGTCGAGCTTTTACCGAGCGCTGGCGGAGCCAGCGCGCAGCGTAAAAGGTCGATGTACGCCCGGAACACTACCGGGCGAGAATCTACTAGTAGGCTCGGTAAATGTAAAATTTTCAATAAGGGCTCCATAAACAGGGAATAACTACCGATACACGGAGAATATGATTCTAAGGTTATAAATATCGATGATTGGCTTTGAAGATGAGACAAGCCCCCACTTACTAAGAGATTATCGAAAATGTTATTGTGGTTGCATAACACACCGAATCTGTGACGGTAGATGCTGAAAACCATTTGAAGGAACGCTGTTGGGTAAGCGATTGTTGGTGAAGTCATAGAGCGGTTTCGAGGATGATTTTGAGTGCTTCTTCGCCGGGTTT
>NZ_JBNTJW010000005.1:0-245115 GCF_051195055.1 Halobellus sp. EA9 | reverse complement strand
CGCGTCGTCGGTGTCCGCAACGAGGACACCGACGACTACCACCTGTACGTGACGAATCTGCCCGATGAGTTCACTCCGAGGCAGGTTGCGGCGCTATACGGGTTGCGGTGGGAAGTGGAGTTGCTGTTCCGGGAACTGAAGTCGCTGTATGGGCTGGAGAAGTTCCTGACGAGTGATCCAGCGATCGTCGAGCTGTTAGTGGTGGCGGCTCTGCTGACGCTGACGGTCAGCAGAGCCTTACTCGGGGTGTTTCAGGAGCTGTTCCCAGAGATCGTGTTTCCCCGAGAACGCTGGGCGAAGACCTTCCGGTCTCTCGCCCAGCTCATCCTCGAAGATCTGGCCCAATCGTTCGGCCATCCACCGCCGAACCTGGCGGAGCTGATGTTTCGTGACGCCCGCCAACCAGAGAAATCGCGGCTCTTACTCAGCGAACGAGTAGCTGAGGCCTTCAGGAGGCGATCCAGTGCTTAACCGAACACCAATGCACTCACGGCGCGTTCGCCGCTGCCAGCGCGGTGAGAACGGGACGAAGTTTCAAGACGGCAGGCGGCCTACGATCAGGCGGAGGCTACTCCATTATGGATATTACTGATATTGCCACTCCTGATTTCGTTGAAGTCGACGCCGACAAGCGCCTGGGGAAGATCCGCGCGATCTTTGAGCGCGAGAACCCGCGGGGGATCGTCGTCACCGAAGACGGCGAGTACGCCGGCGTGATCGGCGAAAAGCAGCTCGTGCGCTCCCGGATGGAAGACGACACGAAGGCCTCCGTCGTGATGAAGTCCGCACCGCGCGTCGACCGCCACGAGGACGTCCGCGAGACCGCGCGGATGCTCGTCGAGGGCGACGTGAAGATCGCGCCCGTCTACGAGGGCTCGAAGCTCTACGGCGTCGTCACCAGCGACGCGATCCTCGACGCCGTCATCGACAGCCTCGATGCGATCTCCGTCGAGGACATCTACTCCGAGGACGTCGTCACCGTCGGCGAGAAGTCCCACGTCGGCCAGGCGATCAACCGACTCCGCGAGCACGGCATCTCGCGGCTCCCCGTCATCAACGAGGACTCCGGCAAGCTCACCGGGATCATCACCACCCACGACCTCGTCGAGTTCGTCGTCCGCGACAACGAGCGCCAGGGCCGCGGCGACCGCCGCGGCGACCTCGACCGGATGCTCGATCTGCCCGTCTACGACCTGATGTCCTCGCCGGTCGTCACCGCGCGGCCCGCCGAGACCGTCGACGTCGCGGTCGAGCGGATGTTCGAGAACGACCTCTCCGGGCTGGTCGTGACCCCGACCGAGAGCGGCGAGGAGGTCAAGGGGATCGTCACCAAGACGGACGTCCTGCGCGCGCTGACCTTCACCGAAGAGGAGAGTATGGACGTCCAGATCACCAACGTCAGGCTGCTAGAGACGCTCTCCCGCGCGGAGATCGTCGAGGAGATCACGACGGTCGTCGACAAGTACCAGCAGATGCAGGTGCTCCACGCGCACGTGCGCTTCCACGAGCACAAGGAGAAGCTCCGCGGCACGCCGCTGATCCAGTGCCAGATCCGCCTGCGGACCAGCCACGGCCAGGTCGCGGGCAGCGGCGAGGGCTACGGCGCCGAACACGCCTTCCACGTCGCGCTCGACAAGCTCGAACGCAACGTCCTCGAACTGAAGGGCCTCAACGCCGACGAGAAGTACCGCGGCCAGCTCATCCGCAAGCTCGGCGAGCTCTAAGTCGGGTCGGCGCTTCGCTTTCGCTCCTTTTCGACTCTCGTTTCCGTCTTCGCTTTCGACCCCGTCAGACCTCGGTCGCTGCCAACCCCTCGTCCGTGATCTCGAAGGTCACCGACTCGCCGGCGGGCTTCGCCCGGTGTTTCTCCAGCGTCGCGCGGCGGTTTCCGCCGCGGAACCGCTCCAAGCGTACGACCGCGCCCGTCCAGTGTTCGAGCGTGTGGCCGCCGAGCGGCCGTGCGCGGTCGGTGTCGGGGTCTGTGAAGACTTGGTTCGTGACGACCACCGCGAGGTCGTGCTTCCGCGCCAGCGAGAGCAGGTGGGTGACCTGGCGCGCGACCCGGCGGAGCGACTCGCCGGCCTCGCCGTCGGCGGTCCGCTCCAGCCGGTAGAAGCCCGTCGCGCTGTCGAGGACGATCAGCTCCGCGCGCTCGGCGAACTCCTCGGCGTCGCGGACGGCCTGCTCCTGCTCTTCGAAGTCGTGGGCCTCCGAGACGATGAGCCGCGAGGTGATCTCCTCGACCGTCGCCTCGTCGCCCGCGACGGCGTCGGCGAGCTGGCGGAAGCGGTCGATCGAGAGCCCCTCCGTGTCGATGTAGACCGCGCGGTCGCCCGCGCCCGCGACCCGGACCGCCGCCGAGAGCGCGACGTTCGTCTTGCCGGCCGCGGGCGGGCCGTAGAGCTGCGTGACGGTGCCGCGCTCGAAGCCGCCCCCCAAGAGCTCGTCGAGCGCGCGACACCCCGTGGTGAGTGCGTCGGACACGGCCCCTTCTCGGGCGGCTCCGGCGAAAAACCCCCCGATCCGGGGAAGAGATAGAATCGTGGAGTGCGCCGTCTCGCCGCGAGAGTTCAAATACCGGGACGCGACCACTCCCGCCGATGGTATCGCCGACGACGCCGCTCGCGTACGCCCTGCTCGGCGTGGCCCTCGGGACGGTCACGGGACTCGTCCCCGGGCTCCACGTCAACAGCGTCGCGTTCCTCCTCGCCGGCCTCGCGCCGGGGATCGACGGCCCGCCCGCCGCCGTCGCCGCCGCGGTGCTCTCGGCGGGCGTCGTCCACACGTTCCTCTCTATCGTCCCTGGGCTCGTCCTGGGCGTTCCGGACGCCGCGACCGCCCCGGGCGCCTTGCCTGGGCATCGGCTCGTGCTCGCGGGTCGCGGACGGGAAGCCATCCGCCTGTCGGCGCTCGGCAGCGGCGTCGCGCTCGTCGTCGCCGTCGTCGCCGCGGTCCCGCTCTCGCTCGCCGTCGCCGCCGGGCGCGGGTGGCTCCTGTCGGGGCTCCCGCTCCTGCTCGCGCTCGTCGCGGCGCTTTTGATCCTCGCCGAGCCGACCCGGCGCGCCCGCGTCGGGGGCCTGCTCTGTCTCGCGACCGCCACGGCGCTCGGTCTCCTGACGCTCGATCTCCCGGCTGCGGGGCCGCTGGCCCCGCCCGACGCGGCGTCGATGCTCGCCCCGCTCTTCGGCGGCCTGTTCGGCGCGCCCGTGCTGCTCGATGCGCTCTCTGCCCGGGGCGAGATCCCACCACAGGAGGGCACCGAACTCGGGCTGTCGCCGGCGGCGACCCTCCGGGCCGCGTGCTCCGGCGCCGGCGGCGGCGCGCTCGTCGGCTACCTCCCGGGCGTCTCCGCGGGCGTCGCGGCCGTGCTGGCGCTCGGGGGCGCGGGTGGCAGCGGCCCGGCGGGACGCGGCTCCGATCGGGCCTACGTCGTGGCCACGAGCGGCGCCGACACGGCCACGGCGGTCTTCGCCGTGGCGTCGCTCCTGGTTCTGGGCGCGCCCCGGAGCGGCGTGACCGTGGCGCTCGAATCGCTCGGGAGCGGCGTCGGCGTCGGGACGACGCTCGATCCGTCGTCGCTGGCGGGCGCACTCGCCGTGCTCGTGCTCGCGGCCGGCGCCGGGATCGGCCTGCTCGTGACTGTCGGTGAGTGGTACCTCGGCGCCGTCCGCCGGCTCCCGCGTCGGCCCCTCGCGCTCGCCGTGCTCGGTCTCCTGGGTGCGCTCGCCGTTGGATTCGCCGGGGTGCTGGGCGGCGCGGTGTTCTGCCTCGCCGCGCTGGTCGGGCTCTTGCCGCCCCGCGTCGGCGCCCGACGCGTCCACCTGATGGGGGTGTTGTTCGGCCCGATACTGCTGGGGTGACCGGGAAAGACAACCGTTAAAAGTCACGGGAGGATCAGATAGCGTATGAGCCAGTCCGAACAGCGACACGCCCGACAGTGCGTGTCCTGTGGCATCAACATCTCCGGGATGAGCGCGGCGACGTTCGACTGCCCGGAGTGCGGCCACGAGATCTCGCGGTGTGCCAAGTGCCGAAAGCAGAGCAACCTCTACGAGTGCCCCGACTGCGGGTTCATGGGACCCTGAACGATGGGAAAAGTCGCAGCCAAGATCAAGGTGATGCCGAACAGCCCCGAAATCGACCTCGACGAGCTCCAAGAGCGGCTCGAACAGTCGCTGCCCGAGGGCGCGAAGATCAACGGCTTCGAGCGTGACGACGTCGCGTTCGGCCTGGTCGCGCTCCTCCCGACGGTGATCGTCCCCGACGACGCCGGCGGCACCGAGGCCGTCGAGGAGGCCTTCGCCGACGTCGACGGCGTCGAGAGCGTCTCGGTCGAAAACGTCGGCCGCATCTGATACTGTCGGACACAAGTCTGTGAAGAATTTCGCCGCCCGGGGCGGCGAATATCTTGATAGTGATTACTCTCCCAGTTTACCGCCGAACGCCGTTACCGGGGGTGGCGTTCGGCGGTAAGAAACGAGAGTAATCGCTATGAAACAGTTGTGTCCGACAGTATGAGTTTTCGGCGCGCTCCGCTCCGTTTTCTCTCCGCCCGGAACGTCCGCCAGCCGCGGCTGTGCCTGTCGCGGTATTCCGGATCGCCTCCGGCCGAGAGCGGTGCGAGGAGACCGACTATTCGGCGCGGCGGAGCGTGAGGAGCCCGACGAGGGGCGAAAAGAGGAACCCGAGTCCGATCGCGACGATGAGCGCGACGCCGCTCCCTCCGAGCGCCGAGGCGGCGGCGACCCCCACCACTCCGCCGAGCATAATGCTCGCTGCGACCCCCAGCCCGAACTGTTCGAGCCGGGAACTGGAGTCTCCGTGTGCCGAGCCGCCGTCGCCCGCGAGTGCGCCCTCGACCTCGACGTCGTCGGGAAGCTGTCCCCCGGATGCGTATTCTTGTGCCATACTCGGCCGTACGACATCCCGTGGTTTAGATTTTGTCGAGATCGATCGGCCTCCGGCGGCCGCGGCGCCGGCGGCTCGCGCGAGTCGCGGCCGGCGGAAGTGGAACGTGCGTTTTATAACCGCGTCGGAAGAAGGGGGTTCCAACGACTATGCCGAGTTCCAACGGTCCACTCCACGGGACGCGAGGAAAGCTCTCGAACAAGCCCCGAAACCGCGGGACGTCGCCGCCGCAGCGCGCCATCGCCGAGTACGACGAGGGTCAGAAGGTCCACCTGAAGATCGACCCGAGCGTGCAGGAAGGTCGCTTCCACCCCCGATTCAACGGTCACACGGGCGAGGTCGTCGGGAAGCAGGGCCGAGCGTTCAAAGTCCGGATCGTCGACGGCGGCACCGAAAAGACGCTCATCGCCCGTCCGGCCCACCTGCGCGCGCAGGAGTAGCGCACGCGATGACCATCTTCAAAGAGAAGGTCGACGAGGAGTACCTGACCGTCTCTGAGGTCAAGGTGCTCCTCGAGGACGTCGAGGCCGAGCGCGCCGCCGACGAGGAGCGCGAGCTGCGCTACGAGCTCGCGCGGGCGATCGAGCACGTCAATCGGTTCGCCCACCTCGATCCCGAGGAGTCCAGGGACCTCGTCGAGGAGCTCCTCGAACAGGAGAAGGTCGATCCGGAGACCGCGATCAAGATCGCGGATCTGCTCCCACAGAGCCGGGACGAGCTCCGGGCCGTGTACGCCCAGGAGCGGTACGCCCTCGACGGCGACGAACTGGACGACATCCTGAACGTCGTCGCGAAGTACGTCTGACGGCCCGCGCCGCCACCCGTCGGGGTCGCCCCCGTCGCGGCGCGGCTGTCGGCTCCGTCGGCCCACTTTTTAAATAATCCGTAGGCATAGGTCTGTATATGACTACGACCGAAGGCGGGAGTCCCGACGCCCCGACGGAGTCGGACGACAGCGCCGCCGACGCGGCGGACGAGTCCGAGGCCGTTGAGGCGCGCTATGCGGTCATCCTCGATCACCTCCCGCACGGGCGAGCGGACGACGACCGTCCGCGACACCGGAAGTCGCCGCTGGCGTACGCCCTCGGCGAGCGGGACTTCCGCCTCTTCGAACTGACGCTTTCGGACGACGCCGACATCTCGATCGGCGAGCGCGTCGCGATCGGGCCCACCGAGGCCCGCGACGTCGTCTCGGGCTTCAAGCAGGTCAACTACGACGACCTCTCGAACAACGCGAACGCGGAACTGGAGTACGCCGTCGAGGAGATCATCGACGCGAACGAACGGCGGTTCGTCGACTTCTACAACGACGCCCAGCCGATCACGCTCCGGCTCCACCAGCTGAATCTGCTCCCGGGGATCGGCAAGAAACTCCGGAACAACATCCTCGACCAGCGCAAGCGGGGACCCTTCGAGAGCTTCGAGGACCTCGAAGACCGCGTCTCCGGGCTCCACAACCCCCGAGAGGTGCTCACGGAGCGCATAATGGAAGAGCTCCGCGACGACGACCTGAAGTACAAGACGTTCGTCGGCCGCGAGCAGTAGTCCGACGACACGCGCCATACGCCGAGCCGAGACGTTTACCCGCTCCCGCGCGCAACCCACACCGATGACTGATACGACGCCCGACGCCGCCTTCCGCGACCCCGACGACCTCCGTCGGCGGGCCGGCGTCCGCGGCGACCCCGACCGCGACCAGCACTTCCTGGTCGACGACCGGGTCCTCGATCGGATCCCGACGTACCTCCCCGAGGACGCCGACGCGACGCACCTCCTCGAAATCGGGGGCGGGACGGGCGCGCTCACCGACCGGCTGCTCGCCGTCGCCGACGCGGTGACGGTGATCGAGCGCGACCCCGACCTCGCGGCGTTCCTCCGGGAGGAGTTCGCCTCCGAGGTCGATGCCGACCGCCTGACGGTGCTCGAAGGCGACGCGCTGTCGGTCGATCTCCCGGCGTTTTCCGCCTGCGTCTCGAACCTCCCGTACGGCATCTCCTCGGAGATCGCCTTCCGGCTCCTGCCGGAGGGGCGCCCCCTCGTGTTGATGTTCCAGCGGGAGTTCGGCGAGCGGATGGCCGCCGAGCCCGGCACCGACGACTACGGCCGGCTCTCTGTGAGCGCCCAACACTACGCCGCGGTCGAGGTGGTCGAGATCGTCCCCCCGGACGCCTTCGACCCCGCGCCGGCCGTCGAGAGCGCGGTCGTCCGCCTCACGCCGCGCGCGCCGGACTACGCGGTCGGCGACGAGGCGTTCTTCTTCGACTTCGTGAAGGCGCTTTTCACCCAGCGGCGGAAGACGATCCGCAACGGCATCCGGAACACGGCGCACATCTCCGGCCTCTCGGAGCCGGAGGCCGTCGTCGAGGCGGTCGAGGCCGAGGACCCGGACCTGCTCCGCAAGCGCGCGGGCTCGCTCGCGCCCGAGACCTTCGCCAGACTGGCCGAGATCGCAGACGAACACGGCCGCTGAGGTGCTCCCCGTGAGTCTCCCTATCCAGACGACCCAGACGGCCGCCGGCGGCGTGGGCGACGCGCTCGCCAGCATCCCGAAGATCGTGTCGTCGACGCCCGCCCGGATCGCGGTCACGTTCGCGATCGGCGTCCTCGTGATGGCGCTCCTGGCCCGGACCGAGCGGATCCACGCGGTCGAGCCCGAGCGGCTCCCGCCGACCGCCTGGCACGTGCTCGTCACGATCGGCACGATGATCGTCGCCGCGGTCGGCGGCCTCGTGATCGTGGCGGTCTGGGGGCTCTCGGACGAGTTGCTGGGCGTCTTCGGGAGCAACTACGGCCCCGAGACGATCGTCCGGATCGGCATCTCCGCGCTCTTCCTGGTCGGCGCGTACACGATGACGGGCCTGATCCGACAGCTCGTCGAGGAGATCGCCCAGACACGCTCGTCGCTCGGCGAGCACGAGCGGGAGATCGCCTTCCGGGTCGGTCAGGTGTCCCTCTACCTCCTGGCGTTCGTGATCGTCCTGTCGCTGTGGCGTATCAACGTCGGCGGCATCCTCGTTGGCGCGGGGTTCCTGGGCATCGTCGTCGGGATGGCCGCGAGACAGACCCTCGGCGCCCTACTCGCGGGCTTCGTGTTGATGTTCTCCCGCCCCTTCGAGATCGGCGACTGGATCCAGGTCGGCGACCACGAGGGCATCGTCACCGACATCACGATCGTCAACACCCGGATCCAGACGTTCGACGGCGAGTACGTGATGATCCCCAACGACGTGGTCTCCTCGGAGAGCCTCGTGAACCGCAGCCGCAAGGGCCGCCTCCGGATCGAGGTCGAGGTCGGCATCGACTACGACGCCGACCCGGAGCGCGCGGCGAAGGTCGCCCAACAGGCCGTCTCGGGACTCGACGATCCGATGAACGTCCCCACGCCGCAGGTGGTGCTCAAGCGGCTCGGCGACTCCGCGGTCGTGCTCGGGGTCCGGTACTGGATCGACAATCCGAGCGCGCGGCGGAAGTGGCGCTCCCAGACGGCGGTCATCGGCGCCGTCAAGGAGGCGCTCGAAGAGGAGGGCATCAAGATCCCGTTCCCGCAGCGCGAGCTGACGGGCCGGGAGGAGGCCGGCGGCCTCGTCCTCGCGGGCGAGGGCGCGCCCGCGGAGGAGTCGGCCGCGGCCGAACCGCCCGCCGCTGACGGTGGCGACCCCGACAGCGGGGATAGCGGCGGGGACCGGTCCGAAACCGACGGGACCGACGGAGAGGCCTCGTGACCGACGACTCCGCCCGCGACCTCGCCGAGAGCCGGGGCGTCGAGACCCACGTCTACCAGCCCGCGGAGGACTCGGGACTGCTCGCCACCGCGGTCGTCGAGCGGGGTCGCGGCCGGCTGCTCGAAGTCGGGACCGGCTCCGGCTGGGTCGCAGAGCGGGCCGCGACCGACGCCCCGGACGTGGACGCCGTCGTCGCGAGCGACCTCAATCCCCACACCTGCCGCGCGGCCCGCGAGCGAGCGGTCGACGCCGTCTCCGACGGCGACGGGGGCGAAGCGCCCGCGTTCGAGGTCGTCCGCGGCAGCCTCGTCGAGCCGTTCGCCGACGGCGCCTTCGACACGGTGGCGTTCAATCCGCCGTACCTCCCGACCGACCCCGACAACGAGTGGGACGACTGGATGGAGCGGGCGCTCTCGGGCGGTGAGTCCGGCCGCGAACTGGTCGATCCGTTCCTGGAGTCCGTCGGGCGGGCGCTCGCACCCGACGGCGTCGTCCTGCTTCTCGTCAGTTCGCTCACCGGCTACGACGAGGTCCTCGAACACGCCGCCGATTGCGGGTTCGCCCACGAGGTCGTCGTCGAGGAGTCGTATCCGTTCGAGACGCTCACCGTCGTGGCGCTTCGGTCCGACGCCGAATAATTACCAATAGGAATATAAGCGCATAGAAAATATTAAGCAACAGCATTTCTTAGCCACGGGCGATGACAGAACTCCTCGCGACGACGCCCGGGCTGTTCCCGCTCCCGGACTGGGCGAAGTCGGAGCTCGCAGACCTCAAGGGGCACCAGAAGGGCGACCTGATCGGCGGCGACGAGTCCGGACAGATCGCCGACGCGTACGACCGCGCGCGCTCGGACGTCGTCGACGACCAGCGCGACGCCGGCCTCGATCGGATCGTCGAAGGCCAGCTCCGGTGGGACGATATGCTCGCGCACCCGCTCGCGGTCCACGACAGCGTCGACACGGGCGGGATCGTCCGCTACTACGACAACAACAACTTCTACCGCGATCCGCGCGTCGTCGAGGAGCTGACGCCCTCCGGCGACGTGGCCGGGGAACTGGACGCGGCGGCGGAACTCCTCGACGGCGCCGCCCCGCTCCAGGCCGTCCTGCCGGGCCCCTACTCGCTCGCCGACCTCGCGACCGACGAGCACTACGGCGACGAGGCGGAGTTCCTCGCCGCCGTCGCGGAGTTCCTCGCCGACGAGGTCGCGGCGTTCCCCAACCACGAGACGCTCTTCCTGCTCGATCCCTCGCTCGTCGCCGCGCCGCCCGACGACGACATCGCGGCTGACGTGCCCGAGGCGATCGACACCGTCGCCGCGGCCACCGACGCCGACGTCGTCGTCCACACCTACTTCGGCGCGCTCTCGGAGAAGACCTACGCGCACCTCCTGGACGCGGACGTCTCGGCGGTCGGCCTCGACCTCGTCGCCGATGACCGCGAGCGGACGGTCTACAACGCCTCCGAGTACGGCTGCCCCGAGGACGTCGCGCTGGGCGTCGCCGACGGCCAGAACACGCTCGTCGAGTCCGGCGAGACCCTGCGCGAGCGCGCCTCGTGGTTCCGCGAGCAGGTGCCCGCGACGGACTTCGAGACGGTCTACCTCGCGACGAACACCGAGCCGTTCTACCTGCCCGTGAACAAGTACCGCGAGAAACTCGGCGCGCTGGCTGCGGCGGCCGACCTCGATCAGGAGGTGACGGCCTGATGGCCCGGGACGCCGACAACCGCGAGCAGTTCCGCCCCGACGACCACGACGCCGAGCACTTCCTGCTCACCACCGTCGTCGGCAGCTACCCCAAGCCGACGTGGCTCAATCGCGTCCGCGACCTCGTTGACGACCCCGACGCGAAGTTCGACGACGAGGACCTGAGCGAAGCACACGACGACGCCGCACGCGTAATCACCCGCGAGCACGAACGCGCCGGCCTCGACACCGTCGTCGACGGCGAGATGCGGCGGGAAGAGATGGTCGAGTACTTCGCCCACCGGATCCCCGGCTACGAGTTCAACGGCCCGGTGAAGGTCTGGGGCCACAACTACTTCAACAAGCCCTCGGTCGTCTCCGAGGTCGAATACGACGAGCCGTGGCTCGTCGACGAGTTCGAGTTCACCTCGGACGTCGCGGCAAAGCCGGTGAAAGTGCCGATCACGGGTCCCTACACCCTCGCGCGCTGGTCGTTCAACGAGGCCTACGACGACGAGGCCGCGCTCGCGTACGACCTCGCGGACCTGGTGAACGAGGAGGTCGAACAGCTCGTCGACGCCGGCGCGCGGTACGTCCAGATCGACGAGCCCGCGCTGGCGACGACGCCGGACGACCACGCCATCGTCGGCGAGTCCCTCGAACGGATCGTCGACGGCATCCCCGACGAGGTCCGGATCTGCCTGCACGTCTGCTACGGCGACTACTCGCGGATCTACCCCGAGATCAACGGCTTCCCGATCGACGAGTTCGACGTCGAGCTCTGCAACGACGGCTACGAGCAGATCGAGGTCTTCCGGGAGCCGGACTTCGAGCCCGACCTCGCCCTGGGCGTCGTCGACGTCCACGACGCCGAGGTCGAGTCCGTCGAGGAGATCAAATCGAACATCCAGGAGGGACTGAAGGTGGTCCCGCCCGAGCGGCTCACCGTCTCGCCGGACTGCGGCGTCAAACTGCTCCCCCGCGAGGTCGCCTACCAGAAGATGGAGAATCTGGTGGCGGCCGCCCGCGAGGTCGAAGCCGAACTTGACGCGGGCGAGATCGACGTCGTCGCGCCCGAGCCCGAACCGTAGGAGGGGCTACGCCGCGTCGGCGTCTTCGGCCCCGACGTCCGCGTCTCCGTCCCCGTTCTCGACGCCGTCGAGCCCGTATTCGAGCGCCAGCACGACCGCTCCGGCCAGGGCGGAGAGCGCCGACTGCGCCCGCCACGCCGAGACGTACCACTCGCTGGGTTCGAGCCCCTCGGGGTTCTCGTAGCCCGCCAGCACGAACCGGCCGGCGAGGTCGATGGCGCGTCGCGGGAAGAGCGCGCCCGCGAGGCCGAACACGAGCGACGATGCGGCCAGCAGTCGCGTACAGGTCTTCTGCATACCCGGCGTTCCCGTCGCACGCCAAAGAGGATAGCGATGGGTCTCGGGGGTCGAAAAATCGGAGAAGCGATCGGCCGGGACCGTTCAGTGGTCGCCGGCGTCTTCGTACAGCCAGGCTTCGTCGATCCGCTCGTAGTCGAGGAGTTCCTCGTCGTCGAAGAAGAGGTCGATCTCGCGCTCGTTTGCGCCCTCGTCCTCGTGGTCGGAAGCGTGGATGACGTTCCGACCGAGGTCGAGGCCGTAGTCGCCGCGGATCGTGCCCGGGGCGGACTCGGCGGGGTCGGTCTCGCCGACCATCGACCGGACCTGACGGGTCGCGTCGGCGCCCTCCCAGACCATCGCGAAGACCGGCCCGGAGGTGATGAACTCGACGAGGTCGTCGAAGAACGGCTTGTCCTCGTGCTCGCCGTAGTGCTCGTGGGCGAGCTCCTGGTCGATCTGGATGAACTTCCCGGCGACGAGCTTCAGCCCGCGCTCTTCGAAGCGCGAGACGATCTCGCCGATCAGCCCGCGCTGGACGCCGTCGGGCTTGACCATCACGAAGGTGCGCTCGTCGTGGTGGCTCATTCGCTGTCCCCGCTGCCGGCTTCGGTCCACTCCAGATCGCGCGGCTCGCGGCCGAGTCGGTAGTTCTTCTCGGCCTTCGAGTCCTTGAAGTGGAGGATGGTGCCGTCGTTCTTCACGAGCATCGTGCCCGTGCCCGGTTCGATCTCTTCGCCGGTGTAGTCGCAGGTGCGCGTTTCGACCATCTTATCGGCCTCCGATGGAGTCGGCGTCGCGCTGTGTCTCGCGGAGCTGGAGGATGTCGCCCTCGCGGACGGGGCCCAGGACGTTCCGGGTGATGATCCGGCCCTGGTTCGAGCCCTCGCGGATGCGGCACTTGACCTGCATGGCCTCGCCGTGCATCCCTGTCTTGCCAACGATCTCGATGACCTCGGCGGAGGTCGAGTCGCTGGCGGTCTCTTCTGCGCTCATCGTGGCTTACCGCAGTTCCTCGACCTTCGCCGTGATGTCTTCGACCTGGCTCTCGGAGTCGCCGGCGTCGACGATGGCGGCGGCGGCCGAGCCGACTTCGAGGCCGGCGGCCTGGCCGACCTCGTCCTGGGTCTCGATGAAGACGTACGGGATGCCCTTCTCGTCGGCGAGCTCGGGCAGGTGCATCACGATCTCTTCGGGCGAGACGTCCTCGGCGATGAAGACGAGCTCGGCGGTGCCGCGCTCGACGGCTTTGGTCGTCTCGTTGGTTCCTTTCTTTACGGTTCCTGTGTCTCGGGCGACCTCGAGGGCCTCGAGGGCGTCCTCGGCGAGGTCGGCTGGGACGTCGAATTCTACGTAGACTGGCATGGTTTGTTCCTCTCCTGCTCGCGGGCTCGACTGCCCCGCCGGAAACGGTGGTTCCCTGACGGCGGGGAGTATCATCAACCCCGGGCAGGCTGTACACGTCGGTAGCTGGGGATCCCATAAAAGCGCTTTCAATGGCGCCCTGGCGTGTCACGCGACCACACGCGGATTCCCCGGTCCCGCCGCCCGGCCACCAATCTCGCCCGGGCCGTGGGCCGCGCCGAGCGCAATTCCCTTACGCGACCGCTGTCTCTCCGCGGGTATGAGCGTCGCCGCCCTCGCCGCCGCCCTCCGCGACGCGGCGCGCGAGTCGAACCACCGCCGGCTCCTCGTCCTCGCCGGCGCGCGCGAGGCCGGCATCGACGCCGCCTTCGACGCCGTCGAGGGGGCCGAGGTCCCCGACGACGAGGTCACAATCGTCACCGCCCGAGAGGGATTCAGATTCGATCGGGTCGCACCCGAACGCGCACGAGAGCTCCTGGGAACGACCCGGACCGCCGTGATCTGCGACGCCCACGAGTCGTTCTCGCCGAACGTCGTCGGCCGCCTCGTCGGGACGGTCGACGGCGGCGGGCTGTTCGTTCTCCTGACGCCGCCGCTGGAGGAGTGGCCCGACCGGCCGGGCGACTTCGAGGCGTCGCTGGCGGTCCCGCCGTACGGCGTCGACGACGTCGGCGGTCGCTTCCGCCGCCGGCTCGTCGAGACCCTGCGGACGCATCCGGGCGTCGCGGTCGTCGACGTCGACGCGGGGACAATCGTGCGGCGGCCCGACGACTCCGGTGTGTCCACCGCTGCGAGTCGCTCCTCGACGGCGATCACGCCCTCCGGTCAAAGTTCGCGGCGGTTCCCCCAGGCCGCATACGAAGCGTGTCTGACGACGGATCAGCGCCGGGCGGTCCGCGCGCTGGAGGCGCTCGCGGGGCCGGACGGAGCGGGGGAGAGCGACCGCGACGTCGGGACGCCGCAGGCGGTCGTCGTCGAGGCCGACCGCGGGCGCGGGAAGTCCAGCGCCGTGGGGCTCGCGGCCGGCTCGCTCGCCGCTGGAGGGAGCGACGTCCTCGTCACGGCGCCGGACCGGCGGAACGCGGCCGACGTCTTCGCCCGCGCCCGGGAGCTTCTCGATGCGCTCGGCGCGCTCGATGAGGCAGGGGCGGAGAACGGAAGCGGAGGCGAGGGCGCCGCGGCCGACCTCGTCGCGACCGGCGGCGGCCGCGTTCGCTTCGCCCCACCCGCGGAGGCCGCCGACCTCCCCGAGGCCCCCGATGCCGTGATCGTCGACGAGGCGGCCGCGCTTCCGGTTCGGCTGCTTTCTGCCTTCTTGCACGCCGACGCCGTCGCCTTCGTCACGACCGTCCACGGCTACGAGGGCGCCGGTCGGGGCTTCTCGGTGCGGTTCCGCGACGACCTGACCGAGGCGCCCCACGCCGTGACCGACGTCTCGATGCGGGAGCCGATCCGGTACGCGCCCGGCGATCCGGTCGAGACCTGGGCCTTCCGTGCGTTGCTTCTGGACGCGCACCCACCGGTCGACGAGGTCGTCGCCGACGCCGAGCCGTCGTCGATCGCCTACCGCCGGCTCACGCCGGACGAGCTCGCCGCGGACGAATCGCTGCTCCGGGAGGTGTTCGGCCTGCTCGTCCTGGCGCACTACCGCACCGAGCCCGACGACCTCGCGCGGCTGCTCGACGCGCCGAACCTCCGCGTGCGGGCGCTGGAATACGACGGCCACGTCGTGAGCGTGGCGCTGCTCGCTCGGGAGGGCGGGCTCGACGCGGAGACGCGGAGCGCGATGTACGAGGGCGAGCGGGTCCGGGGGAATATGCTGCCTGACGTGTTCACGAGCCAGCTTCGGGACGAGGCGGCGGGCGTCCCCGTGGGCTACCGCGTCGTCCGGATCGCGACCCACCACGCCGCCCGCTCGCGCGGGCTCGGGTCGCGGCTCCTCGACGAGATCCGCGCGGAGTTCGACGGCGCCGCCGACTACCTCGGGGTGGGGTACGGCGCGACGCCCGAACTGTGCTCCTTCTGGGAACGCAACGGCTTCGAGACGGTCCACCTCTCGACGACGCGCAACGAGTCCAGCGGCGAGTACTCCGCGCTGATGCTCGGTCCGCTCTCGGAGGCGGGACGGCAGCTCCGGGACCGACACGCGCGGTGGTTCCGCGGGCGCGCGCCGGGGGTCCTCGGAGACCAGCTCCGCGACGCCGACCCGGACGTGGTCCGCGCCGCCCTGGCGTCGTGTCCGCCGCCCGAGGAGCCGCCGGCGCTCTCCGATCGGGAGTGGCGCGTCGTCGTCGGCGCCGCCGCGGGCCCCGGTCAGTACGCGACGGCACCGGACGCGTTCCGACGGCTGGCCTTCGCGGCGCTCGTCGGCGCGCCCGCGGGCGGAGACTCCGGCGGCGAGGGGGTGGGACTGACGCCGCGCGAGGAGCGACTGCTCGTGCGCAAGGTCCTGCAGATCCGTCCCTGGGGCGACGTCGCCGACGAACTGGACTTCGTCTCGACGCGGCAGTGTATGCGCGCGTTCGGCTCGGCGTGCGGGACGCTCGTCGACCGCTACGGCGCCGGTCGCGACGTCGTCCGCCGGGAGCGAGCGCGGTTCGAGGGGTAGGCGTCGACGGGGATGCCGCCGAGCCGCCGGCTTCATTTCCGCCGGCGACGACTCCCGGGTATGGACCCCTTCGCGTGGCTCGCGCTCGGCCTCGCCGCGTTCGCGGTCGTCGGCGCCGCGCTCCCGCTCTTGCCCGGCGGGGCGCTCTCCGTCGCGGCGGTGGCGCTGTACTGGTGGTCGACGGGGTACGCGGACCCCTCGCTCCCCGTCGTCGTCGCCCTCGTCGCCGTCGGGCTCCTGACGATGGCGGTCGACTACTTCGGCGGCGCCATCGCCGCCAGGGCCGGCGGGGCTTCGCTCGCGACGACGGCGGCCGCGGTCGTCGTCGGCGTCGTGCTCCTGTTCGTGGCCGGCCCCGTCGGCTTCGTGTTCGGTCTCGCGGCGACCGTGTTTGCGGTCGAGTTCGCCCAGCACGCCGACGCCGAGGCGGGCCTCCGGGTCGCGCTCTACTCGACGGTGGGCGTGCTCGCTTCGACGGTCGCGCAGGTCCTCCTGACCGGCTCGGTCCTCGTCGCGCTCGCGCTCGTGGTCGCGTTCTGATCGGCTCTCTCGGGGGCGACGCGCCGGCAGGATTCCGAACCGACGGTGGAATTATATCGGTCGTGGGTCTATACGGGAGTGTGAGCGTCAACGTCGAGACGAGGGTGGACGCCCCCGGATCCGCGGAGTACGCGGAGGCCGCCTGGGACCTCAAAGAGCGGATCCGGGAGCGCGAGGGGGTCCTCAAACAGCGGCGGACGTTCTTCGTCGACGCCTACCGGCGCGCGGAAGACCACCTGCTCTTCGAGGAGGACGACCTCGTCGGCTTCGCGTCGGTCCGCCGCGACGGCTACATCCTCTTTCTCGCGGTCGCGCCCGAGCGCCGCGGCGAGGGCTACGGCAAGCGCCTCGTCGCCGCCGCGCTCCAGGATCACGACTCGATCTCCTGTCACGCGCGGGCGACGAACGAGGACGCGCTCTCCTTCTACGAGCACCTCGGCTTCGAGACCCAGCGGCGGATCACCGGCTACTACGAGGACGGCGGCGACGCGTACTACCTTCGACTGGGCGACGGCGCGACCCTGCGCGAGCGGTTCGCCGACTTCTTCCGCCGGTCGGTCGTCGGCGAGTGATCAGGGCTCGCGGACGCCGTTGTCGGTGATCACCTGATCGATCAGGTCCGTCGGCGTCGCGTCGTAGGCGGGGTTCTCGATCAGGACGTCCTCGACCGGCTCCAGAGAGACCTCCGCGGGCGATCGGTACTGGTTCTCGAAGACGAAGCCGTCGTCGACGATCTTCGCCGCCGAGCCGACGACCGTGACCGGCACGCCCAGGTGGTTCGCGGTCGCGACGATCGGATACGTGCCGACGCGGTTGTAGAGGGTGTCCTGGAGGATGCAGTCCATCCCCACGATCACGCGGTCGCACTCGCCGAGGAACGAGCCGGCCGCGCCGTCGACGAGCAGGTGCGGTTCGATGCCGCCCACCGTCGCGAGCCGCCGGGCGGTCTTGCGACCGAGGAATCGCGGGCGGGCCTCCGTGACGTAGGCGGTGAGGTCGCGACCCTCCCCGGCGGCCGTCTCGACGGCCTCCAGCACGGTCGAGGAGTAGTCGTGGGTGAGGAAGGTCTCGCCGTCCTCGAAGGTGGGCACCGCCTTCTGCGCCGCGCGGGACTTCCCCTCGCGGACGTCCTCGACGACGCGGTCGATGACCTCGTCGAGGAGCTCCTTGGCCTCCTCGACGGTGTCCTTCCGGTCGACCACGTTCACCAGGATCGTCTCCATCGCGTTGAACAGGGAGGCGTGCGAGGGGTTCGCCCGCTTGAGCGCGCTCGCGTTCCGTTCGAGGTCGCGCTCGAACTCCTCGACGGTCGCGTGATCGCGGGCGGCGAGCTCCGAGAGCGCCTGGGTCGCCTTGACGGCGACGACCGACGAACTGTGCGTCTGCATCTCCCGGATCTCGGCGATGGTCTCGTCGATCATACCTGAGCGTGGGCGACTCGGGTGAAAGACCTTCCGACGGCGGCGGACCGCGACCCCTACGAGCCCTCGTCGCCGTCGATCTCGTCGGGGTCCCGGCCGCCGTCGCCGGCGTCGAAGCGGCGGGCGTAGGCGTACACCGCGAGCGCGACGACGATCCAGACGACGGCGCCGACGCGGATCGCGAACTCGACGCGGGCGCCCCAGGTCGGAAGCGGCGTCCGAAGCGAGAGCAGGGCGACCACGGGCGCGCCCACGACGATGGTGAGCACGAACGTCGTCTGCATCACCCACCCGTAGTCGACCCCGTCTGGATCGGACGTCTCGACTGGCTGCACGGTTCCGGCCTTCGAGCGCGGGCGCAAAGGCGTGCCGATTTGGGCCGTCGCGGCGCTCCGCGCCGAGCGGCCGGGCGGATCAGTCTCCCACGCGCCGGTCCAGAAAGTCGGCGACGGCGTCATTGAAGGCGTCCGGTCGCTCCAGCATCGCGAGGTGGGCCGCGTCGTCGAGGATCCGCAGTTCGCAGTCGGGGATGTCCTTGCGGAGCCGCTCGTGGTAGTGCGGCGGCGTGAGGCGGTCGTATTCGCCGACGACGGCGAGCGCGGGAACGGCGATTTCGCCCAGGCGGTCGCGGACGTCGAAGCCGTGGGCGGTCCGGAAGTCCCGTTCGAGGGTGGCCCGTCCCGTCCGCCGGAGCGCCTTCCGGGAGAGTTCCAGGGTCCGCTCGTCGGCGTCGTGGAACAGGTGGTCGGGCTCGTGGAAGAACTCGATCACGCGATCGAGGTCGTCTTTCACCCACTGGAGGACGTCGTCGAGGACGGGGAGCCGCGCGCCGGTCCCGGTGAGGAGCAGTCCGTCGAGGTCGACCTCCCGCTCCAAGGCGGCCTGGAGCGCCACGGCGCCGCCGAGGGAGTTGCCGAGGATGACGTCGGCGTCGACGGCCTCGGCGACGGCGACCGCGTCGTCGACGTACGCCGAGAGCGTCTCGTAGCCCGGCTGCGCGGCGACGTCGTCGCTCTCGCCGTGGCCGCTGAGGTCGAGCGCGGTGATCGGATACTCGTCGGCCAGCGCCGACTGCGGCGTCCAGACCCGGTGGGTGCCGCCGCTCCCGTGGACGGCCAGGACGGCGGGCCCGGGGCCGCCCCGATCGACCGTCCGGTAGGCCGTCTCCCGACCGTGGTGTGTGACCGTGTCCATACCGCCTCGGTTCGCGAGGCAGGGTCATAAAGCCTCGAACGACTGAACGGAATCGACCGACGCCACCGACGTCGGAACCCGAACTGCAATTCGACCGGTCAATCGCAGTACCCGCCGCTGTACTTCGATTTATGTACGACAGATTTAAATACTCAAGCGACTAACCTGGAGTTAGGAATCAACGATGAGCAACACGCAACTCGCCGGTGGGGACGAGCGGATCGTCCGCCGGTACGAATACGACGACAGCTGGGTTCTCGTCGCGGACCTCGGCGTCGCCGACGAGGATCTCGACGTCGACGTCGTCGGCGCCACCGCGATCGTCGTGGCCGAGACCGACGACGGCGTCTCCGAGGCGGAGTTCGAACTCCCCGGACCCGAGGCATCGGTCACGACGAACAACGGCGTACTCACCATCACGGGTGAAAAATAGATGAAGCTCACTGTCAAGCCCCTCAAGCAGAAGGACGCCGGCCGCGGACTCGCGGCCATCGACCGCCAGGCCGCAGAGGAGATGGGCCTGGAGGGCGGCGACTACATCCGCATCGACGGCACGGAAGGCACCGCCACCGCCCGCGTGTGGCCCGGCTACCCCGAGGACACCGGCTCCGGCGTCGTCCGCATCGACGGGCGCCTCCGCCAGCAGGCGAACGTCGGCATCGACGACCGCGTCGAGGTCGAGAAGGCCGACATCAAGCCGGCCAAGTCCGTCTCGGTCGCGCTCCCGCAGAACCTCCGGATCAGCGGCAACATCGGCGCGCACCTCCGCGACAAGCTCGCGGGCCAGCCCGTGACCCAGGGCCAGAACATCCGCGTCCCCTTCGGATTCGGCTTCATGTCCGCGTCGAATCAGCCGATCCCGCTGAAGGTCGCCTCGACCGAGCCCGAGGGCACGGTCGTCGTCACCGACTCGACCGAGGTGACGATCAGCCAGACGCCCGCCGAGGAGATCCAATCGGAGGCCGGCGAGGGCGAGAGCGACACGCCGAACGTCGCCTACGAGGACATCGGCGGGCTCGACCAGGAGCTCGAACAGGTGCGGGAGATGATCGAGCTCCCGATGCGGCACCCCGAACTGTTCCAGCGGCTCGGCATCGAGCCGCCGAAGGGCGTGCTCCTGCACGGCCCGCCGGGCACGGGGAAGACCCTGATCGCGAAGGCCGTCGCCAACGAGATCGACGCCTCCTTCCACACGATCTCGGGCCCCGAGATCATGTCGAAGTACTACGGGGAATCGGAGGAACAGCTCCGCGAGATCTTCGAGGAGGCCGAGGAGTCGGCACCGGCGATCGTCTTCGTCGACGAGATCGACTCGATCGCCCCCAAGCGCGGCGAGGCCGGCGGCGACGTCGAGCGGCGCGTGGTCGCCCAACTGCTGTCGCTGATGGACGGCCTCGACGAGCGTGGCGAGGTCGTCGTCATCGGCGCGACCAACAGGGTGGACGCGATCGACCCCGCGCTCCGGCGCGGCGGCCGCTTCGACCGCGAGATCGAGATCGGCGTGCCCGACAGGGACGGCCGGAAGGAGATCCTCCAGGTCCACACGCGGAACATGCCGCTCGGCGAGGGCGTCGACCTCGACGAGTACGCCGAGAACACCCACGGCTTCGTCGGCGCCGACATCGAGAGCCTCGCGAAGGAGGCCGCGATGACCGCGCTGCGGCGGATCCGCCCCGAACTCGACCTCGAATCCGACGAGATCGACGCCGACGTGCTCGACTCGATCGAGGTCACGAAGGACGACTTCAAGGAGGCCATCAAGGGCATCGAGCCCTCGGCACTCCGCGAGGTGTTCGTCGAGGTGCCGGACGTCACCTGGGAGGACGTCGGCGGCCTCGAAGGCACGAAGGAGCGCCTCCGCGAGACGATCCAGTGGCCGCTCGACTACCCCGAGGTCTTCGAGGCGATGGACATGCAGTCCGCCAAGGGCGTGCTGATGTACGGCCCGCCGGGCACGGGGAAGACCCTGCTCGCGAAGGCCGTCGCCAACGAGTCCGAGTCGAACTTCATCTCGGTGAAGGGGCCCGAACTCCTCGATAAGTACGTGGGCGAGTCCGAGAAGGGCGTCCGCGAGATCTTCAAGAAGGCCCGCGAGAACGCCCCCACCGTGGTGTTCTTCGACGAGATCGACTCGATCGCGACCGAGCGCGGCTCGAACACCGGCGACTCGGGCGTCTCCGAGCGCGTCGTCTCCCAGCTGCTCACCGAGCTCGACGGGCTCGAAACCCTGGAGGACGTCGTCGTGGTCGCGACGACGAACCGCCCGGACCTGATCGACTCGGCGCTCCTTCGGCCGGGCCGGCTGGACCGCCACGTCCACGTGCCCGTCCCCGACGAGGAGGCCCGCCGGGCCATCTTCCGGGTCCACACCGAGCACAAGCCGCTGGCCGACGACGTCGACCTCGACTCGCTGGCCCGCCGGACCGAGGGCTACGTGGGGGCCGACATCGAAGCGGTCTGCCGCGAGGCCTCGATGGCCGCCAGCCGGGAGTTCATCAACAGCGTCTCCCGCGAGGAGGTCGCCGACTCGATCGGCAACGTCCGCGTGACGATGGACCACTTCGAGCGGGCGCTCGACGAGGTCGGCCCGAGCGTCACGGCCGAGACCCGCGAGCGCTACGAGGAGATCGAAGACCGCTTCGAGAAGAACGAGGTCGAGCGCGAACCCGACGCCGGCGTCAACCGGACGTTCCAGTAGCGCCCGCCGATCGGATTCCGGATCCCGGATTCCACGCCGGACCGAACGCTGATTTTTCGCGGATCTGGTCGCCGAGACAGCAGAAGAACTAACCCGCCGTTTACCGTTTCTTTCACCGGAAACGCGGTGTCGTCACCTCAGGCGTCGACGCCGAGGTCGGCCAGGTCGTCGAGGATCTCGACGGCGTGGTCCTCGGGGGAAACGCCCTCGTAGGCGAGCGCGATCTCGCCCTCGGGATCGACGACGTAGGTGTTCCGAAACACGCCGTCGAAGGTGTTGCCGAACATATTCTTCTCGCCGTAGGAGTCGTAGGCGCTCGCGACGGCGCCGTCCTCGTCGGAGAGCAGTCGGAACGGCAGGTCGTAGTCGTCGGCGAAGTCCGCGAGGTCGGAGACGGGGTCGTCGCTGATGCCGAACACCGTCACGCCGCGCGCTTCGAACTCGTCGTAGACGTCGCGGAAGCCGCAGGCCTCGGTCGTACACCCCGGCGTGTCGGCGCGGGGGTAGAAGTAGACCACGACGTACTCGCCGCGGTGGTCCGCGAGCGAGGCGCGCTCGCCGTACTGGTCGGGCAACTCGAAGTTCGGTGCGGGGGCGCCTTGGTCGAGCACAGTGGGGGTTCCGCGCTCGGCCGCTTGAACGTACCGTTCGACCGCGGGGGTTGCCGACTCACTCCAGTCGCTCGGCCGCGTCCCGCTCTATGAGTGGCCCCGCGTTGGTCGTCGGGAGGGTGACGACGTCCTCGGAGGCGAGGTCGTACTCCCGCTCGTCGACGCCGAAGATCCGGCCCACGTCCTCTGTGATCTTGAGCGTCACGCGCTCTGTGTCTCCGGTTCGGGCGTCGGGGTCGGACGCGGACTCGGCAGTGGTCGCCGCGTCGTCGCCGGCGACCTCACCAGCGGAGTCGGTCGCGGACCCTCCCGAGTCGGCGGCCGCGGCGACGCCTCCGTCGCGGACGGCATCCGGTCCGCCCGGCGGGTCGGAAGCCCCGTCGCGTCCGTCACCGTCCGTCGGTTCTCGGTTTGGGCCCTGGTCGCTCTGCTCGTCGCCGACGACCGGGGCGTCCGCCGCGACCGCGTCGGGCGGGGCGTCCGGGGGGACCGTCGGATCCGATCCCTCGCTCTCGGTCGGGTCCGCGGACGCGGCCTCGCCGGAGGCCGAGCCGCCGCCCATCGCCTCGGCGAGGACGTCGTCCGGCGTCGGCGGCGTCCCGTCGGACGCTGAGGCGCCGTCGTCCGCCGCTGGCGACGCGCCCTGTTGGGGCTCCGATTCGGGCGCTCGCGAGGGGTCGGCCGGCGTGGGGTCCGCGCTGCCGGCCGCGGCCGATTCCGACGGCGTCGACGGTGACGTCGCCGGCGACTCCCCCGACGAGCCTCCCTCGCCGGCGAGGACGTCGAGGACGGTCTCGCGGTTCCCCTTGATCCGCGCCACGAGGTCCTCGAAGAGGTTCCGCTCTTCGGCCGTCAGGCCGCCGGTGTCGGCGTTCATATCCGCGGCCGCGAACGACGCCAGTTTGACGACCTTGCCGACGCGGCGCTCGTAGATGGCCTCGACGACGTCCTCTGCGGTCTCGATCTCGTCGGTCAGCCGCCCCACGTCGGGGTCCGAGAACGGGTCGTCCGCATCCTGGGCGAGGCGCTTGCGCTCTGCTTTCCGGTCGGCGATGTAGTCGGCGACGTCCTCGTAGAACGAGTCGCGGAGGTGCTGGAGGCTGTCCTTCTGGCGCTCGGTCCGCTGGACGCTCCGCAGCTCGTCTAGATCCATTCTCGGTCCCTCGCTCGTGTCACTCTTTGATCTTCTCCGCGCGCCCCCGGGTCATCAAGAAGATCCCGAGGCACTCTTCTACGGACTGCTCTCTCTCCGGGATAGTAAACGTGTCGCCGTCGAAGTCGACCGGGCCGGGCTCGGTGACAGAGACCCGGATCTCCCGCCCGCGGAAGCGGTCCGGTATCGCGTCCTCAAGCGGCCTGAACGCCTCGATCTCGTCGCGGTCGAGCGGCGTCACCGCGAGGCCGGACCCGCCGTGGAGGCTCCCCGGCAGGCGGATCAGCCGCTTCGTGTCCGTCGTCACGGGCTCGTCGATCGGCGCGGTCTCCGCTTCGATCGCCTCCTCGGCGAGCGCCTCGACGAGGATCCGCGTGCCCGGGCCGCCGGCCTCGACGTTGCCCTCGCGGATGGCGTCGAAGTTGTGCTCGATCTGGCCGAGGATCGTCTCCGCGCGCCCGGCGCCGATCCCCTCCAGCTCCCGGAGGCGATCGAGCGCGTCGCCCTCGTCCATCTCCCGCAGGCGCTCGGCCAGGTCGACGAGCCGCCGGTGGACGCGGGCGCCCCACCCGCCGCGCCGGCGGAGCATCCGCCGGGTCGTCCCCCGGACCGAGCGCGTCTCGATCAGGCCGTCGACGTCGAGGTCGATCGCCCGGACGTAGTCGACGATCTCCCGGCGGGCCTCGCTGTCCAGCCCCCGGACTTCGGGGTCGCGGACGTGGACGTGGTAGCCCCGGCCGCCGGAGAAGACCACCGTGACGTCCGAGAAGTCGAAGTCGTCGTCGACGAACGAAAGGAGGTTCAGGAGCTCCCCCTTGCAGGCGGCGAGCATCTCCGCGTAGGAGGCCTCCGCGGGATCGACGCCCGGGAGGTGGTCGGCGTCGAGGTCGAAGACGAGGTCCGCGGACTGCCAGCCCTTCTCGTCCATCGAGCCCGCACCGGGGTCGGCGAAGCGCGCCGACGAGAAGTAGACGTGCCGCGGCGCGGTCCGGTGGAGGAAGTCCGAGAGGTCGCCGATGTCCAGCAACGACTGGTGTCGGACCATCGTGGTCGAGCCCGCGCTCCAGGGGATGTGCCCCCACTCGCGGCGCTCGGCCGCGGGCGGGAGGGCGACGTCGCTCCGGCGGTAGTAGTCGCCGAACCGCCCCTCCAGGTAGGTCCGCGTGCGCGACTCCATCAGTCACATCCGATTGCGAAGGGAGGGGTAAAGCCGTTGTGTCTCCGCGCGACGTCACTCGAACTGGTCGCGGTCCGGGATCCCGTCGCGGCCGAGGATGATCTCCTGGGCCTCGACGTCTTCGAGCGAGGCCACGAGGCCGCCGACTTCGAGGATGCCCTCCTCGCTCTCCAGTCGGAGCGAGGCGACCTCCTCCGTCTCCTCGAACGTCGTCGTCTCGACCTCGCCCTCGACGAGGACGGGGTCGCCCGTCTCGACGTCCCGGCCCGTCACCGACGCGTAGAACGGCCCGTCGAACTCCCGGACGTCCTTCACCGCGCGGCGGATCGACGCGTAGCGGCGCGGGAAGGGCCGGCGCTTGCCGTCGGCGACGAGCGTCTCCGCGGTCGTCCACAGGACGGTCCCGAAGAAGCCCGAGACCAGGAAGCCGAGCGCCGAGCGGTTGAAGATGACGCCGTAGCGGTCGCGGTCGTCGCGGAGGGCGTCCTGGGTCGCGTAGATCGAGTAGTTGCCGTCGGCGACCGCCAGCACGGGCGTCGTGATCCCGCGGCGGGCGCGCGCGACGGTGGCGATCTCCAGGTAGTCGAACTCCTCGGGGTCGGGCGCGCGCGAGGCGGGCGTCACGAGCAGGTCGATGCTCACGCCGTCGTCGATCGCGGCCGCGAGGTCGTCGCGGAAGCGACGGAGGAGGTCCGGCGTGAGCGACAGCACGAGCTCGTACTCGGCGTCGTCGATGATCTCCTCGATGTACCGGAGGATCGTCGACCGCGACTTCACGAGCGAGACGGCCTCGGTGTCCCGCGCCGGCGCGGTGTATCGGGCCTCCAGTTCCGAGACCAGGTCGTCGAGCGACTGCTTCACGTTCCCGAAGGCGTCGTCGGGGTCGACGGCGACGACCTTCATCGGCCGCGACTCCCGCAGTTCGACGAGGCCGCGGTCCGAGAGGCTCCGAACGGTGTCGTACACCCGCGGTTGGGGGATCTCGGTCCCGTCGGCGATCTCCGAGGCCGTCAACTCGCCGTGTTCGAGGACGGCCAGGTAGGCCTCGATCTCGTACTCGCCGAGGTTGAATCGCTCTCCGACGCGTTCGAGCGTCGTCCGGAGTTCGTCTGCCATACGAGCCCGTCTCGTCGCGCCCACTTACAATTTACTATGCTTCGAGTAGCACTAGATTCCGAAACGTCGTTTTCTACGGATAATGGTCACATATACATCCGATCCTCGGGGAGGTCCTCGTCGCGGGCGTCCATCCGCTCGGCGAGTTCGGCGTAGTACTGTTCGATCTCGCCCGCGAACGCTTCGAGCGGGCCAGCGTCGACGTCGAGGCCGTACACCGACTGGACCGTCTCGACGAGGCGGATCGACGCCTCGACGTCGGGCACGCGGGCGTGGACGGGCGTCACGTACGTGCAGACGCCGAGCGGCGAGTCGAGGCCGCGCTCGATGAGCGCCGCGTTGGTCCCGTCGAGGAACCCCCGCCCCATCGGCGGGATCGGGGACTCCCCGAGGTACCGCTCGCGGTAGTCGTCAGTCGCGATGTAGTACGTCCGGTGGTCGTCCGGCCCGTGGGGGATCGGAACGCCCGAGAGGATCGCCACGTCGCGGACGCCGTTCGCCTCGGTCCAGTCGAGGATCGCGTCCGCGAAGGCCCGCCCGGCGCCGACGGGGACGAACAGCTCGCCGACGAGGACCGAGACGTCGAGGTCGTCGCGGGAGAACAGCCGGGTGTGGTGTCGCGGCCGACCGTCCTCGAAGGGCGTGACGGTGGGGAGCCCCTCCGCCGAGAGGTGGCCCTGCTCGCGGAGGTCGAGGTGATCGACGAGGTAGTCGACGGCGGTCAGCCCCGCGAGGCCGAACGACGAGAGGCCGACGAGAAGCGTCTCGCTCGGATCGGCGTCGTGGGTGATCGTGAAGTCGGGCTCGCGGTCGGAGGCGCCTGTCATACCGGGGTGATGCGGAGCGGCGGCTAATCACCTTACCCGGACGGGAAGAACGCTTTTTGTACGCCCCCGTCGTGGACGGAGATATGCAGTCGGCTACGACGGCCGCGAGCACCACGGCCCCCGCCGGCGGACCGATCGGCGGCACCGTCCCACAGTGGCTCCAGTTCCCGGGGTGGCGAGTGGTGGCGGCCGCCCTCGTGTTGGGCCTCGGCGTCCTCGTCTCGCGGTACGTCGTCAGGCTGATCGGGCGCTCTGTCGCCAAGCAGTTCCGACGCCAGAGCGTCGCACAGACCGTCTTGCGCCTGATCCGGGTGAGCATCGTGCTGCTCGCCGCCGGCGGGGCGGCGCGGATTCTCGGCCTCGAAGTCGGCGACCTGGTCCTCTCGGTGACGGTGTTCTCGGCGGTCCTGGGTATCGTCCTCGCGCCGATCGTCGGCAGCATCATCAACGGCCTGTTCATTCTCGCCGACCAGCCGTACGAGATCGGCGACCTCATCGAACTGACAGACGGTCGCCGCGCCTTCGTCGACGAGATCACGATCCGCTACACGAAGCTGTTCACGCTCAACAACACCTTCCTCGTGATTCCGAACTCGGTGATCCGCGATCAGCTGGTCACGAACTACTCCGCAGAGGACGAGCGCGTTCGGCTCTCGCTCGACGTCCTCGTCACCTACGAGTCGGACACCGAGCGCGCGAAGCAGTTGCTGCGCAGCGCCGCCGCCGCCGACGAGGCGGTCATCGGCGGCGGTCCGGACATCCGCATCGGGAGCGCCCGGTACCCCGCGCGGCCGACGGTCCTCCGCTCGGAGTTCGCCGACGACGGCGTGCTCCTCCGGCTGCGCTACTGGGCGCACAAGCCGTACAAGATCCCGACCGTCGAGTCGCGGGTCCGAGACCGGATCTGGGACGGCGTCGCCGAGACCGACGGCGACGTCGAGTTCGCGTACCCGCACCGTCACCTCGTCTTCGACGACACGAGCGGGACGCTGGACGCGACGGTCGGGAAGCGAGGGGACCGATCCGACCTCGCCACCGAAACGGCGCCCGCGACGCGTCGGGAACCGCGCGACGTCGACGCCGCTGGCGGATCACCCTCTGGCGATTCCTCTCGTGGGGATAAGCCGTCGGATCCGGGCGGAGAGTGACTCCCGCGTCGCCGGGCCACAAAGTCGGCGGCTCCGACGCCGCGGCGTCGCGCCCTACTCGGCCTGGACGGTTATCACGGTACACTCCAGCTTCTCGCGGAGGTACGACTCGATGTCGGGGTCGTCGAGGAAGCGTCTGAGCATGTTCCGCCACCGGCTCGCCTGTTTGGAGCCCAAGACGACGATGTCGGCCTCGTCGGCCGCGACCTCCTCGAGGATGGTCGCCTCGACGAGGAACCCCCGCCGGACCACGTACCGCGTCCGGTCCTGCGGGCCGAAGGCGGCCTCGACCGCGCGCTTCAGTTCGGCGCGGGTCACGCCGTGGCTCTCCTGGTAGAGGTCGACGTGCAGCACCGTGAGCTCGGCCTCCCGCTCGTCGGCGATCCGGATCGCCTCCGACAGCGTCGCTCGCGAGTGCTTCGACAGCGGGTACCGGACGGGGACCACGACGCGCGTCATCGTCGGAGCGAACGCCCCAGCGCACCCTGAACGTTTCCACTCGGCCGCGGGGTCGGCGGCGCGGTCCCACGTCTCATTCCGACTCCCCGCGGAGCGCCGACTCCGCCTCGTCGGCCCCGTATCGCCGGACGCGCCCCTCGACGGCCGCGTCGATGCCGAACTCCCGGGCGTAGGCGGCGAGCACCTCGAACTGGATGTCGCCCTCGCCCGCGCGGTGTCGGTCGCCGAGCGTCGGGAACTCGTGGTCAGTATGCAGGAGATAAGCGGAGGTCGCGATCGTGTAGCGCCGCTCGGGATCCATCGGCTCGCCGCCGACGCGGACCGAGAGCAGCTCGTCGGCGTCGTCGTCCCAGCGGACGGACAGACCCGAGAAGTGGCCGTGCCACCAGCCGGGCTCGCCGAAGTCGACGACGCTGGCCGCGGACTCGCGGGCGATCTCGCGGAGCTCCGCGCCGGTGACCTCCGCGCGGACGACGTGCTCCTCGAAGGGGATGACGCTCACGAGGTCGGCGACGGTCACGTCGCCCGACAGCGGCGGCCCGTTGCGGATTCCGCCGCTGTTCTGGAGGCCGACGTCGGCGCCGAGCGACCACCGGTAGGCGTCGGCGACGAAGTTGCCGAGGCGGCACTCGCCGCCGAAGACCGTCTCCTCGCTCCGGTCGAGCGGGTCCGCCACGCGGGCGACCACCTCGTCCAAGCCGGCGGCGTCGACGCGGCCTTCGAGGGCCTCGACGACGTCTTCGGCGACCGGCGCGTCGCCCGTCTCGTGGCGTACGACGTCGATCCCGTCGCCGAGGCGGACCTCGAAGATCACGTGACCGTTCGCGCCCGGCCGGAGCAGGGGCGTCCCGTCGATCCGCTCCCGGCGCTCGGCGTGGACGTGCCCGCCGAGGACGAGGTCGACGTCGACCCGGCGGACCAGTTCGTCGTCGCCGCCACCCAGGTGCGAGATGGCGACGACGGAGTCGACGTCACGCTCGCGGAGCGAGGCGGCGGCCTCGGCGGCGGCCTCGTAGGGATCCGTGACCCGGATGTCGCCGGCCATCGGATTCAGCGACGGCGTCGCCGGGTCGGTGACGCCGAAGAATCCCAAGCGCGCCCCGTCGACCTCGATCACCGTCGCGGGGACGACGTAGTTGCTCGCAAAGCGCTCCCCGTCGGCGTCGAAGACGTTCGCGGAGAGCCAGGTCTGGGGCGCGTCGGCGACGAGGTCCCGCGCTGCCGCCGGCCCGTAGTCGAAGTCGTGGTTGCCGAAGGTCTCGACGTCGGCGTCGACGGCGCGGAAGAAATCGAGCGCCTGCCGACCGCGCTCGATGAGCGAGAGCACGCCCGGCGCGGTGTTGTCGCCGCTGCCGCAGACCACCGCGTCCGGGCCGTCGAGCGAGCGCACCGCGCCCGCCAGCCGACCCACGCGGACCGGGTCGTCGTAGACGTTCTCGATGTCAGAGTAGTGGAGGAGACGCGGCATTGCCACTGTCTGGTCGGGCGACGGAGAAGAAATCGTCGGTGTGTCACGGTCGGGCCGACGCGCGGGTCGTCGCGTCCGGGCTCGCGTCCGCTAGTCGCCGTCTCGGAGCTGGAACGCGACGGTGACCTCCGCCTGGTACTCTCTGTCTTCGACGGAGGCGATCTCGACGCCGAGTTCGTCCACCTCGATCCAGTGGACGTTGTCGAGCGTCTCCTCCGCGCGGTCGATCGCGTCGTCGACCGCCTCGTCGAAGCTCTCGCCGCTACGACCGATCAGGGTGACCTTCTTGAAGACCATCGCCGTGCGGAGGTACAGCACGGAGCACGATAAGTCTCGGGGAGGCGGCCGATCTCCGAAGGTCGATCGCGCTCTTGGTCAGCCCTGCGCCGCTTCGAGTCGCGCCGTCAGGGCGTCGATGACCTCCGAGAGCTGATTGCTCCCGTAGATGGCCACGAGGACCGCGCCGACGGTGTCGAAGACGAGATCCAGCATCGAGTCCCCGAGACCGTACTGGGTGAGGACGCCAGGGGTTCCCGTGAGCGAGGCCGCGAGGCCGATGGCGAACTCGATCACCTCCCAGAAGACCCCGAACGCGAGGACGAAAAGGAGGATGAAGACGAACTGGAACCGCGGCGGGAACGTGACGGCGTCCGAGTGGATGTCGACCGCGCGGGTCGTCGCGTAGCCGACGCCCGCGACGAGGCTGGCCGACAGCGCGTGCGTCAGGTGGTCCCACCACCAGACGTCGGCGTAGGGCTTGCCGATCCCCGGAATCGTGATCGTCCCCAGTCCGTGGAGGAAGACCGCCGCGGTGATCCACAGCGCGAGGCCGGCGTCGATCGGGATGCCGAGGTCCTCTTCGAGGACGCCCGGCAGGAACGTCACGAGCAGGCCCACGAGCGCGTTCACAGCGACCCCCGCGTTCCGGAGCGCGAGGCCGCCCAGGAACATCACCGCCAGGAGGAACTGCATCGCGCGCGCGGCCTGGCGCTGGCGCCGCACGGTGATCTGGAGGTGGTCGCGGACCCTCATCGGGTGGGCACCTCCTCGCCGTCGGGCCTGGCGCCCGGCTCGGCGTCGGGGATCCGTTTCAGGAGGCGGGCGTGCCGCCGGAAGTAGTACTCGAACAGGACGCCGGCGGCGACGCCGGCGAGCGTCGCGGCGACGAAGTCCCACATCAGCGCCTCCTCGATCACGTGCTCCGTCCGGCCGTCGTAGAGGAACCGCGTCCCGATGAGAACGTCCGAGAGCCACCGGACGACCGCCCAGATGCCGGCGGCGGCCATCGTCGTCACGACGACGAAGGCGACCGCGAAGCGGTGGTTCATCTTCACGCCCGTGAACACGTCCAGTTCGACGGCGACCAGGAGCGCGAGCGCCGCCACGGCGACGTAGGTGATGATCCGCCCCGAGAACGTCATCCCGCCGACGGTCTCGCCGGCGACGAGCGCGCGGGAGAGGATCGGCAGCGCCGCCAGGAAGACGACCTCCCAGGGCAGCATCGCCGTCGGGCGGCGGCGGGCGACCGGCGGGATCAACGCGACCACCAGGACCGCGACGGTGAACCCCGCCCACTCCAGTTCCCCGTCGAGGAACTGCCAGACCGCCGCGGCCGCCAGGAACAGCGCGATGCACCCCGCGAGGGCGGCGTTGACGCGGCGGCTCTCGACGACGCTCGACAGCCCGGAGTCCGACATATCGACGGGTAGGTACCGGCGGATACAAAACGGTTCGTGGGTCGGTAGCGACGCGGTCGACGAGCTGCGGGCTCTCGGTCCGTTCGAGTCGGTCACGCCGGCACGGAAAAGCGCGCGGTGTCGGCCCCGACGCCGACGGCGTTCAGGAGACGTCCGGCAGGTGGACGTCGTAGTCGCCGTCGTCGTCGACGCCGATCACGGCCCACTCGTATCCGGGATCGACGCTCGCGAGCCGATTCTGTACGTCCCCTGTCGCTTCCTTCGGCGCGACGAAGCATCGGAACTGATAGTCGTTCGACGGCTCGCCGCCGTCCGCGAGCGCGCGGCGTCCGTTGAGGTCGTCGCCGTCCGCAAGCGCCGTGACGCGGACGGTGCGCCACTTTCGCTCGGCGACGAACTCCGCGCCGTCGCCAGAGACACTGTAGCCCAGCCGACTGAAGATCGCCCGGGCGTCCTCCGAGGGAGGCATGCTGACAGGGGGCATATATTCGGTCCTACGACAGCCTGGTGCATAAATCTTGTTACGGTATCACACACCTGGGAATCGCGGGCGACGGTGGCTCAGATTCCGGTTTCGGTCGGATTACTCGTGGGCGGCGTCCCACTCGTCGGGCTTGCGGATGTTGCCGCAGACGTTGCACTCGATTCTACCCATCGTGTCCATCGCGTTGTCCGCCGACTCGCAGTTCGCACAGAAGAACCCCCAGCGCTCCGTCTCGTCGGGGGTCGCGTACGCGACGTAGAACGGCCCCTTTGCCCCCCGCTCGGACCGGTCGCGATCGACGTACACCGTCTCGCCGCCGGGCGCGGCGACGGGATCGAGTTCGACAGCCATACCCGGGGTTGACGATGTGGCAGTATAGGCCTCACGCTCGGCCCGTCGATCGAGCGCCGGCCGCGTTACGTCCGGAAGGACTCGCCGCAGCCGCACTCGCTGACGACGTTCGGGTTCTCGACGTGGAAGCCCGCGCCCTGGAGGCCGCCCTCGTAGCGCAGCGTCGAACCGCCGACGTAGTTCTGGCTCGCCGGGTCGACGAAGACTCGGAGGCCGTGCTGTTCGACGACCGCGTCGTCGGGCTCCGGCTCGTGATCGAACCGCATCCCGTAGGAAAGGCCCGCACAGCCGCCCTGCTGGACGAACAGGCGGAGTCCCGCCTCGTCGGTGTCGAGCCCCTCGGACTCGATGAGGCCGAGCGCCTCCTCGGCAGCCTCCTGTGTGACGGTGACGGTCGCGTCGGCGCCGCCGGCCGTCTCTGTACTCATACTCACCCCTTCCGCGCCGACGATGTTAATGTTGACGCCACCGACCCCCCGAGGGGATAACCGGATCCGATTACGCCGGCCTGCGAGGGTTATATCCTCTCCGCTTGCGAACCCCCAGATATGTACGACACCATCCTCGTTCCGACCGACGGCAGCGACCAGGCCAACGCGGCGCTCGACCACGCGGTGGGGCTGGCGCGGGACCACGGCGCGACGCTCCATCTCCTCTATGTCGCAGACAGCAACCGCGACAGCGTCACGACGCTCGGCGGCGAGGTCGTCGACGCGCTCGAACAGGAGGGCGAGCGGATCCTGGCCGACGCGACAGAACGACTCACCGACACCGTCGACCTCGTCGACGCCGTGGAGACGGGCGATCCGGTCGAAACGATCCTCGATTACGCCGACGCCGTCGACGCCGACGTCATCGTGATGGGCACCCACGGCCGCCGCGGGCTCGATCGGTATCTCCTCGGGAGCACGACCGAGCGGGTCGTGCGACGCTCCCCGGTGGCCGTCCTGACGATCCGCAGCGAGGAGTCCGACTGACCGTTCGGGCTCGCCCCCACTTTCACTCTCACTCTCACTCCCACTCTCGCTCCTCGTCTCCGGACGGGAGCGCTTCGAGGTCCGCGCCCGCAGCGCCGGTCTCGACGGGGCGGACGCCGCGCCCGACGACGAGGCCCGGCAGATCGCTCTCCCCGGAGACGAGCACGTCCTCGAAGCCCGCGGTGCGCAGCGCGGCCGCGAGCCCGTCCGCCGAGGTCGTGGCGACGGTTCGGCGCTCGGTCGCCACCGCCGCGTCGCCGGTCCGCCGGTCGGTGACGCGGTAGTCGACGACGGCGGTGCCGTCGCCCGCCACGTCGACCGCGCGCTCCAGGAAGTATCGCGCGCCGCTGTACGTCTCGACTCCGGGCTCGATCACCGCTCTTGGGTCGGTGGGCACCGCGACGACGGCGATGCCGCCGGGCCGGAGCGACGCGTAGGCCGCCACACAGAGGTCCAGCGGCCCGTACCGCGCGGCGCTACGCTCCAGGACGCAGGCGGCGTCGAAGGCGGCTCCGACCGGGGGATCCGTCGGCCGGCCCCTGACGACCGCCTCGCCGCGCGCGGCCGGAAAGCGGAGGTACGCGCGGGCGTCGTCGACGCCGACGACGTCGTACCGCGCGCTCAGCGGCCCGAGGAGCGCGCCGATCCCGCAGCCGAGTTCGAGGACCCGCTCGACGTCCGCCGGGAAGCGAGTCCGGACGAGGTGGGCGCGCCGCTCGCCCCACGTCTCAGGGACAGTCCGCGCGTGGATCGGCGCGAGCGTCGTGTCGGCGGCGTGGTCGCCCGCGGAGTCGTCGAGGACGGCGCGGCAGGCGTCGGCGAACGTCGGCGGGCGGCGGGCGACCATCCGTTACTCGGGCTCCGCCTCGGGGTCGGAATCGGATCCCGCCCCGGCCTCTCCGTCGTCGAACCGCGCCCTGACGCTCTCGGCGTGAGCCTCCAACCCCTCGGCCTCGGCGAGCGTCGTGATCGTGTCCGCGAGGGCGTCCAGGCCGTCGCGGTCGAGGCGCTGGACCGTCGTCGACCGGAGGAACGTATCGACCGAGAGGCCGCCGTAGCGCTTCGCGCCGCCGGAGGTCGGGAGCACGTGGTTCGTCCCGGAGGCGTAGTCGCCGGCCGCGACGGGCGTGTGCGGTCCGAGGAAGACGCTCCCGGCGTTCGTGATCCGGTCCAACAGGGCCTCGTCGTCGTCGGCCTGGATCGAGAGGTGCTCGGCGGCGTACTCCTCGGCGAACAGCACCGCCTCGGACATCGAGCGGGCGTGGAGGACGCCCGAGGCGTCGTTTTCGAGCGCCTCGCGGATCACCCCGGCGCGCTCGCGGTCGTCGATCTCGCGTTCTGCGGCCTCGACGACGTCGGCCGCCAGCGCCTCGTCGTCGGTGACGGCGACGACCGACGCGGCGGGGTCGTGTTCGGCCTGGGCGACGAGGTCGGCGGCGACGAGGTCGGGGTCGGCGGTCTCGTCGGCGAGCACCAGGACCTCCGAGGGCCCGGCCAGGAAGTCGATGTCGACGTCGCCGCGGACGGCCGCTTTCGCCGCAGTGACCCACTTGTTCCCCGGCCCGACGACCTTCTGGACGCCCGTGACGCTCTCTGTCCCGTACGCGAGCGCGCCGATCGCCTGCGCGCCGCCGACGCTGTAGATCCGGTCCGCCCCCGCGACGTGGGCGGCCGCGAGCGTCACCGGATTCAGTTCCTCGGCCGGGGGCGTCGCGAGCGCGACGTGGTCGACGCCCGCGACCTTCGCGGGGACGACGCCCATCAGGACGCTGGAGGGGTAGGCGGCCGTCCCGCCGGGGGCGTAGACGCCGACGCGTTCCAGCGGGCGGAAGCGGCGGCCGAGCTCCTGGACGCCGCCCGAGTCGCCGCCGAACGAGTCCCGCCAGTCCTCGGGGACCTGCCGCTCGTGGAACGCCCGGACGTTCGCCGCGGCGGTCTCGATCGCCTCGCGCACCTCGGCGTCGATCTCGTCGTAGGCCCGCTCTGCGTCGTCGGTCACGTCGAGGTTGCCCACCTCCACGCCGTCGAACTCCCGGCAGAACTCCCGGACGGCCACGTCGCCCTCGGTCCGCACCCGGTCGACGATCTCCTCGACGTCGCTCCGGACGTCGCTCACGCCCGCGTCGCGGTCGAAGAAGGCCGCGCGCTCGTCGGGCGAGAGGTCGGAGACGGCCCGCACTTCAAGCACCATACCGCGCGGTTCGGCGCCTGCGGGTAAGGACGTTCCGGATCCGGGAGTGAGGAGCCGGTCAGGCGACCTGCCGCTCGTCGGTGAACGTCACGGTCTGGTCGGCCGTCTCGACGGTCGTCTGGACGGTGATCCAGCCGTCGTTGTTCCGGACGGCGAGCGCCTCGGAGAGCTCCAGTTTGACCTGTCGCGTCGTCGTGTACGACTCGCCGGCGCCGAGCGTGCCGACGGTCTCCTGGCCGCGCCAGATGACGTCGTCGTCGCTGCCGACGCCTCGACCGGCGAAGATCCGCGTGTAGACGGTGATGTCCGAGGCCGTCGTGTCCTGTTGGTTCACGAGCGTCGAGGTGACGTTCCGGCAGGTCGTCCCGCAGGACACGATGTCCTCGATCACGAATCCGAACGGCGGCGTCGGCGTCGCTGTCGCCGTAGCGGTCGCGTCGCCGGAGCCGCCGGTCTCCGTCGCCGTGCTCGTTCCCGGCGTCTCGGTCGGGAACGGTGCCGTGCTCTCGTCGCCGTTTCCGGGGAGCAGATCGCCGCCGATGACGGCGGCGCCGCCGCCGACCGCGACCAAGAGCGCGATGATGATGATCGGTTTGCCTTCCATAGCCAGCTCAGCGGGAGGGGTCCTGCGTTCGCCTCGCTATTCGTCCGACCCGCCCAAAGTGGTATCGGTCACCCTTCGGGGGCCGGGACCGGCTCACGGGCCCGTCGTCGCGGTGTCCGCGTCCGATCCGTCGGTTGAACTACCGTCGCCGTTCCCGGCCGCCTCGCTCACGCTCGGCCCCAGGGAGTCCAGCGTGCCGTCGATGAACTGCTGGATCAGCCCGTGAATCTCCGAGACGAAGTCCGGGACGGGACCGGGCAGCTCGTCCGGCGGCCCGGCGTCGCCCGCCCCCTCGGCACCTGACTGCGCCTGTGCGGGCGCGTCGCCGGCCGCGTCCGCGCTTCCGACGTCTGACTGGGCTGTGCTTCCGGGCGCCGCGACCGCCGCGCCCGTCGCGGCGACGAGCACCGCGAGCGCGGCGGCGAGTATCGTTGTTCGCTTCATCGTCGATCCTCACCCGGACGGACGACCCGAGAGTACCTAAACCGGGACGACCGTGAACCGCGGTTCGACCGGTTTTCACGCCGTTTTTCCGCGTTTAATCCGAATTAAGCCGGACGCCCGCCGATCGGTCGACCCGGGCCCTGGTGATCGGGCATCCGTCCGACTCTCCCCGCGGCGCGCGCCTCACACGCGAGCGAAGACGCGGGCCGGTACGCCGTCGACGTGCGTGCCGGCGTGACTGCCGAGGGCGACGCGGGAGACGCGGTAGCCGTCGTCCGCGTGGGTCGCGTGGGGCTCGATTCGAACCTCCGGATCGCCGGGATACGTCGGCGTTCCGGACTCGACCGGCCTCGTGAGGTCGACGATGTCGCGGTCGGTCCCGTCGCCCTCCGTCGATCCCGCGTCCCGCTCCCGGCTCACGGGTGCGTCCAGTAGGCGACCGACTCCTCGGTGCCGTGGTCGTCGACGCGGGCGAAGCCGATCCGCTCGAACTGGACGACGTCGTCGACGTCGGTCCCGGCGAAGTCGGGCTCTGCGACGCCGCTCACGTCGCCGTCGGGCGTCCGCATCCGCACCTCGACGTTGTCTTCGGCCGGCGCCCAGTGGATCACGTCGACGCCGCCCTCGCGCACCGCGTCGATGGAATCGCCGGTCGCCACGAGCGCGTCGCCCTCGCGACGGACGCAGGCGTAGCCCTTCAGCCAGACGCGCTCGCCTTCCGCGGGCACGTCCTCGGGCTCGACGACGACCCGGTCGGCCGGGATCGTCCGCTCGCCGCGCTCCTGGTGGTCGGGGTGCAGCGGCGGGTGTCCGGCGTCGGGGCCGCCCTCGACCTCGAGTGCTCGCCCGTCGCGGACGAGGAAGTAGCGCTCGGCCTCGTCGTCGACGAGCTCTCTGTTCTCGGCGTAGATCGAACTCATCGAGAGGTCGACGTTCGAGGTCGAGGTCCCGAGCGCCGTGAGCGCCTCGACGACGGCCTCGCCGCGGATCCCCCGCCGACGGAGGCTCTGAAGGGTCGGCGCTCGCGGGTCGTCCCAGCCGTCGAGCTCGCCGGCCTCGATCTTCGCTTTGAGCTCCGAGGTCGAGAGCTTCACGTCGTAGGCGTCGACCTGGACGTGGCCCCAGTGGACGACCTCGGGGTACTCCCAGCCGAAGTAGTCGTAGACGAACTGCTGGCGCTTCGCGGAGTCCTGGAGGTCGATGCCGCGGATGATGTGGGTGACGCCCGTGAGGTGGTCGTCGACGCCCGACTGGAAGTCGAGCATCGGCCAGCAGCGGTAGGACGCGGCTTCCTCGCGCGGGTGCGGCGTGTCGATCATCCGGAAGGCGACCCAGTCGCGCAGCGCGGGGTTCTTGTGCTCGATGTCGGTCCTGACCCGGAGGACCATCTCGCCGGCGTCGTACTCGCCGTCGACCATTTCCTCGAACTCCGCCATCGTCGTCGACTCGTCCTTGTCGCGGTGTGGGCACGCCTCGCCGCTGTTCTTCAGGTCCGAGAAGGCCTCTCCCGAACACGAACAGGTGTAGGCCCCGCCGCGTTCGATCAGCTCGCGGGCGTGCTCGTAGTAGGTCTCCAGGCGGTCGGAGGCGACGATGACCTCGTCGGGCTCGAAGCCGAGGTAGTCGATGTCCTCCAGGATGGCGTCGTAGGCGTCCAGATCCGGGCGCTTCGTCTCGGGGTCGGTGTCGTCGAAGCGGACGACGAACGACCCGTCGTAGCGCTCCTTGTACGTCCCGATGACCGCGGGCATCCGCGCGTGGCCGATGTGCCAGGGGCCGTTAGGGTTCGGCGCGGCGCGCATCCGCACCTCGTCGTTGTCCTCGGCGTTCGGGAGGTCCGGGAGGTCGTGGTCGTCGCCCTCGTCTTCGGCCTCGATCTCGGCCAACTCCTCGGGCGCGAGCTCTTCCAGCCGCTCGCGCTTCTTCTCGGTCGAGAGGTCGTTGACGCGGGCAACGACGCCGCCGACCACGCCCGGGATCTCGTCGCCGTGCTCCCGGAAGTCGGGGTTCTCGCCCATCAGCGGGCCCATCACGGCGCCGACGTCGGCGTCGCTCTCGTACTTGACCGCGTTGAGCAGGGCGTGTTTCTCCGCCGCGCGCTCGACGCGCTCGCGTAGATCGTCGTCCATTAGGCGTCGGTGCGTCCTCCCCGGTAAAAACAGAAGCGGATTCCGGGGCCGGAGCGGTCGCGGACCCGCCCGTGGTCGTCCACGGTGCCGATGTCGGTCGCTCCCGCCGACTCACATACCTGTCGAGTCCCGCTCTCGCGTCATAATGCCGCCGCTGACGAGCATCAACAGGGCCAGAAACACCATTCCGGCGTCCCAGCCCATCCCGGCACTGATCGCGCTTTCGCCCATCATTCCGCCGTCCGCCATCCCGCCGTTCATCGATCCCGGACCCGACCCGCCCATCGTCGTCATCCCGGCCCCCGAAAGCGCCTGGAGCAGGAGCATCACCGCGGCGTATCCGATCATCAGCGGGCCGTTCGTACCCCGCAGTCGGGACGCATAGCTCGTGAGCAGGACGGCCCCGTGGACGAGCACGACGACGCCGATCGCGGCCATCAGCCACCGCCGACGCCCGTCCGCGCCGTCATCGACGCGCTCCACAGCGAGTACAGACCCGAGGCGAACGCGATCGCCGCGCCGTACAGCCGCGTGCTCGAGACCACACGTCGCCTTCATCCGCCGACGACAAGAACCGTCCGGCCGCGCGGGACCGCCGCCTCACTGTTTTGTCGGTGGCTCTGTAATCCCCCGGCGATGTCCTTCGACCCCGACCGCGTCCGCACGGTCACCTTCGACTCGTACAGCACCATCGTCGACGTCGACGCCGCCGAGGCCGCCCTCGCCGACCGGGTCGACGACCCCGAGCCGGTCTCGAAGCTCTGGCGGGCGCGCTCGATCGAGTACACCTTCGTCGCCAACCACGTCGACGCCTACCAGCCCTTCTACGAGATGAACCGCGACGCGCTCCAGTACGCGCTCGACGCCCACGGCGTCGACATCCGGGACTCGGAGCGCGACGAGATCCTGGCCGTCTATCACGAACTCGACGTCTTCGACGACGTCCGGCACGGGATCGAACGGCTCCGCGAGGCGTGCTACGACTGCTACGTCGTCTCCAACGGCGACCCCGAGATGCTGGCCTCGATGGTCGACCACGCCGACATCGGCGACCTGATCGCGGACACGATCAGCGCCGACGAGGTGCGGACGTTCAAGCCCGACGCCGAACTCTACCGCCACGCCGCCGCGCGGACGGGGACGCCGATCGACGAGATCGCGCACGTGACCGCCGCGTGGTTCGACGTGTACGGCGCCCAGCACGCCGGGATGCAGGGCGTCCGGGTCGACCGGAAGGGCGATCCCTGGGACGGCTTCGGCGGCGATCCGGACCTGACGGTCGAGACGTTCGACGAACTGGCCGAGGCGCTGTCTGCGTGAGCGGCGAGGCGACCGCGGGAGAACGCGCCCGCGTCAGTACCCGCGGGTGATGAGGTAGTCCGCGATGTCCGCGAGCAGGTCGCGCGCCTCGTTGTCCGGCAGGACGTCGAGGTGCTCTTTCGCCCGCGCGGTCAGCTCTTCGGCCTTCTGTTCGGCGTACTCGATCGAGCCGGCGGCTTCGAGTCGCTCGACCGCCGCCTCGATCTCCGCCTCGGAGACGTCGTCGACGTCGTCGGTCTCGACGAGGCCGTCCACGTCGACGCCCTGCTGACGGGCGTGGAGCGTGATGAGCGTCTCCTTGTTCTCGACGAGGTCCGAGCCGCGCTGCTTGCCGAGCTGCTCCGAGGAGACGGTCAGATCGAGGACGTCGTCCTGGATCTGGAACGCCCGCCCGGAGTCGATGCCGTAGCGGTAGAGCGCCTCCACCACGTCGTCGTCGGCGCCCATCAGCGTCGCGGCCGTCGCGGTCGCGGTCCCGTACAGCACCGCGGTCTTCAGCTCGATCATTTCCAGGTACTCCTCGGGGAGCACCTCGGTCCGGCGCTCGAACTCGATGTCGAGCGCCTGGCCCTCGCAGATCTGCGTGCAGGTCGTCGCCAGCCGCCGGACGGCTTCGAGGCCGTCCGCGGGGTCGGCGCCCGTCTCCGAGAGCAGCTCGAAGGCCTTCGCATAGAGTGTGTCGCCCGCGAGGATCGCGGTCTCGGTGTCGTACTCCTTGTGGACCGCGGGGACGCCGCGACGGAGGTCGTCGTCGTCCATTATGTCGTCGTGGATGAGCGTGAACGACTGGATGACCTCGATGCTCGTGGCCGCCGACATCACGTCGATCTCCGTGCCGTCGAGCGCGGGGAACGCGCGGTAGTCCGCAGACAGCGGCTCGACGTCCGCCAGCGCCTCGGCGGTCAGAAGCGAGACCGTCGGCCGGAGCCGCTTGCCGCCGGCCTTCAAGAGGTAGCGCGTCGCCTCGTAGAGCCGCTCGGGCGACCCCATCGGCACGTCGTCGTCGAGCGCGTCGTTGACGAGTTCGCGCCGCGCGGCGATGGCCTCGAGCACCCGTTCCTCCGTCGCTTCCGAGCTCATCTCACTCCACCAGCTGGATCATATTGCCGTTCCGCGTGACGTGCAGGTCCCGCCCCAGCGCGTAGCCCTGCGACTCCGCGAGGTCGACGTACGGCGAGAAGCCCTGCAGGTCCTGGTGAGCCGGGATGATGTGCTGGGGCTGGAGCGCGTCGATCATCTGGTAGTGGCCCTCCTCGCGCAGGTGCCCCGAGACGTGGATCTCGTCGTAGATGCGGGCGCCCTGCATCTTCAGGAGGCGCTCGGACTGGTAGCGCTGGCCCTCGTTCGTCGGCTCGGGGATGACCCGCGCCGAGAAGATGACCTTGTCGCCGTCCTCGATCTCGTAGGGGGTCTCGCCGCGCCCCATCCGGGTGAGCATCGCGCGCGGCTCGCCCTGGTGGCCGGTCACGATGGGCAGGTAGTTCTCCTTGCCCTCCTTCATGATCCGCTTGAACGTCCGGTCGACGGACTTGCGGTGGCCGTACATCCCGACGTCGTCGGGGAAGTCGACGAAGCCGAGCCGCTCGGCCGTCCCGGAGTACTTCTCCATCGAGCGGCCGAGGAGGACGGGCTGGCGCTCGATGTCCTTGGCGAACTCGACGAGCGAGGAGACCCGCGAGACGTGCGAGGAGAACGTCGTGGCGACGATGCCGCCGTCGTAGTCCTCGATGGAGCGGATAGTGTCTTCGAGGTGCGAGCGCGCGTGGGACTCCGAGGGCGTCCGGCCTTTCCGGCCCGCGTTGGTGCAGTCCTCGATGTAACAGAGGACGCCGTTGCCCTCGCGGCCGATCTCGCGGAACCGCTCCATATCGATCGGGTCCTCCAGGACCGGCGAGTGGTCCATCCGCTTGTCGAGGCCGTAGACGATCGCGCCCTCGGGCGTGTGGAGGACGGGGTTGATCGCGTCGATGATCGAGTGGGTCACGTGGACGAACTCGAGTTCGACGTTGCCGGAGTCGCCGATCGACATCGTCTCGCCGGCCTCCATCTTCACGAGGTCGTTGTTGAAGCTCTCGGAGAACTTCGTCTCGCCTTCGACCTGCTGTTTCACCAGCTCGATCGTGAAGGGCGAGGCCACGACCGGCGCGTTGTACCGGTGGGCCAGCTTCGAGATGGCGCCGATGTGGTCGAGGTGGCCGTGCGTCGGCACGATGGCCTGCACGTCGCCCTCGAGGTCGGACATCACCCGGTCGTCCGGGATGGCGCCCATGTCGATCAGATCGAGGCTGTGCATCTTTTCGGTCTCCACGTTGTCGTGGATCAGGACCTGACTGAGGTTCAGGCCCATGTCGAAGATGACGACGTCGTCGCCCGCGCGAACGGCCGTCATCTGCCGACCGACCTCTTCGTATCCGCCGATTGTCGCAATTTCGATTTCCATAGTCGAATCCGAGCATCGAAAGCCACCGGTGCGGACGGTCGTCGCGACTGTCCGCCGACGTGGCGAGTGTGCTCACGTAAACGTCCCGTCGAGTTCCGTGGCCCGAGTGGGCCGGTCTCGGGACCGATCGGCCCCGGCGTCTTGCAGCGCGTCGGTCGTCGGTCCCGCGTGCCCGGCGGTCGGGCACTTGCCCGCGGGAGTCTGGTACGAGGCCATTCTCGGCCCGGTACTAAAAACTAACCGGGTTGGCGCTCGCCCGTCTCGCGCCGCCGGACGAGCACCCGGGGCGCACGCGCGTTCAAAGACGCCGGCCCCGATTCTCACCGTTTGTACCGACGCAGTCGGGCGGTCAGAAAGACGCATCGGCGGGCGGTTCGACCGCTCGAAACGGTGATAAAATCGGATCCGAGTTATCGCATTCGATACTTCCGAGGCAAGGTTCATTAGCCTATCTGGTAGTCCTTCCCACGAGCGTGATGTACGATGGATCGTGACGGGGTGTTCACGAGGGGGGACGTGGGGGCGTTCGAGCAACTCCCGTTGCTGGCGGTTCGGACCGTCGTCGACGGCCGGGGCACAGAGCGCATCGAAGAGTGCAACGACGCGTTCGTCCGCCGGCTCGATCTGTCGTCCGACGAACTCACCGGCCGGCCGCTCCGTTCGGTCTACGCGTCTGAGACCACGCCCGACACCGGGCCCGAAAAGGGGCCGTGGTCGACCCGGTCCGACGGCGGCGACTCCTGGCCGTGGAGTTCCGCCCCGGCGGCGGACGAGCCCTCGAACTTCGACGGCGCGACCGTAGGCGATAGGGAGCGGTTGGCCGATTCGTCGTCCGGCGCCGACCCGACCGACGGGCCGCAGTCGGACCGAGCCGACTGGCGCCACGAACGCTGGGTCTCGCACCTGGGCGCTTCGACCGTCGAACACTGTCTCGTAGGTGGCGACGGCCGCCTGATACACACCTTGGTCGAGGGCGTGCCCCGACGCGACGCCCGCGGCCGCGTCCTCTTCCACATCGACGTCACGCGTCGGAAACACCGGGAGCGGCAGGCCGACGTCCTCAATCGACTGATGCGCCACAACGTCCGCAACGATCTGAATCTCTTGCGCGGGCACGCGCGGACCCTCGCCGAGCACGACGACGAGGAGGTCGCCGCCTCCGCGGAGGTGATCGACCGCATCGCCGACCGGTGGATCGGCCTCGCGGAGAAGGCCCGGCAGATCGAGCGCCTGTTCGACGAGGACGCCGGGGGGACGGTGACCCTGGAACACCTCACGAACGCGGTCCGGACGTCCGTGACGCGGGACTGGCCCGAGAGCACCGTCCGGGCCTCGATCGAGGTCGACCCGGCGCTTTCGGTCTCCGAGCGCCTCCACCCCGCGGTCGTCGAACTCTGCGAGAACGGGATCAAGCACGCGGACTGCCAGGTCGTGACGGTCACGATCTCGGCCAGCGACGCGGCGGGCTACGTCGACGTTCAGATCGCCGACCGCGGGCCCGGGATTCCGGACCACGAGCGCGTCGCCCTCTTCGAGGAGGAGGAGACGCCGCTCCGCCACGGGAGCGGGCTGGGCTTTTGGATCGTCCGGTTCATCATCCGACAGCTCGGCGGGGCGATCTCGGTCGGCGACGACGACTACGCCGGCGGCGTGGTGGTGCTCTCGGTCCCGCTCGTCGAGGAAGAGGCCCGTCGTAGCTGAGTCGGACACGGGCGGCCATCCGTACAGGCCGACACCCGGAGTCGCATCGCGCGCCTCGGGCGAATTCCCCGGGGACGGGGCCGGTCCGGCACATTTAATACCGAAACGGGAGGCGCTTGGGGTATGAGCGGACGACCCCTCGACGTTCTCGAAGCCGCGCTCGAAGATGTCGTCACGATCACGCTGAAGGACGGCACGGCGTACTACGGCACGCTCGCCGGATACGACCAGCATATGAACGCCGTCCTCGAGCCGGCGACCGACGTCGACGACGCCGTCCAGGCCGAACTGGAGGTCACAGCGGTCGAAGACACAACGATTATACGCGGCGACAACGTCGTGACGATACAAATATGACGGGCGCAGGCACCCCGAGTCAAGGTAAGAAGAACAAGACGACGCACGTCAAATGCCGACGCTGCGGCGAGAAGTCCTACCACGTGAAGAAGAAGGTCTGTTCGTCGTGCGGCTTCGGGAAGTCCGCGAAGCGCCGCGACTACGAGTGGCAGTCGAAGGCCGGCGACAACTGACGCCCGCGCTCTCGTCTCCTCGCTGCAGACAGTTTTCGCGGTCCATTCATTCGGTGTCGGCCTCGCCATCTCAGAGGGCCACCTGAATACTGTGGACCTTTGTCGGTGGGGCGAAAACCCCAGTGTATGAGCGATCACGATTCGGATCACGATCACGGGGACGATCACAGTCACGACCACGGAGACGGACACGATCACCACGGCCACGCCCACGATCAGGATGGGCACAGTCACGACCACGACGGCCACCACGCCCACGACGTCGGCACGCTGCAGGCGGCGGTGGTCACGATCTCGACCTCGCGGTCGCTGGAGGACGACCCCGCCGGCGACGTGATCGAGGCGGCGTTCGAGGCCGAGGGCCACGACGTCGCCGTCCGCGAGGTCGTCGAGGACGACTTCGACGCCGTACAGTCGACCGTGGACCGCCTCGTCGACCGCGAGGACGTCGACGTCGCGGTGACGACCGGCGGGACCGGCGTGACGCCCGACGACGTGACCGTCGAGGCGGTCGGGGACCTCTTCGCGAAGTCGCTGCCGGGCTTCGGGGAGCTGTTCCGGCGGCGCTCGGAGGCCGAGATCGGCACCCGAATCGTCGGGACGCGGGCGACCGCGGGCGTCGTCCAGGGCGTCCCCGTGTTCTGTCTGCCGGGGAGCGAGAACGCCGCGCGGCTCGGAAGCGAGGAGATCATCGTCCCCGAGGCGCCCCACCTCGCGGGATTGGCGACGCGGGACGGGGACGGAGACGAGAACTGACAGTAGTCACATAACTCGAGGACGGGGACCGGCGGCCGCCGTCACTCGGGCCGCCACCGCCCGCCGATCTCCTCGCGGGGGTAGTCCTGGTAGGTCCCGTTCAGGAACGAGGTCACGCGGCCGTCCTCCTCGCTGAGCGTCACCGCCCACAGCACCTCCTCGCGCGTCGACGCTTCGAGCGCGCTCATATGCTTCGTTCCCATCCAGTCGGCGTACTCCAGGTCGAACGCCGCGGTCGACTCGTGGCTGGGGCTCCTGACCCGGACCATCTGCTCTTGGACGGTCCCGTCGGCGGCGACGACGATCGCGCCGTCGCAGGTGAACGCGACGTCCCGCGCCGCCTCGACAAACGCCTCGGCCGAGCCCGAGACCACCCGACACCGATTGACCGGCCACTTGTTGGCGCCGAGCGGATCCGTGTACCCGCTCACGTCGACGTCGGCGACGACCAGGAAGTAGAGGCTGGGGCCTGAGACGTGCTGTTCGTCCCACCGCGTGAAGTCCAGGCTCAGCGACTCCGCCGTGTACCGGAGCAGGTCCATCAGCTCCTGGCTCGTCTCGTACTCCGTCTGCGATATGTCCGATTGAACCATTCTTCGGGTATTATACATCCGTTCGTCCAGCGAGCGCTTGTAAGTACCGGACAGTTCGGAAGCCGCGTGCCCGGCCGCCGTCTCGCCGTCCGCGTCGGACCGATCGACGCCGACCGCCCCAAACGTGGCCTTTTAATGGCGCTGCGACAACCCTGATGTATGAGCAAGCAGGAACCACGCGAACGCGAGGACGGCGACGAGGAGCCGTTCTCCAGCGGGAAGGACCCCGACCTCCCCAGCGCGGACGTCACCGAGGGAGCCGACAAGGCCCCGCACCGGGCGATGTTCCGCGCGATGGGCTTCGACGACGAGGACCTCGGCTCGCCGATGGTCGGCGTCGCCAACCCGGCGGCCGACATCACGCCGTGTAACGTCCACCTCGACGACGTCGCCGACGCGGCCGTCGAGGGCGTCGAGGACGCCGGCGGGATGCCGATCGAGTTCGGGACGATCACCATCTCGGACGCCATCTCGATGGGGACCGAGGGGATGAAGGCCTCGCTGATCTCGCGGGAGGTCATCGCCGACTCCGTCGAACTCGTCGCCTTCGGCGAGCGGATGGACGCCCTGGTCACGGTCGCGGGCTGCGACAAGAACCTCCCCGGAATGATGATGGCTTCGATCCGGACCGACCTGCCCTCGGTGTTCCTCTACGGCGGGTCGATCATGCCCGGCGAGCACGACGGCCGCGACGTCACCATCCAGAACGTCTTCGAGGGCGTCGGCACCTACGCCGAGGGCGAGATGAGCGCCGACGAACTCGACGACTTAGAGCGCCACGCCTGCCCCGGCGCGGGCTCCTGCGGCGGGATGTTCACCGCCAACACGATGGCGTCGATCTCGGAGGCCCTCGGGCTGGCGCCGCTCGGCACCGCCGACGCGCCCGCCGAGTCGCCGGAGCGCTACGACGTCGCGCGCCGCTCGGGCGAGGCCGTCCTCAACGCCGTCGAAAACGACATCCGCCCCTCGGACATCCTCACCAAGGAGTCCTTCGAGAACGCCATCGCGCTCCAGGTCGCGATCGGCGGCTCGACCAACGCGGTCCTGCACCTGCTCGCGCTCGCCGCGGAGGCCGGCATCGACCTCTCGATCGAGGAGTTCGACGAGATCTCCCGCCGGACGCCGAAGATCGCGAACCTCCAGCCCGGCGGCACGAAGACGATGAACGACCTCCACGAGGAGGGCGGCGTCCCGGTCGTGATCCGGCGCCTCCTCGATGCGGGGCTGTTCCACGGCGACGCGATGACCGTCACCGGCCGGACCATCGAGGAGGAACTCGACGAACTGGACCTCCCGGACGACGACGAGATCGAGGGGGACTTCATCTACACCGTCGACGAGCCCTACCAGGAGGAGGGCGCGATCAAGATCCTCACGGGCAACCTCGCGCCCGACGGGGCGGTCCTGAAGGTCACCGGCGACGACAAATTCCACCACCAGGGCCCGGCGCGCGTCTTCGAGAACGAGGAGGCGGCGATGGAGTACGTCCAAGAGGGCCACATCGAGTCGGGCGACGTCATCGTCATCCGCAACGAGGGCCCGCAGGGCGGTCCCGGGATGCGCGAGATGCTCGGCGTCACCGCGGCCGTGGTGGGCCAGGGCCACGAGGACGACGTCGCGCTCCTGACCGACGGCCGCTTCTCCGGGGCGACCCGCGGCCCGATGGTCGGCCACGTCGCGCCGGAGGCCGCCGTCGGCGGCGCGATCGGCCTCGTCGAGGACGGCGACGAGATCACCGTCGACATCCTCGAGCGGGAGCTCTCTGTCGACCTCTCGGAGGAAGAACTCGATGCCCGGAAAGAAGAGTGGGAGCCGGCGGAGCCGGCGTACACTTCCGGCGTGCTCGCGAAGTACGGCAACGACTTCGGGTCGGCGGCGAACGGCGCGGTGACGAATCCGGGCGCGAAGCGGTAGACAGGGCGAACTTTTCTCAGGCGGATCGTCAGCGTCGTCTCGCAGCGTTTCCGAACCCCTCTCCCGACGAGCCACCACCGGGTGTTGACAGAAAGACGGTCAGAAAATCGGCGCTCACGAGCGGGCCGTGCGTGGTTGGTCGCTCGTCGCGGATCCGGTCTCCGTCCGTGTCCAGACAGGGACGGACGGCTCGGATTCGGTGACGCGAGTGGTCAGGTACACGATCGCAACGATGGCGACATACTCGACGAGACCGACCGCGAAGTGCATCTCGGAGGGTACGTCCACGGTGATCAAGAGCGGCGGCTGATTCATCGTCGCGTGGAACAGCGCGACCAGCCAGAGGTTGCGCGTGAGCGCGTACACGACCCCATACGCCACCCCCATAAGGGTCAGCGTAAGGAGTCGGGACCCCAGTGCCGCGCCGATCCCGTGTTCCATTCCGATAAACCACCTCGGGAGGTGGAAAAGAGCGAACAGGACTGCCACGACGACCAGGCCGGAGCCGACCGCGCGGCGAGTTCCGCCACCGGCCAACGCGGTGAGTTTCTGCTGCAAATAGGTGCGGAAGAGGAACTCCTCCGGAATCGCGGTGAACACGAGCGAACTCAACAGGGCTGCAAGGTACAGCATCGGGTTAGCAGCCACCCTCGACAACGTAGTCTCGAACCCGTGAACGCCGGCGGTCGCGAGGACGGCGGCGACGAGGTTGTAGAGCGTCCAGAACACGACGACACTGCCGACTGCGGCCAGGAGTGTTCGAGCGGACGGGAGGATCGTGCGTGCCGAAACACCCTCCACTCCGAGTGCGCCGATGACGAGTGCGACCAGAAAGACGCCCCAGGCCATTCCCAAGAGGGGCGGTGGCGACGCGCCCGGGGCTACGAACAGTAACCCCGAGAGGACGGAGATTACGAGGAGGTACGTTGCGACGGGGACCAAGGACCCGCTCTCGAACGCCGGCGGGTCCGCATCGGTGCGCAACATCTTTCGAAAATCCAGCCGAGTTCTCGAAAAGTTCTTTCATTTTATACGAGTTCGGGGCGCTGGAAGGCGATTCGTCCCTGAGACAGTGTGATACTTCCGTTGAGGAGGTGTGAACGCGGCGGGGTTCAGACCGTCCGCAGGTCGTCGGTCGCCCGCCACCGGATCGCCGCGGCGGCGACCTCGTCGACCCGCCTGACGATCTCGGCTTCGATCGTCGCGGGCTCGACGGTCGTGCGGCTCGTATGCGAGAGCACGATGTGCGCCAGTTCGATCGGGAGCCCGCTCCGCGCGACGACGTGGACGCCGTAGTAGGGGTGCCCGAGCAGGTCGTAGACGGCGGTGTCGTCCATTCCCTCGAACTCGGCCAGTTTGCTCACGTCGTGGACGAGCGCACCCGCGACGAGTGTGTCGGTGTCGATGTCAAGTACGGGCCCGCGGCGGTCCAGGAGCGCCGCGGCGAGCGAGATGGCGCCTGCGGCCACGTCGCGGACGTGATCGACTAGGTACTCGTCGCGCAGGGAGAGCTCGCGCTGCGTCGGCGGGAGCCACGGCACCGACCGCAGGTCCTCGACGTCGTGTTCGGCCATCGCCGTGGTCCAGGCGTCGACGACGCCCGTGCGCAACTCCTCGTCCTCGATCGCGTCGAGTTCGGGGAACGCCGCCCGGACCGCCTCGTCGGTCATACCCGCGTTAGGGGCCTGCCGCGCAAGTAGGTTCCCGTTCTGTGGGCCTACTCGTCCTCGACAGCCCACTCGGGGGTGTAGACGACGCTCCCGAGCAGAAAGAGCAGCGCGCCGGCCGCTAGCAGCGACGGCGCCAGGTAACTCGACGTCACGACGCTTCCGGCCGCGACGCCGACCGCGAGAACGAGCACGGCCGTACACCGGCGGACCGTCCGTCGGAGGGCGGGAGACGAAACCATACGCTCGCTTCGGCCGGCCGGAAGAAATCGGTTCCGTCCGTCGCGACCGCCTCACACTACGTACTCTCACAGTGATTACTCTCGTATCTTACCGCCGAGCGACACTCCCGTTGACGGCGCTCACCGGGAAGAGGCGAGCGCAGTCAGTATCAGAGCGCCTCGACCGCGGCGAGGAGTTCCTCGTAGTCGGGTTCGTTCGTGGGATCTTCGGCGACCCAGCTGTAGGTGACGACGCCGTCGTCGTCGAGGACGAACACCGCGCGGTTGGCGATGCCGTACAGCCCCAGGTCGGGGATCTCCATCGAGAGGCCGTACGCCTCGATGGCGTCGCCGGACATGTCGCTCACGAGATCGAACGCCAGGTCGTACTCGTCGGCGAACGCCCCGAGCGAGAACGACGAGTCGGCGCTCACGCCGAAGAGCGTCGCGCCCGCGTCCGCGAAGTCGCCGTAGCGCTCCTGCAGCGCCACCATCTCGTTCGAACACGGCGGCGTGAACGCGCCAGGGAAGAAGGCCAGCACGACGGGCCCGTCGCCGAGGTGGTCGGCGAGGTCGAACGTCTCGTGGTCGCTGCCCTTGTACGTCGCGGTGAACGTCGGTGCTTCGTCGCCTTCGGACGGTGTGTCGGACATCCCGTTCGGCGGATACGAACCGAACGACCAAAACCTGGTGGGGAACGTGTTCGCACGACTCATAGTGATTACTCTCGTCTCTTACCGCCGAACGCCGTTACCGGGGGTGGCGTTCGGCGGTAAACAGTGAGAGGAATCACTATCACGACCGCGGGGGAGACGCGATCCCGACGAGGCCGTCCTAGTGACGCGAGCGGTCGAGTCTCAGACCCAGCCCTCTTCGACGAGCAGTTCGCCGTTGAGGAGCGACGCGCCGGCCGCGCCGCGGATGGTGTTGTGCGCCAGACAGTTGTACTTCAGGCCGGCCTCGGTCTCCTGGAGGCCGCCGGCGGAGATCTGCATCCCGTCGCCGCGCTCGCGGTCGAGTCGGGGCTGCGGCCGTTCGAGGTCCTCGAAGACGTGGATGAGCTGGTCCGGCGAGGAGGGCAGGTCCGCGCTCGGGTACTCCCGCATCGCCGCGGCCGCGTCCTCCGGGGAGACGTCCTCTTCGGTCTCGGCGAAGACGTTCTCCAGGTGGCCGTCGAGCGTCGGGATGCGGTTGCAGGAGGCGGCGACGTCCATCCCGTGGAGGTCGACGCCCGTGCCGTCGAAGGTGCCCAGGAGCTTCCGCGATTCGGTCTCCATCTTCTCCTCCTCGCCGCCGATGTGCGGGATGGCGTTGTCGATGATCTCCATCGAGGTGACGCCGGAGTAGCCCGCGCCGGAGACGGCCTGCAGGGTCGAGACCTGCACGGACTCGAGCCCGAACTGATCGAGCGCCGCGAGCGTCGGAACCATCGTGATCGTCGAGCAGTTCGGGTTCTTCACGAGGGCGCCGTCCCAGCCGCGCTCGTCGCGCTGGACCTCGATCAGATCGAGGTGGCCGGGGTTGATCTCGGGGATCGTGAGCGGGACGTCGGGTGCCATCCGGTCGTTCGAGGAGTTCGAGGAGACGACGTAGCCTTCCTCAAGGAAGTCGGGTTCGACCTCCGCGGCGGCGCCCGACGGGAGCGAGGAGAAGAGCAGATCGACGTCGTCCGGGACGTCGTCGGGCGTCGTGGCGCCGACGGTCATCTCCGCGACGTCGTCCGGGATCGGCGTGTTGACGCGCCACTTCGCCGCCTCGCGGTAGGTCTTGCCCGCGCTCTCCTCGGAGGCGGTCACCGCCGCGAGCTCGAACGTCGGGTGGTCGTCGAGAAGCTGGATGAATCGCTGTCCCACCGCACCGGTCGCACCGAGAATGCCGACACGTACTGACATTGGTGGGCGTGGGAGACACACACATAAGGCGGTTTGGATTCGCGACGTATTTCACGGACGTTCAAAATTGAAACGTCGTGGGCTGATTGCCCCGCCGAACGGTCAGTTCTGGCGTCGTCTCCGAGCCGGACTATTCGACGGTCGTCGATACTCGATTCGTCGGGAACCGACAGATAGAGGTACCGCGTTTCGGAATACATCGCCAAATGTTCACCAAGGTGCTCGTCGCCAACCGCGGAGAGATCGCCGTGCGGGTGATACGGGCCTGCCGCGACCTGGGCGTGCGGACCGTCGCGGTGTACAGCGACGCCGACAAGCACGCGGGACACGTGCGCTACGCCGACGAGGCGTACAACGTCGGCCCCGCGCGCGCCGCCGACTCCTACCTCGACCACGAGGCGGTCATCGAGGCCGGACGGAAGGCCGGCGCCGACGCCGTCCACCCGGGCTACGGCTTCCTCGCAGAGAACGCCGAGTTCGCCCGGAAGGTCGAAGCGAGCGACCTCACCTGGATCGGGCCCTCCGCCGACGCGATGGAGCGCCTCGGCGAGAAAACGAAGGCCCGCGCGCTGATGCAGGAGGCCGACGTGCCGGTCGTCCCCGGGACGACAGAGCCCGTCGAGTCCGCCGACGAGGTGAAGGGGATCGCCGCGGAGTACGGCTACCCCGTCGCGATCAAGGCCGAGGGCGGCGGCGGCGGCCGCGGCCTCAAGGTCGTCCACTCCGAGGACGAGGTCGAAGACCAACTGGAGACAGCCCAGCGCGAGGGCGAGGCCTACTTCGACAACTCCTCCGTCTACGTCGAGAAGTACCTTGAATCCCCGCGCCACATCGAGGTCCAGATCCTCGCGGACGAGCACGGCAACGTCCGGCACCTCGGCGAGCGCGACTGCTCGCTCCAGCGACGCCACCAGAAGGTGATCGAAGAGGCGCCGTCGCCGGCGCTCGACGCCGACCTCCGGGAGCGCATCGGCAACGCGGCCCGCCGCGGGGTCCGCGAGGCGGAGTACACCAACGCCGGCACCGTGGAGTTCCTCGTCGAAGACGGGGAGTTCTACTTTATGGAGGTGAACACGCGGATCCAGGTCGAACACACCGCGACCGAGGAGGTCACCGGCATCGACGTGGTGAAGTGGCAACTGCGGGTCGCCGCCGGCGAGGAGATCGACTTCGCACAGGACGACGTCGAGATCGAGGGCCACGCGATCGAGTACCGGATCAACGCCGAGAACGCCGCCGACGACTTCGCGCCCGCGACGGGCTCGCTGGAGACCTACGACCCGCCCGGCGGACCGGGCGTCCGCATCGACGACGCCGTCCGCCAGGGCGACGAGATCGGCGGCGACTACGACTCGATGATCGCGAAGCTGATCGTCGCCGCGGGGGACCGCGAGGAGTGCCTCGCCAGGTCGGAGCGGGCGCTCTCTGAGTTCGAGATCCGGGGCATCGAGACGATCATCCCGTTCCACCGGCTGATGGTGACAGACGAGACGTTCCGGGCGGGCGAGCACACGACGAAGTACCTCGACGAGGAGCTCGACCGCGAGCGCATCGACCAGGCGGTCGAGCAGTGGGGCGATGCGGGGAGCGACGACACCGGAGAGGACGACGACGGCGAGGGCGACGACGTCACCGAACGGGAGTTCACCGTCGAGGTCAACGGCAAGCGCTTCGAGGTGAACCTCGAAGAGCGCGGCGCGCCGCCGGTCCCGGACGTCGAGGCAGTCGCCAACGGCGCGGGAGCGGCCGCCGACGCCGGCGGACCGTCGACCCGTTCCCGCCCGGAGGCGGCTGAGTCCGACGACGAGGAGGTCGTCGTCGAGGGCGACGGCGAGCAGGTCACCGCCGAGATGCAGGGGACGATCCTGGCCGTCGACGTCGAGGTCGGCGACGAGGTCGGCGCCGGCGACGTGGTCTGCGTCCTGGAGGCGATGAAGATGGAGAACGACGTCGTCACCGAGCGCGGCGGCACCGTCTCCGACGTCCTCGTCGCCGAGGGCGACAGCGTCGATATGGGCGACACCCTCGTCGTCCTCGAATAGCGCGGCGTGACTCCAGCGATGAACGACACCCGACGCGACGTCCTGGCGGCGCTCGAAGCCGGACCCGTCGAAGGACCGGCGCTTGCCGACCGCCTGGGCGTGTCGCGGGCGGCGGTCTGGAAGCACATCGAAGCCCTCCGGGACGCAGGCTTCGAAATCGAGAGCACCGACGACGGCTACGAGGTCGCCTCCGTTCCGGAGTACGGCGCCGCGGCGATCGAGTTCGGCCTCGACGCGCCGTACCGGATCGAGTACCACGACCGGCTCCCGAGCACGAACGACTGCGCCCGCGTGCTCGCCGCCGACGGCGAGGAAGACGTAGTGGTGGTCGCAGAGGAGCAGACCGGCGGCCGCGGCCGGCTCGACCGCGAGTGGCGATCGCCCGCGGGCGGCGTCTGGGCCAGCCTGCTCGTTCGCCCGCGACGCCCGCCCGCGGAGGTCCCGATCTACACCCTCGCCGCGGCGGTCGCCGTCGCGCGTGCCGCCCGCGAGGCCGGCGTCGACGCCCGGATCAAGTGGCCGAACGACGTGCTCGTGGCGGCCGAGGACGACGGACGCGACGATACGGGACGCCCAGAGCGGAAGCTCTCGGGGATCCTGACGGAGATGGAGGGCGAGGCCGACCGGGTGTCGTGGCTCGTCGTCGGCATCGGCGTGAACGCGAACGTCGACGCCGACGCGCTGCCGCCCGGGGCGACGAGCCTCCGCGCCGAGGTCGGCGACGTCGACCGTCGGGTGTTCCTCCAGCGCGTGCTGGAGCGGTTCGCTGAGCTGACCGGCGAGGGCGCCGATCCGAGCGACATCTTGGACGCGTGGCGCGGGTACGCCGCGACGCTCGGGCGTCGCGTCCGCGTCGAGACGCCGACCGAGACGATCGAGGGCGAGGCCGTCGACGTCCGGCTCCCCGGCAGCCTCGTGGTCCGCACCGACGACGGCGAGCGCGTCGTCAGCGCCGGCGACTGCGAGCACTTGCGGCCGAGCGACTCCGAGTGAGGAGACTGACTCCCCGAAACTGCGGTGAAAAGAGCGTCCGCCGCGACGGCCGGCTCATAGGATTACTCTCGCTGTTTACCGCCGAACGCCGTCACTCGGGGTGGCGTTCAGCGGGGAGACACGAGAGTAACCACTATCAGTTCTCGCCGCCGTCCGTGAGCGGCCGTCCGCCGGCCGTGAGCACGCCGTCGGCGATCTGCCGCGCCTCGGCCGCCGAGGGTCGCGTGCCGTCGACAAAGCGGTCGCCGAGTTCCTCGACGACGTTCATCACGTCCGAGAGGTCCCCGCGGTCGGCGACCTCTGCGAAGACGTCCTCGTAGGCGTGCGCTTCCCAGTGGCTGATCTCGTAGTCGTAGGTGTCGGCCTGCGAGGCGACCGCGTATCGGAGCTGTCGTGCCGCGTCGGACGGGTTCATATCTGTCATATACGGTCCCGATAACTAAAGTGTACTCAGACTCGAAATCGAGTTAATCGTCTCGTGTCGACGGAGAACCGCGCGAGCGGGGACCACGGGGATCGCGATCGAGCCGCCGGGTCCCGGTCCGAGACGTTTACCTCGCGCGGGCTTGGAGGGTCGGTATGGCGAACGGAGACCTTGTGGCGCTGGCCCGCCGGGCGGCCGAGGCGGGCGCGGCGGTCGCGGCCGACCGCTTTCGGACGGGCATCGATGTCGAGCAGAAGGGCGAAAAGACCGACGTCGTCACCCAGGCCGACCGGGACGCGCAGGCCGCCGTCATCGACGTGATCCGCGGAGAGTACCCGGAGGCCGCGATCGTCGGCGAGGAAGAGGGGGCCTCGAAGTCGGTGCCGGATTCCGGCACCGCGTGGATCGTCGACCCGATCGACGGGACGAACAACTTCGTCCGCGGCATCCGCTCGTGGGGCACGGCCGTGGCCGTCGTCCGCGACGGCGACCCGGCGGCGGGCGCGACGTCGCTGCCGGCCCTCGGCGACGACTACTGGACCGACGGCGAGACGACGTATCGGAACGGCGAGGTCGTGACCGTCTCCGCGGAGACGGACCCCGAGGCCGGCGTCGCCACGCCGACGATGTGGTGGGACTTCGACTCGCGCGATCAGTACACCCGGGCGTGTCAGGCCCTCGTCGACCGCTTCGGGGACCTCCGCCGGATCGGCTGTGCCCAGGCGGAGCTGGCGGGCGTGGCCGACGGCTCCCTGGACGGCGTCGTCACGAACATCCGGTCGCACCCCTGGGACACGGTCGCTGGCGTCGCGATGGTGCGCGCGGCCGGCGGGACCGTCACGGACCTGTCGGGGGACCGCTGGCGCCACGATTCGGTCGGGCTCGTCGCCTCCAACGGCGGCGTCCACGACGCCCTCCTCGACGCCGCCCGCGAGATCGACGGGGAGTAATCGGCGTTCCCTCGCGGAATCGGTGCCGCCCGGCGGTCGATCGCCCGCCGTCGACCGGAATCCTCAACACGTCCGGAACCGGGGTTCCGTGTATGTCGACAGTCGCAGACCGGGTCGGATCGGACCCCGAACGCCTCTGGGGGGCGGGCGTCCTCCTGGCGCTTGCGGCCCTCGTCGTCGGGACGCTCGTCCGCCCGGAGGTCGTCTACGACGGCTTCATCTGGCACTACTTCTGGGGCCCCGTCCAGGCCGACGCCAACTCCGCGGTCTGTGCGATCCGGCCGGGGAACACGGTCCAGTACCTCTACGACGCGCAGGCGTGTGCGAACGCGGCCGAGCCGGTCGCCTACCCCGGCTACACGCTCGTCTCCGAGGTCGGGTATATGCTGACGCTGCTCGTCGCCCTCATCGGCGTGGTGTTCCTCCTCCGCCGACTCGATCTCGGGACCGACCGGAGGTTCTTCTACGCGCTCTTGCCATTCGTCTTCTTCGGGGGCGCGCTCCGAGTCGTCGAGGACGCGAACGACGCCGGCTCGGCCGCCGACGCGCTCATCAGCTACCCCCTGAACACGCTCGTCATCAGCCCGATCATCTACTTCACGGTCTTCGCGATCACGCTCGCGGCTGTCGTCGCCGCCGTCGCCGCGGTGCGAGCGGACCTCGTCGAGCGCTACGATCGGCTGCTCTTCGGAATCGGGACCGCGATTCTCGTCGTGACGATCGGATATCTCGCCTCGCTCGTCGTCTCCGGCGCCGAGGGCGTCGAGTTCTACCCCCAGGTCCTCGTCATCGTCCTCGTCGGGGCGACGCTCGCCGCGGCCGCCTCCTGGTGGCTCATCGAGCGGTACGCGCCCGCGGTGAACGCCGGGACCGGCCGGATCGGCTTCGTGGTCCTGTGGGGCCACGCCGTCGACGGCGTCGCGAACGTCGTCGGCCTCGACTGGATGACCGCGATCGGCGCCGGCCCGAACCTGGTCCCGAAGCACCCGGTGAATCAGTTCGTCGTGGACGTCACCGGCGCGGTGCTGCCGGCGTCGGTGCTCGCCGTCACGGGCGACACCTGGCCGTTCCTCGTCCTGAAGCTCGTCGCGGCGACGTTCGTGCTCTGGGTCTTCGAAGAGGAGATCTTCGAGGAGAGCCCGCGGTACACGATACTGCTCCTCGTCGCGGTCCTCGCGGTCGGACTGGGCCCGGGCACCCGGGATATGCTCCGGGCGACCTTCGGCGTCTGAACCGATTCGCACCCCCGGATTTTTATACTCGCACGCGGCCAGACCCCGCGTCTCCCCGGAATGTGCCGCGCGACGGGCCGCGGGTGTCCGACACGTCGTCGCGCGAGCGGCCCGTGTCGGCTGTTCGCTTTGGACCGATAGCGGAGCGTCGGTCGCGCCTCATACCCTACGGGTACGGGTGATACGCCCGATCTAACTGCGGTTCGAACCCCAGCGATTCGGGGACCGTCCGCGCCCGCTCGCCGAAGAACGGCTCGCCCTGGAACAGCGGCTGCGCCGCCGGCACGAGCACCCGGACCGCCTCGAATCCGAGCGATGCGACGTCCGCCGTCGTCGTCCGCGCGGCGTAGGCGTCGAGGCCGGCGTCGGCGACGCGATCCAGCGCCTCCGATAGCTCGGCCTCTCCAGCCGGAACGTCCGCGGGACCCACTTCCGCGGCCGGCACCGTCACGTCGGGATCGACGAAGGACTGTGCGGCCGCCGGAAAGTCGGCGTGCGCTCCGATCGCGCCCCCTTCCTCGGCCGCTCCTTCGGGACCCATCGAGCGCAGTTCCATCCAGTTCTGGAGCGCCTCCGCCAGCGCCGACCGCGCGGCGTCGGCCGGACCCAGCGAGGCCCCCGATCCGACGGCGAACCGCGGCCACTCGCCGTCGCGGTGGACCGCGCTCGCGACGACCGGCACGTCGACGTCCTGCGTGACGAGGAGCGACGTCACCGACAGGTCTTCGGCTCGCGCGCGCTTCCGCAGTTCCTCGTAGCGCGAATCCGAGACGGAGAGCCCGAGCGGCTCGAACGACGAGTACCACGCGAGCATCGTGGCGTCGCGCTCGATCACCTCGTAGAGCCCCGAGAGCAGCGCCTCCGCCCCCGAGTTGCCGAGTCCGAGGCCGGTCGTGATCGCGGGCTTGTGTCGCTCCGACGGGGGCGGGTAGTGAACGAACTCCGCCGGCAGGGACGCCGACTCGCCGGTGTGGAGGTCCTCGCCTGCGACCCAGGGTATCGGCGTGTCCGGGTCGACCGACGCGGTGTCTTCGGGGAGAACGAACGCCGACGGCGGAACCGGCCGCGAGCGCGTACGCTCCGGCGCGACCGTGAACTCCGCCTGCCGATAGACGCCGGCGCAGTAGCGTTCGAGGCCCTCACCGAGCGCCTTCATAAAGGCGACGTCCCAGTCGGGGTCCACGCCCGCGGCGAGCTCGGCGGCGCGGGCGTCGCTGAAGCCCTCGGTCGTCGCGATCCGGGCGAGGTAGTACGGGACGGGGAACGACTCCCGCTCGCCGACCTGAGCGACGAGTCCGGTCCGCTCGTCGAGCGCCCGCTCCGCCCGCGCCAGCGAGTCGTCGATATCGACCGACCGGTGGTCGCGGCGGACCGCTCGGGCCCGCGAGTCCGGGTCGGGCACGGGAAGCACCGGCCGCTCGGCCCCGATGCCGGTCCCGGACACCTCGACCGTGGTGCCCGCGACGCTCGTATCGCCGGCGAGCAGGGCCACGGCGCGCCGTCCGGCGACCGCGCCGGCGAGTCGAACCGCGCTGCGATCGCCCGAGGGAGAGCCCTCGGCGTCGGTCGTCGCGGCCACGCGGGTCCGGAGGTCGTCGAACCGCGGCCCGTCGGCGTCGAACACCGAGACCGCGGCGTCGAGACTCTCGATCGGGCGGCCGCCGACGCCGCCGATCTCGACGAGCACGAGGCGGTCGTCGGAGCCGACCAGTCCGGCGGCGTCCCGTCCGGCGGGGACGACGGCGAGAGTCAGCGCCGGGTCGTCGAAGCCGGTCCCGACTGTCGCGTCGACGTCCTCGAAGGCCGCCCGCGCGGCCGCCGCGGCCGGACCGCTGCCGGCGAGTTCGATCTCGTAGGTCATAGATCCGCCCTCGACGCTCACGGGGAAAAATCGCCGGGTCTCGGAACGCGGAAGCGCTCCCGAGATGCCTCTCGCGTCCGGTCCGGGGAATATACAGCCCCGACTGCGGTAAAATTAAGTAGACACTGGTAAATAAGACAAAGTATGTCCCCCGCGTCGAACGTGCTCGGAGACAGCGTCGAGCACGTCCTGTCGTCGTCCCTCCGGGCGGCCTCGGGCCCCGTCTACGTGATCGGGCCGAGCGACGCCGTCGTGGAGTCGCTCGTCGAGTTCGCCGTCGGCGCCGACGCGCCGCCCGAACTCCGGGTCCTCGCCGGCGAGTCGCAGCTGAAGTCGGTGATGGGCGACTTCCTCGTCGCCAGCCACGCGGCCGATCTCGTCGCGTCCGGGTCCCTGGACCTCCGGAGCACTGCCGAGGGCACGTCGAACACGCTCTTGGTGACGGAGTCGTCCGTCGTCGCCGTCGTCGCCGCCGGCGACAGCGTGGCCGGCCTGACGACCGACGACGAGTCCTTCGTCGAGAGCGCTCACGAGACGTACCGCGAGCGCTTCGAGGAGGCCGAGGCGTTCCGTCTCCGGACGCCGGCGCTCTCCGAGGTCCGGTCGTCGCTCGAAGACGACCTCGGCGGCGACGTCCGGGACGAGTTCGACGGGGTTCTGGACTCCCTTCAGTCGGTCGACGGCGCGGACGGCATCGACGAGGTGACGATCAGCCTGCTCGTCGCCGCCCGGAACGAGGTGCTCCTCTACGACGTCTCGAAGTGGGGCGAAGACGTCGGCATCGCGAGCAAGGCGACGTTCTCGCGCACGAAGAGCGACCTCGAAGAGCGGGGATTGATCGAGACCGAGAAGGTCCCGATCGACGTGGGGCGCCCGCGGCTCCGGCTGCGCCTCGCGGACGAGCGCCTCGCCGACGCCGACCTCGACGAGCTCGCGGCCGTCGCGCGCGACCTCCTGAACTGATCGCTCGCGGGCGTAGCGTCGCCCCCGACGGCGACGCCGGAGACGAAGTGGACACACTTATTGGAGGTACGGGCTCGGTATCACGTATGGATTGCAGCCACGTCCGCGACGTCGACCCGGCCGTCGCCGACGCGCTCTCAGACGAGGTACAGCGGCAGCGGGACACGCTGGCGATGATCGCGAGCGAGAACCACGTGAGCGAGGCGGTGCTCGAAGCCCAGGGGAGCGCGCTCACGAACAAGTACGCCGAGGGGTACCCGGGCGAGCGCTACTACGCGGGCTGTGAGTACGCCGACGGGATCGAGGAACTGGCGATCGAGCGCGCGAAGGAACTGTGGGGCGCCGAGCACGTCAACGTCCAGCCGCACTCGGGTACCCAGGCGAATATGGGCGTCTACCTGGCGATGCTCGAACCGGGTGATAAGATCCTCTCGCTGGACCTGACTCACGGCGGCCACCTCTCGCACGGCCATCCGGCCAACTTCACGGGCAAGACCTACGAGGTCGAGCAGTACGAGGTCGACGCCGACACCGGCTACGTGGATTACGAAGACCTCGCGGAGAAAGCAGAGACCTTCGAGCCCGACATCATCGTCTCGGGGTACTCCGCGTACCCGCGCGAGGTCGACTTCGAGCGGGTGCAGGAGATCGCCGAATCGGTCGACGCCTACCACCTCGCGGACATCGCCCACATCACGGGGCTCGTCGCCGCGGGCGTCCACGCCTCGCCCGTCGGCGTCGCGGACTTCGTGACGGGCTCGACGCACAAGACCATCCGCGCCGGTCGCGGCGGGATCATTATGTGCGACGAGGAACACGCTGACGCCGTCGACAACGCCGTCTTCCCCGGCGCGCAGGGCGGCCCGCTGATGCACAACATCGCCGGCAAGGCCGTCGGCTTCAAAGAGGCGCTCTCGCCCGAATTCGAGGCGTATGCCGAACAGACCGTCGCGAACGCCAAGGCCCTCGCGGACGAACTCCGCGAGCAGGGACTCGAACTCGTATCGGGCGGCACCGACAACCACCTCGTGCTCGTGGACCTCCGACCCTCGCATCCGGACACGACGGGCAAGAACGTCGAGGCCGCGCTCGAGGAGACCGGCATCGTGATGAACGCGAACACGGTGCCCGGCGAGACGCGCTCGGCGTTCGACCCCAGCGGGATCCGTCTCGGGACGCCGGCGCTGACGACCCGCGGCTTCGACGAGGACGCCGTCCGCGAGGTCGGGGAACTCGTCGTCCGCGTCGTCGACGACCACGACGACGAGGACGTCGTCGCCGACGTGAGCGAGCGGGTCCAGGAACTCTGCGACGAGTACCCGCTCTACGAGTAGCAGTAGCGGAGAATCGGAGATAGAGTCCCTCTCTGAGGGTTATTCTTTTTACAGGGTTCGCTTTCGGTGACGATATCCCGCGACATTTACCGACGCCCGGCGAGACCGAACCCGCACATTTGAAGTGTGCTACCCGCTCTCTGTTGGATATGACGGAGATCATCGACGGCAACGCCGTCGCCCAGGACGTCCGAGACGGCCTCCTCGACAGCATCGAGACGCTGACAGAGGCGGGGACGACGCCGTGTCTCGCGACCGTACTGATGAACAACGACCCCGCGAGCGCCTCGTACGTCCGGATGAAACACGAGGACTGCGAGGAGGTCGGCATCGCGACGAAGGACGTCGAGATCGACCCCGAGGCCCCGGCCGAGGAGCTCTTCGACACCATCGACGAACTCAACGCCGACCCCGAGGTCCACGGCATCCTCGTCCAGATGCCCCTCCCCGATCACGTCGACGAGCGCGAGGTCCTGCGGAGCATCGACCCCGCGAAGGACGTCGACGGCTTCCACCCCGAGAACGTCGGCCGCCTCGTCGCGGGCAACGCCCGGTACAAGCCCTGTACGCCCCACGGCGTCCAGAAGCTCCTCGAAGCCGCGAACGTCGAGACCGAGGGCGCGGAAGCCGTCGTCGTCGGCCGCTCGAACATCGTCGGCAAGCCGATGGCGAACCTCTTGATCCAGAAGGACGAAGGCGGCAACGCGACCGTGACGGTCTGTCACTCCCGCACCGACGACCTCGCCGAGAAGACCCGCAACGCCGACATCGTCATCGCCGCCGCGGGCGTCCCCGAGATGATCGACGGCGAGATGCTCACCGAGGGCACCGTCGTCATCGACGTCGGGATCAACCGCGTCGAGACCGACGAGGGCTCCGAGCTCATCGGCGACGTCGAGTACGAGAGCGCCAAGGAGAAGGCCAGCGCGATCACGCCCGTACCGGGCGGCGTCGGTCCGATGACCCGCGCGATGCTCCTGTGGAACACCGTGAAGGCCGCCGGCGACGTGGCCGGTATCGACGTCGACCTTCCCTGAGTCGTCGTTTTCTGGTTTTCTGACTACCGCTCGAATCCGCCCGAGCCGCTCGGACCGCCCGGCCCGCGAGGCCCGTCGGTTCCGCGCGGACCCGACGGTCCCGCTCCCGCGATCGTCGTCTGTACGCGCTCGGGTTCGGGTTCGACCTCCTCGCCGTCGACGAAGCGGACGAACGAGAGGTACAGCTCCCGGCCGCACGGCGCCTCCGACGAGGGGTCCTCGACGTCGTCGGCCTCGCTCCGTTCGCCGATCCACCGCAGGCCGTCCGCTCCGTCGCCGCAGACGAGACGAACGCCGTCGGCGGATTCGAAGTCCGCGTCGGGCGCGACGTACTCCCAGCCGACGAGCGGATACGGGGTGACGGACTTGTCCGCGAGGTAGCCCTCGCGTTCCAACTCGAACACCGCTCCGCAGTGGGGACAGTAGTAGCGAACGGGATAGCTCATCGCCGCGGAATCGGGTCTGACCGGACTTAACGGCCCCGGCCGGAACCGGAGCGGTCGCTCCGAGCGTTCGAGTGCGATCGGGACGCCACCCCCGCCGTGCGCTGAGAGCGACCGCGGGGCGTAACGCGGGTGTGCGGCACGCCGTCCCGCGAGCGGCCGTGCCGCCTGTTAGCCTATCGCCGCGGAGAGGCGTCGTCGACGTACCGAAACGCCACGTCGGCCCGCCGCGCCGCCTCTTCGTCCCGCGGCGAGTCGCCGACGAAGACGACGTCGTCGGCGTCGACGCCGAGCCGCCGGATCGTCTCCAGGAGCGGCGCCGGGTCGGGCTTCCGCGCCGGGATGGTGTCTCGGCCCACGACGGCGTCGACGTGCGGCGTGAGTCCGTGGACGTCGAGCGCGGTCCGACATGCGTCCTCGCAGTTCAGCGAGCAGACGCCCTCGGCGTCGAATCCGCCGACGGCGTCGGCGTACGGGAGCCGCTCGGCGTGTATCGCCTCGGCCCGCTCGTGGTCGGCGATCGTGGTTTCGACCTCCTGGGCGAGGTCGGTCCCGTCCGCGCGCTGCAAGAGGTCCCAGAGGTCCGTCCCGGGGACGTCGTGGCCGGCCGACTCGAAGACGGCGGCGACGTCGCGGGTGACCCGGTCCCAGTCGACGGGGAGTCGGACGAGCGTCCCGTCGAGGTCCCAGACCGCGGCGTCGAAGCCGTCGAGCGGACGCCTCGCGTCCGACTGCGTACCGTCCATCATCGGAGTCGATAGGATCGCTACGGGAAAAGGCGCTTCGGAAGCGTCGGCTCGAGGGAGAGCGGTCAGCGATCGGCGTCAGTCGCTCGGCTCCCACTCCCGGACGTAGTCGAGGACGTCCTCGGGCGAGGCGTCGAGGCCGCCGCCCTGGCCGAACGGCGGCCCGCCGCCGCCACCGCCGCCGAACGCGTCGGTCACGTCGTCGACCACGTCGCCGGCGTTGACGCCGCTGTCCGGACCGGCCGCGACCACGACGAACGGGCGCTCGCCGTCGCCGACGGCGACGATCACGCCGTCGTCGTCGACGGCGTCCTTGGCTGCGTCGCCGGCGTCGTTCGGGTCAGCGTCGACGAGGACGCCGAGTCGCCACGTTGCCGCCTTGTCGACGGTCTCGAAGTCAGAGAGCGCGTTCGAGAGCGCCGACTGTTCGAGTTCGCGGACGCGCGCTTCGAGGTCGTCGCGCTCGCTCCGGAGCGACGCGGCCGTCGTGGCGAGTTCGCCTGTGTTCGTTTCGAGTTCGGCCGCCGTCTCGCGGAGCGCGGCGTGCTGTTTCGCCCGGCGGTCGATGCCGTCGGGGCCGACCGCGAACTCGACGCGGGTGAGCCCCTCGCCGGGGTTCGAGCGGTCGAGCACCGTGACCGGCCCGATCTCGCGGGTGTTCGAGACGTGGGTGCCGCCGCAGGCGGCGACGTCCCAGCCGTCGACCTCGACGATCCGGACCGTGTCGGCGCCGGCCATCACGCCCTCTTCGGTCTTGGTGTTGAACGCGACGTCCTCACGAGCGGTGGCTTCCTCTGTCGGGAGTTCGTACCAGCTCACGTCCCGGGATTCCCACACGGCACGGTTCGTGAGCCGTTCGAGTTCGACGAGCGTCTCGTCGTCGATGTCGGTCGTCGTCGTGAAGTCGACGCGGACCTTCTCCTCGGAGATGTCGAAGCCGCCGTAGCCGAGGTCCTCCAGGAGCCGTCGGCCGGCGCCATAGAGCAGGTGACTCGCGGTGTGAGCCCGCATACAGTAGGTCCGGAAGTCGTCGTCGACGACGCCCGTGACCGTCTCGCCGGCCTCGAAGCCCGGGCCCGGTTCCTCGGCGAGCGTGTGCCGCACGACCTCGCCGTCGTCCTGGACGTCCACGACGCGGATTCCGTCGATCGTTCCGGTATCGGCCGGCTGGCCCCCGCTCTCGGCGTAGAAGTACGTCTGATCGAGCGTCACCGTCCGGTCGTCGGCGTCGACGTCGACGACCTCGGCGGTGAACTCACGGACCTCCGGCTCCGCCGGTGCGCGCGTGTTCATACACCCGCTCAGGCGTGGCGCCGACAAAAATGGTGGCAGTTCCGATCGGCTGATCGGTTACTCGTCGACCAGGTCGACGTCCAGCCGTTCTTCGAGCGCCCGGATCAGCGAGCCGCCGACGCCGGCCCGCGTCGCGCGGCCCTGCTCGACCGCGACCACGTCCTCTTCCGCGACGTCGAGTTCGGCCGCCAGTTCCTCCGTCGTGAGCCCCGCCTCCTGTCGGGCGGTCTCGGTGCGCTCGCCGTACCCGGTCACGAGGTACGGGAGGCGGTCGCGCTCGTAGTCCGTCCCGGACTCCTCCCAGTGGGAGGAGTCGCCCTTCGCCCGGTCGTACATCCGCGCCTGTCGCTGGGCGGCGCGTTTCTTCCGGGACGGCCCCGAGTCGCCGCCGGCGCCGTTCCCGCTTTCGGTGCCTGCGCCTGCGCCGGTACCCGAGCCGCTCCGTTTCCGAGAGTCGTCGTGCGGAGCGCAGTCCTCGCAGACCAGAAGTTCCGCGCCAGCGACGTTCGCGCGCCGGAGCGAGCCGGTGGCGCGGCCGCAGAGCTCGCAGCTGTCCCCGTCGCCACCGTCCCCGCCGCTACCGGTGGAGTATTTCGGCATAGCCTTCCGTACTGCCTCCACGGTGTAAAGCGTACCCCCCGGACCGCGTGACGGAATCCGCACCCGTGGCTGTCCGGGGTAGCTGCGGTAGAATTGTGCGTGGGTGCTGTGTCCCCGAAGGGATGAGCACCTGCATCGAGTGGCGGGTGTGCCGCCGTGCGATGCGTGGGACCGGATTTGAACCGGCGGACCCCTATGGGACAGCGCCCTCAACGCTGCGCCGTTGGCCTGGCTTGGCTACCCACGCTCGCGGTGTCGTATTACGCACTCAGTGCTTGTCCGGGGTAATTTAAATGAGTTTCCTTTCGACGGCGGAGCGGGCGTGAGTCGGCACTGTTTTTACCGCTCCGTCCGGCATTCTTCGGTATGGAACTCCGCGCGCGAGACCACGTGCCGGGACTCACGGCCGCGCTCACGGTCGTCTCGTTGGCGGCGGTCTTCGGGACCGTTCTCGGAGCCGTTCCGGTGGGGCTTCTCCCGACGGCGCCGTCCGCATTCCTCGATGCGATCCCCCACATCAACGCCGTCTTCAGCACCCTCGCGATCGTGACGATCGTCCTCGGGGTCCGGTTCATCCGCGCCGGCGACGTCGACCGCCACCGCGCGATGATGCTCTCGACGCTCGGGCTCTTCGTCGCCTTTCTCGTCCTGTATCTCTACCGGATCGCGCTTCGGGGCCCGGCCGAATTTCCGGGTCCGGAGACGGTGTACCAGTTCGTCTACCTCCCGATCCTGGCGGTCCACATCCTCCTGGCGATCGTCTGCATCCCGCTCGTGTACTACGTGCTGTTGCTCGCGGTCACGCGGCCCGTCAGCGCCATCTACGACACCGCCCATCGCCGCGTGGGCCGAATCGCCGCCTCGCTGTGGCTGATCTCGTTCTTCCTCGGCGACGTGGTCTACCTGCTCCTGTACGTGGTCTACTGACGCCGGGCGAAGATGTTCGCCGATCCGCCTAACCGATCGGCGGTGCTACCGCCTGTATGGCCCAGACATCGACCACGGATCTCCGACAGCGGCCCGAGACGACCGTCGAGGTGCGCGCGACCGGCCACGTCCGCGACGCCCTCGGGACGCCGAGTATCACCTTCACGTTCGAGGGCGACACGCTACGGGAGTTCGCCGCGGCGTTCTTCGAGGAACACGACGTCCGCGACCTCGTGATCGCCGAGACGGAAGCCGAGTCCGCCACCCGCGGGTGGGCGCCGATCGACGCCGGCGACGTCCCCGGCGACCTCCTGAAGAACCCCGACGGCGAACAGACGCGGGCCTACGCGCGGATCCTGGTGAACGGGCGGTTCAACGAGACGCTCGACGGCTTTGACACCGAACTGGACGACGGCGACCGGGTCGCGCTCGTCAATCCGTTCCTCTTCTGCGTCTGAGACGTCGCTAGCGCCCGGATTCCCCGTCGGCGCCGCTCAGTCGTCGGCCAGCGCGGGGTCGCCGATCACTGGGCGACTCACGTCGCGGTCGGTCTCCTCGCCGTCGATGTCGTAGGGGTACTCGCCGGTGACGCACCCGAGACACAGATCGAGCTTCGACTGCTCCAGCACCTCGGCGATGGCGTCGACCGAGAGGTAGCCCAGGCTGTCGGCGCCGATCTCCTCGGAGATCTCCTCGATCGAGCGGTCGGCGGCGATGAGCTCCTCGCGGGAGGCCATGTCGATCCCCATATAGCACGGCGAGACGATCGGCGGCGCGCCGATCCGGACGTGGACCTCCTCGGCGCCGGCGTCGCGGAGCAGGGAGACGAGCTGGCGCGAGGTCGTCCCGCGGACGATGCTGTCGTCGATGATCGTGACAGAGCGGCCCTCGATCGTGCTCTTTATCGGATTGAGCTTCAGCCGCACGGCGCGCTCGCGCTCGTCCTGGGTCGGCATGATGAACGTCCGGCCGACGTAGCGGTTCTTCATCAGTCCCTCGGCGAACTCGACGGGCTCTTCGTCCTCCCCGCGGGCGGCGCCGTCGGGCGTCGTCTCGTTTGCGGCCTCGGCGTAGCCGGAGGCGAAAGCGCGCCCGGAGTCCGGCACTGGTAGGACCACGTCGGTCTCGACGCCGCACTCGTCCCAGAGCTTCCGACCGAGGCCGCGGCGGGCCTCGTAGACGAGCGTGTCGTCGATGATCGAGTCCGGGCGGGCGAAGTAGACGTGTTCGAAGAAGCAGTGGGCGGTGTTCTCCTGTTCGACCAGTTGGTAGGAGTCGAAGCCGGAGCCGTCGGCTTCGAGCACGACGAGCTCTCCGGGACGGACGTCGCGGACGAGCTCGCCGTCGAGGGTGTCGATCGCGGCCGACTCGGAGGCGACGACGTAGCCGTCGTCGAGTTTGCCGATACAGAGCGGGCGGTTCCCCTGCGGGTCACGGACCGCGAGCACGGTCTCGTCGTGCATAATCGTCAGCGCGTAGGAGCCGTGGATGCGGTCCATCGTCCGCTTGACGGCGCGGACCAGATCGGCCTCGAGGAGGTTCCGCGCGAGGTCGTGGGCGATCACTTCCGTGTCGCCGTCGGAGGTGAACGCGTGGCCCAGTTCGGCGAGTTCGTCGCGGATCTCGTCGGCGTTGACGAGGTTGCCGTTGTGCGAGAGCCCGAGCGAACCCGACTTGAACGAGACGGAGAAGGGCTGGGCGCAGGAGGCGTTGACGCCGCCGGAAGTCGGGTACCGGACGTGGCCGATGCCGGTCTGGCCCGCCAGCGACTCGATGTCGGCCTCGTCGAAGGCGTCGCCGACGAGGCCCATCTCGACGTGGCTGTGCTGCTGGAAGCCGTCGTGAGTGACGATGCCCGCCGACTCCTGGCCCCGGTGCTGGAGGGCGTACAGGGAGTAGTACAGCGGGCGTGCCGCGGCCCGGTCTTCGAGCGCGACGCCGACGACCCCGCACTTCTCGGTCGGCCCCGAGAGGTCAGCCCGGGTCTCCGCCGGGTCGCTCGCTCGTGTGTGCGCCGATCCCGCGTCCGTCGGTCCGCGTCCGGGTGTGGGGTTCGATGGGTCCCGCCCGTCTGACATATCCGATCGTACGGATTCCGGGGGCTAAAAACCCGTCCATATGCCATCTTCTGCCTTTTCTCGGCCGAAAGTATACACGAACGTGACTAAATCGAGCCCCCTGCCGCGGGATGGGGCCGATCAGTCGTCCGCGGGCGCCGTCGCCGTCGGGCCGCGGTCGCCCGCGTCGCCGTCGCCTGTGATCGTCACGTAGAATATGATGAGCATCGAGGCGATGAGCGCGAGCCCCCACAGGAAGCCCGTCGGCATCAGGAAGGTGAGGCCGAACCCCTCGCCGAGCCAGACGATGCCGGGGATCCCCCACTGCCCGGCGATGTAGAGGACCGTCACGGCCGTCCGAAGCTGCCCGGTGACGCCGAGCGCGGGGACGGCAAAGCCTATCACGATCGCCAGGATGGAGAGCACGCCCAGGTGGGCGTGTCCACCGATCATCCACGGCGAAACGGGGTTGCCGCCCGAGAGAATCACGAACTGGTGCAGGCCGACCGCCATCATCGTCGCCAGACCGAGGAATCCGGATGCCTTGAGTGCTTTTGACATATCTCCGCCAAAAAATACTAGATGAATTACATAAATCCGTCCCCGTTTCGTCCGGCGGTTTCGAAACAGAACGCGGCTAGGAGAGGGCCGCGTGGCCGGATCCTCGTTCTCGGTGTCGACGTCTACGAGATAATTCTCGTGAGCAGACGAGCGCTCCGGCTACTCTTCTTCTTCGTCGTCGACGTCCTCGAAGTCGGCGTCGACGTACTCGTCGCCGTCGCCGGACGCGCCGGCGCCGCCCATTCCGCCGGGGCCCGCGCCGCCCGGACCGGCGCCGCCGGGACCTGCGCCCGCGGCACCCGCACCGGCGCCGCCCGCGCCGCCCGCAGCCTGCTGGGCCTCGTACATCTGCTTGCCGATCTCCTGGAGTTCGGAGGTCAGCGCCTCTGTGACCTCTTCGAGTTCCTCCTTCGTGGCGTCCTCGTCTTCGAGGACCTCCTCGACGTCTTCGATCTTCGCCTCGATCGACTCCCGGAGGTCGTCGTCGACGTTCTCCTCGTTCTCTTCGAGCAGGGTCTCCGCGCGCTGGATCGTGCTCTCGGCCTCGTTGCGCGCCTCGATGCGCTCGCGGCGGCGCTCGTCTTCCTCGGCGTGTTCTTCGGCCTCCTGCTGCATCTCCTCGATCTCCTCGTCGGAGAGGCCCGCGCCGCCCTCGATGGTGATCGACTCGGCGTTCCCGGAGCCCTTGTCCTCGGCCTCGACGTTCACGATGCCGTTCTCGTCGATGTTGAACGCGACCTCGATCTGCGGGGTGCCGGCCGGCGCCGGCGGGATGCCCGTGAGCTGGAACTCGCCCAGGAGCTCGTTCTCCTCGGCGATCTCGCGCTCGCCCTGGAAGACCCGGACGTTCACCGAGGTCTGATTGTCGGCCGCGGTCGTGAAGATCTTCGACTCCTCGGTCGGGATCGTGGTGTTCTTCTCGATGAGCCGCTCGAAGAGGCCGCCCTTCACCTCGATCCCGAGCGACAGCGGCGTGACGTCCAGCAGGACGATGTCGTCGACCTCGCCGCCGAGGACGCCGCCCTGGATCGCCGCGCCGAGCGCGACGGCCTCGTCGGGGTTGACGTTCTTCTTCGGCTCCTTGCCGGTCATCTCCTCGACCTTCTCTTGGACCTGCGGCATCCGCGTGGAGCCGCCGACGAGGATCACCTCGTCGATGTCGGACTTGTCGTAGCCGGCGTCCGAGAGCGCCTGCTCTGTCGGGTCGACCGTCCGGTCGAGCAGGTCCGCGGTGAGGGACTCGAACTTCGCGCGGGTGAGCTTCTCTTCGAGGTCGAGCGGGCCCGAGTCCGTTGTCGCGATGAACGGGAGGCTGATCGTGGTCTCCTTCCGGCTGCTGAGTTCGATCTTCGCCTCCTCGGCGGCGTCTTCGAGCCGCTGGAGCGCCTGCCGGTCGTCGCGGAGGTCGATCCCGTGTTCGTCTTCGAACGCGTCGGCGAGGTAGTCGACGATGGCCTCGTCCCAGTCGTCGCCGCCGAGGTCGTTGTCGCCGTTGGTCGCGACGACCTCGTAGACGCCGCCGCCGAGATCGAGAATAGAGACGTCGAAGGTGCCGCCACCGAGGTCGTAGACGAGGACGGTCTGGTCGGACTCGTCGTCGAGGCCGTAGGCCATCGACGCCGCGGTCGGCTCGTTGACGATGCGCTCGACCTCGAAGCCGGCGATCTCGCCGGCGTCCTTCGTGGCCTGGCGCTGGCGGTCGTTGAAGTACGCGGGGACCGTGATGACCGCCTTCTCGACCTCGTCCCCGAGGTACTCCTCGGCGTCGCGCTTGATCTTCTGGAGGATCATCGCCGAGACCTGCTCGGGCGTGTAGTCCTCGCCGTCGAGTTCGACGGTGTAGTCCTCTTCGCCCATATGGCGCTTGATCGACTGCACCGTCTGCTCGGGGTTCTTGACCGCCTGGTTCTTCGCCGGTTTCCCGACGAGACGCTCCCCGTCGTCGAAGGCGACGACGGAGGGCGTCGTCCGCTCGCCCTCGGAGTTCACGATGATCTCCGGGTCGCCCCCTTCCATCACCGCGAACGCGCTGTTCGTGGTACCGAGGTCGATACCGAGGATCTTGTTGCTCGCCATCTTGCCGCCAACTACTGGTCTAAATCGGTTAAAGGTTACTAGACGGTGGTTCACACCGCCACCGATGGGGTCGTCGCTGTCGTGCGGTTTGATCGTGTGAGTCGTTGGCAGGTAGATGGATTTATATCGAAGCGCCGCTCAGCCTTCGTCCGGTCCTCACGAGCGCCAGCGATCGACGGCCGAGCCGACCGTGCCGGCCGACGGCGACGTCCTCACTCGTCGGTGCCGTCGGATCCCTCGAAGGCCGCCGGCCCCGACTCCAGCGCGGCGAGGACGTCCTCCAAGATCTCCTCGCGACCCGACGACGCGAAGAACTCGTGGCCCCCGTCGTACTTTCGGCGGTTCACCGGCGGCACGCGTGCCTCGATCGCGTCGGGATCGACGATCCGGTCGCTCGGCGTGTAGACCACCACGTCCCCGTCGTCGAACGGCCCGAGCCGCGACTGCGCCTCGCGGATCGTCGCGAGGAACGCGGGCGAGATCCCCTGCGGCCCGGCGGCGGCCTCTGCTGCGGACTTCAGATCACCGATGGCGTCGGGGCCGAAGTCGGGGTCGTAGAGCCGTCGCGCCGACGGGATCTTCGTGAAGAGGTCGGTCACGACCCGGTCGAGCCACCCGTCGGTCGCGATCCCCCACCACGGGCTCAGGAAGACGTTGCGGTAGCCGTCGAGGTGTTCGGCGACGAGTCCGCCCGTGCTGTGGCTCAGGACCGCCTCGAAGTCGCGGTCGGCGGTGTACGACGCGACCGGCGCGCGGTACTGCGCCTCGAAGTCCCACCCGTTCGTCGGGATGGTGACCGCGTGGACGCGGTAGCCTGCCTCGACGAGTCGGGTCAGCAGCCACGCGACGTGCTCGTGCTCCGGGCGGTTCCCCCACCCGAGGACGACGAGCAGGTCCTCGTCCCCCGGCCGTCCCCGTCGCGTGACCCGCACGCGGGGCGTCTCGCGCACGGCGGTGAGCGGCGATCTGATCACGTCCACACATCGGCGTCGCGGGCGGAAAAAACCGACCCGTTCGCTCAGTAGATGACGTCCTTCACGTCCGCCGCGCCGGCCCGCCGGACGACGGCGCGGACGACGTCCTGGGCCCCCGCGAGGTTGTCGGAGTCGCCGTCGAGGACGAGCAGTTTCGCCGGCCGCCCGGCCTCGATCAGCCCGCAGTCGAGCCCCGCGATCTCGGCGCCGTTCCGCGTCGCCATCCGGAGGACCTCCCTGGCGGAGACGTCCGCGAGCTTCGCGGTGAACTCCATCTCCCGGAACATCGACGGGGAGTTCAGCATCACGTTGTCGGTGCCGAGCGCGACGGTGGTCCGCTCGGCGAGTTCGCGGACCGGCGGCACCCCCACGCCGGTCACGAGATTGGAGCGGGGACACACCACGACGGGGATCTCGTTGTCCGCCAGCCGCTCGTAGTGGAGGGGTTCGGGGTGGACCATGTGGACGAGGAAGTCGGGATCGAGGTCCAAGGCGGGGTTGACGTCGTGGGGGTCGCGCTCGCCGGCGTGGATGCCGAAGAGCTTTCCCTCCTCGCGAGTGGCGGTCCGCAGGCTGTCGAAGTCGCCGTCGCGCGCGCCCGAGGCGCCGAAGCCGTCCGACTCGCGCATCGCGGCTTCGGTCTCCCGGCCCAGCACGACCGGCTCGATCGGGAGGTCCGCGGCGGCCTCGCGGATGTACTCCACGCCCTCGACGCCCCCCTCGCGGAATTCCACGCAGGCGGCCGTGCCGGTGTCGCCCATCAGCTTGAGCGAGCGCCGCATCGCGCCGACGGTCTCCTCCCGGCTGGCGGCGCGGAGGAGCCGGTGTTTGAGCCCGTCCGGCGGCGCGACGAGTTCGTCCAGGGAGAGCCCCGCGCCGGCCTCCTTGGCGATCGAGTCGCCGATGTGCGTGTGGGCGTTGACGAACGCCGGCAGCACGATGTTCTCCGAATGCACCTCGGCCTCCTCGACCGCCCGGATCTCTCCGTCCTCGACGACGACGCGGCCCTCGATCGGCTCGAACGACGGCCCCGCGAGTATCGTCCCCTCGATGAGCATCGGCTCATCGTCGCCGACCCAGCGGCTTGAAACCCTCGGCAGGGCGGCCCCGGGGGGATCAGTCGGTGAACTCGTCCAGCGTCGCCGTCACGCCGGGGCGGACGTCCGAGACGAGCGCGCCGTCGAGATCGAGCCCGAGCGCCTCGACGGCGGCCCGTCCCGCGCGGTCGGTCTCGGATTCGGGGACGTAGACGCCGAGCCGCCACTGCTGTTTCTGGGCGGTACGGAGCGCCGACACCAGCGGCGACTGCTTGCCCAGCTGCCGCATCTCGCCGCTCACCATCACCCGCGAGGTCGACTCCGTCATCGAGGGGCGCTCGGGGACGTCGAGGACGACCTCCTCGTGGGCGAGCCCCGTCCGCTCGGCGACGGCCCGTTCGAGGTCCCGGAGGGTCTCGACGTCGGCGTCGACGACGTCCTCGGGGACGGCTTCGAGCTCGGCCCAGACCGCGCGCTTGTAGAGGTCGCGAGTGAAGAGCCGGCGGGCCACTTCGCTCGTTTCGGGGGTGGCCCGCAGCGCGGCGAGCAGGTCGTGGTCGTCCATCCGGCGGAGCTGCTGGGCCGAGATGTCGGGCTGGTCGAGCAGCCGCTCTGCGCCCCGGCGGAGCATCGCCTTCGAGATCCGAGCGACGTGGTGTTGATAGACGGTCGGGTTCATCAGCGCCCGCGCGAGCAGGAGCGACTCAGCGGTCTGGACGTTCCCCTCCGCGAGCACCAGCTCCCCGTCGACGAAGGTGAGCTCGCGGATCAGCCGCTCGTGGTCGATCGTGCCGTAGGGGACGCCCGTGTGGTGGGCGTCGCGGACGAGGTAGTCCATCCGGTCGACGTCGAGTTCGCCGGAGACCAACTGCCCGTACTGGCCCTCGCCGGCGACGAGCCCCGCGATGCGCTCGGGGTCGAGGTCGTGGTCGCGGAGGGTCTCGCCGACCTCGCCCTGCGCGAGGAGTTCCCCGACGTCGTCGTGGTACTTCCCGGTGTGTCGGTGGGTCACCTCCTCGACGTTGTGGCTGTACGGCCCGTGGCCGACGTCGTGGAGGAGCGCCGCCGCGCGGATGCGCTCGCCCTGGACGCCGCCGATGCCGAGGTGGTCGAGCGCGCGGTCGGCCAGGTGGTACACGCCCAGGGAGTGTTCGAACCGCGTGTGGTTCGCCGAGGGGTAGACCAACTGCACCGTGCCCAGTTGCTTGATGTGTCGGAGCCGCTGGACCGGCTCGGTGTCGAGGAGGGCTTCGGCAACGCCCTCGACCTCGATGTGGTCGTGGACGCTGTCTTTGATCGTCGCCATACGTCGGCTAGCGCCGGATCCTACAAAAAGCGTCGCCCGACCCGGAGCCCGGAGCACCCGCCGGACCGGCGAGCGTCAGTCAGGCGCGTCGCTCCCGCCGTCCGATTCCGGCGGCTGAAACGCTTCGGCGACCGCGTGCAGCGTCCGGCCGGCGAACGCGACGACACCGAGGATTCCCGCGGCGGCCAAGAGCGGCTGGGAACTGTCCCCCGCGGGCAGGCGGGACGCGAGGCTCAACAGCGCGAGGAGGATGGCGAACAGGAGGGCGTCTCGGGACCACATACCCGACGACTCCGCTTCTCCGACCGAAAAGCCGTCGGTCCGCCGGAACGCGCGTCAGGGGAGGCGACTATCGAGCGCATATTTTCGACCCTACGAAGTCCGTCGATCCGTCGACGTTTTAGCCGAATTTAGCCGGATTTGAATTTCGCCGCGGATCAAATCCGAATTGACGGTCTCCTCTGTTGAAGTACTTCCCCGTCCAAGGGGTAACCGCGACGTCGCTTCGGCGGCGTCGCGGTACGCCGACCCGATGGATGGACGGGTCGGCGACGCCCGCACCCCGGCACAGGGGGGCCGCACTCGCGGCATCCCGCCGCGCTGACAGCGTGCCGGGTGCGGGCTATCGGGCCGGTCCTGCTCCGGCCGGCCTCGAACCGCCGCGTGCCGGGCTGACCACCCGCTCGCGGCACTCACCGCTGGCGGCCGGTCCCGTCTCCACCCGCCGCCCGAGCCAGAGGCACCCACGGGGAATGCACCCAAACCGCCGATCGACACCCCACTCCAGTCATCACGTTTTGCTCCGGGTCGGTGGCTTATTACCGACTCATACCAATGTCCGTATATCAAGTAATGCCGCTTTCACTATCGGGCGGCGCGCTCTACGGACTCTACGTTCTCGCGTTCGCCGCCGCCGCCGTCGCCTGCCTCTGGATGGTCCCCAGATGCCGCCGGATCGAACACGAAGAGACTCGCCGAGGGCTCTTCTGGCTCCTCGTCACGAGCGGCGGCTGGGCGGCCGCCCACGTCGGATATCTGACGATGCCGACACCGACGCTCCAGTACGTCTTCTACGAGGTCGGCCTCGTCGTCGGCCTCGCGTCTGTCGGTCCGTGGCTGTACTTCTGTTCGGCCTACACCGGGCGATCGCTCCACCGCAGCACCACGGTCCGGAAGGCGTTCGTCGCGGTGTTTCTCCTCATCGTGGCGGTGAAAGTGACGAATCCGGTCCACCACTGGTACTTCGTCGCGGAGGTCGTCGAGACGCCCTTTGCGTACCTCCAGGTCAGACACCGCCCGCTCCACTGGCTCGTGATGGGTGTCGCCTACGCGCTCACCGCCGTCGGCTTCTTCACGCTCTTCGAGCTGTTCGTCCGCGTCAACACCGACACCAGACCGCTCTTCGTCCTGTTGGCGCTGACCGGCATCCCGGTGGTCTTCGACGTCGCCGGCGCGATATTCCCGTGGGCGCTCGACATCACCTACTCCTCGATCGGGGTGGCCGCGTTCGCGGTCGGGGTGTTCTCGGTCTACTTCGACCGCTTCCAGTACGTCCGGGTGGCGGGCGAGGCCGCCGATCCGATCATCGTCCTCGACGAGGACGGGGAGATCCGCGACTACAGCGCGCGTGCGGTAGACCTCTTTCCCGCGCTCTCGGAGGGGATCGACGAGCCGCTCGGCGAGGTCGCACCGGGGCTGTCGGCGGCGCTCGACGACGAGGAACCGATGTTCGAGGCCGAGATCGACGGCGAGACGCGCTACTTCAACGTCTCGTCGAACCCCTTCACCACCGGGGGCGCCCAGACGGGCCAATCGATCGTCCTGACGGACGTGACCGACCGCGAGCAGTACCGGCGGGAGCTCGAAGCGAAAAACGAGAAGCTCGAACAGTTCGCCAGCCTCGTCAGCCACGACCTCCGCAATCCCCTCCAGGTCGCGAAGGGCCGGACCGAGCTCGCGATCGACTCCGGCGACGTCGACCACCTCGACGCGGTCGTGCGCGCCCACGAGCGGATGGAGCAGCTGATCGAGGAGATCCTGACTCTCGCCCGCGAGGGCGCCTCGATCGACGAGACCGAGCGGGTCGAGATATCGCGGCTCGCCGAGCGGTCCTGGTCGATGATCGACGCCGACGGGGCCGACATCGTCGTCACCGAAGACGTCGAGTGCGAGATCGAGGCCGATCCCGAGCGGCTCCAGCAGCTGTTCGAGAATCTGTTCCGGAACGCCATCGAGCACGGCGGCGCCGACGTCACCGTCACGGTGGGCTGCCTGGACGACGGCTTCTACGTGGAAGACGACGGCCCCGGTATCCCCGCAGACGCCCGCGAGGAGGTCTTCGAGGCGGGCTATACGACCGCCTCGGACGGCACGGGCTTCGGCCTCGCGATCGCCTCGGAGATCGTCGAGGCCCACAGCTGGGAGATCCGAGCGGTCGACGGCACGGACGGCGGCGCCAGATTCGAGATCGTCGGGGCGAGCGAGATCGAGTCGGAGGTCGTATCGGCGTCCTGACGGTTCTCGAAGAGATATCGTCAGCGAATCTTCCGCACGTCGCTGACGTCGAAGCCGCCCTCGTGGATCTCGGTCTCGAAGCGGACGATGTTCTCGCGTTCGATCTGTGAGAGCACCCCGCGGAACTCCTGGACGACCATCGTCCGCGCGCGCTTGGAGCCGCCAGACTCCCACTCGAACTGGAGCGTCCCGTCGGCGGCGTCGATCAGGTGTCCGAGTTCGGTCGGTTCGAGCGTCTCCCTGCTGGCGTACGCCAGGATGAGCCCGTTCCACCGGTGGGCGGCCTTCCCCAGCCCGCGGATGAGCATCGCGATGTCGTTCCAGGCCATCTCGTCGGAGATCGCCGAGACGAGGTCGGTGATGGAGTCGATGACGACGAGGTTCTCCGCGGCGTTCGCGTTGAGGTACTGCCCGAGCGCCGTGAGGACGTCCGCGCGCTCCTCGCGACCCCCGAGGTCGCGCAGGGTCGTCGTCTCGCCGAGGTACCACTCCCGCGGGACCGGACTCAGCTGGAAGAACTCCGGCGAGAAGTCCCGGACCGTGATCCGGTCGGCCGCGGCCTCGACGAGCTCGTCGTCGAGGACGTAGGACATCTCGCGGCGGACGTTCGACTCGTCGGCGGTGAAAGAGAGGTAGTGGACCTCCGGCGGCGGCGACGCCGCCTCGTGGAGGTCGCCGTAGTGGAGCTCGAAGAGCTCCTCGTCGCCGTGGGCGAGCGCGTTCATCGTCGCGCTGGTGTACATAAACTCCCGGGCCCCGGCTCCGGGTTCGCCGACCAGCAGGACGACCGTTCCCGGGGGCGCGCCGCCGTCGACGATCCGATCGAAGCGCGAGACCCCGAACGGGATGCAGTCCATACGCACACGTTTCCGGCGGCGGCGTTAACGGTTTCGGGGCGCCGTCCGAGGCTCCGCGCGGTCGCCCGAGTCTACGTCCGGACGACCTCGGCGCCCTCGTTCCGTCCGGCGACGACGCGCACCTCGCCGGCGAGGTCGGCCGACCGGAGTGCTTCCTGTCCCGCGCGCCGCGCCGCGTCGGCGTGGTCGACGTCGGTGACGCCGTAGACGCACGGGCCCCACGAAGACTGGCCGACGCCGAAACAGGACGGCTCGGAGGAGAGGAGGTCGACGAGCGTCCCGACGGGCTCGCGGTAGATCCCCGACTGCTCGTCGGCGTACCAGCGGCCGTTGAGTCGGTCGATCCGTTCGATGGCGGCGCCGAACCGCGCGGCCGACCCGTCGGCGAGCGCCGGCAGCAGCCGCCGCAGGACGACGCCCGCGATCCGGTCGGCGACGCCCGGGTCGGCGTCAGTGATCACACAGCGCATACTCTCGTCTTCGCACTCGCCGTTCCGTCCGACGTCGGCCTCGGGGACGACGAGCAGGAACCGCCACCCCTCGGGCACGTCCCGACGGGTCACGACCGGCGGCGTCTCCCACGTCCCGTCGGCCGGGCGCTCGGGCGTGAACGCCTCGCTCGGGTGGCCGCCGTCGACGACGACGCCGCCGCGCTCGAACGTCGCGACGCCGACGCCGGAGCGACCGGCGCGTCCCAGTTCCGGCGCCCGCGACCTCGCCCGCGGATCGCGACCGTGGGCGCGGGCGACGGCCGCGAGGGTCGCGAGCGCCAACTGCGTCCCGCTGCCGAGTCCGACGTGTCGCGGCAGCGTCGACTCGACGGCCACCGACGCGCCCGAAACGCCGAGCAGTTCGACCGCGCGCTTGGCGTACTCGCGGCCGAGGCCGTGCGCGCACGCGACGTCGTCTGCAGGCTCGGCGGTCACCACCGTCCGCGGCGCGTCCAGACCGACTCCCAGGCCGCCGTACAGTCGCTCGTGGTCGAGACTCAGATTGCCGAAACCGAAGTGGAGGCGGGCGCCGGTCGCGACGCGAACACGGCTCATCACCGCAACGGAGGGGCGACACGCCGTTGGTGATTGCGACGGGGGCAATCCGACCCGGTGTCGGAAGCCACGTCACCCCCGTCAGGGTAGCGGGCAGAGGCTCGCGGTGAAGACGGCGACGTCGTCGGACTCGTTGCGCGCGCCGTGGACGGCCCCGCGGTCGTGTCGGACGACTCCCGGCGCCTCGACGGTCTCTTCGGCCCCGTCGCGGACGACCACGACCGAGCCTTCGAGGACGTGGAAGACGTTGGTGCTGTCGGCGTGTTCGTGCGGTTCGAGCTCCGCGCCGGGGCCCAGCGCGAACCCCTTCACCAGGACGTCGTCGGTGACGACAAGCTCCGTCGTGTCTACCTCGCCGTCGTCGGGGTCCAGTGCCTCGCGCGCCTCGGGGTACAGATCGAGCGTCATCGTTGGGGACGTGCGTCGGCGTCGTATATATGCTGTCGGTCGCGGCGCCGGCGCCACGGGCTCGCCCGCCGACTCAGTCGGTGTAGATCTCGAACCTGGCGCCGCCGGCCTCCCCCTCGGCGGGCCGGATCTCCCAGCCGTGGGCCTCGACGCACTGCTGGACGATCGCGAGGCCGAAGCCCGTGCCGTTCTGCGCCGTCGAGAAGCCGTACTCGAAGATCTCGTCGCGGTCCTCCTCGGGGATTCCGGGGCCGTCGTCCTCGACGTAGAAGCCGCCGTCGACCGATCCCACCGTGACGGTGACGTCGGCGCCGCCGTGTTCGACGGCGTTCCGGAACAGATTCTCGAACAGCTGTCTGAGCTGGCTCTCGTCGGCGGTGAGCTCCCTCTCGGTCTCGACTTCGAGCGCAGCCTCGCCGGTGTCGACGTTCGCCCAGCAGGTCCGGACGAACTGGTCGAGCCGGATCGGCTCCCGATCGACCTCGGTGTCGCGCTTGCGGGCGAGCGTCAGGAGGTCGTCGACGAGCGACTTCATCCGCTCGTGGGCGTTCCGGACGGATTCCAGCTGTTCGCTGTCGCACTCTTCCATCGCGAGTTCGAGCCGGCCCTCCGCGACGTTCAGCGGATTGCGCAGGTCGTGAGAGACCACCGAGGCGAACTGTTCGAGCCGGGCGTTCTGCCGGGTCAGTTCGCGCTCGCGCTCGCGGAGGCGCTCGTTGCGCTCGACCTGTTCGAGCGCGCGGACGATGTTGACGCTGAGGATCTCCCCGAGGACGAGTTCGCTCTCGTCGAAGGCGTCGGGCTCCTTAGAGCCCGCAAGGAGGATCCCGTAGTCTTCGAGCGGGAAGAACACCTCGCTCCTGATCGGGGTGTCGTCGCTGTGGCGGTCGGGGTCCTCGTGGACGTCGGTGACGACGCTCGGTTCCCCCTCCTGAAACACTCGCCCCGCGATGCTGTCGTCGAGCGAGAAGGTGGGCGGCTCCCCGATCACGTCGTGGATCCCCTCGGTGAAGGCGACCGGATCGAGCCCCTCGTCGGGGTCGTAGAGGTGGATCGCGTTCAGGTCCAGATCGAGGATCGACCGCGCGGCGTCGACGCCGATCTGGGCCACCCGCTCGTTTGTCTCGGCGCGCATCAGCTCACGGGCCGTCTCGTTCACCGCCTCCAGCCGCCGCTCGCGCTCGCGCCGCTCGGAGACGTCGTGGTAGACCCACAGGTGACCCCGCCCCTCGGGCAGTTCGATCGGCCGGTAGCTCCGTTCGAGCGCGCGGCCGTCCGCGAAGACGACCTCCTCGTTCCAGACCGGCTCGCGTTCCGCGATGATCTCGTTGATCCGGTCGACGAACCGCTCCGGCTCCGCGAACCGGCCGCTGATCCGTTCCGCGAACCGCTCGCAGTCGTCGCCGACGACGTCCTCGGGCGACTGGGAGAGCTCGAAGAGCTCGAACAGCCGGTCGTTGATCTGGAGGACGTTCCGGTCGGCGTCCTCGGCGAGCACGCCGACCGGCAGCGTCTCGAAGAGCGTCGAGCGGATCGCGTTCGTCCGTTCGAGCTCCCGCCGCTGGCGGCGCTTCTCGGTGATGTCCTCGAACTGCGAGAAGATCGTGATCACGTCGCCGTCCTCGTCGGTGACGACGCGGTTGTGCCACGAACACAGCCGGCGCTCGCCGTCCTTCCGGACGATCTCGTTGACGCTCTGGTAGCCGCCGCGGTCCGACAGGAGCTGCCGCTCGACCTCGGCGACGTGCCGCCGCTCCGCCTCGGGGACGATCGGCAGCCAGGTCCCGCCGACGAGCTCTTCGGGCTCGTAGCCCGTGATCTCCCCGGCGGCCTCGTTCACGCGGACGATCCTTAAGTTCTCGTCGAACTCGATCGTGCCGAGCGGCGACTGGTCGATGAACCGCGAGAGCCGCCGTTGGCTCTCGGCCAGCGCCTCCAGGGAGCGGTTCTGCTCGACGGCGTTTTCGATCCGGTTCGCGAGGACGGTGTACTGCTCGGTCCCGACCTCCTTCTGGAGGTAGTCTGTCACGCCCGCGGAGATGGCCTTGCTCGCGATCTCCTCGGAGCCCTTGCCCGTAAAGAGGATGAACGGGACGTCCTCGTCGAGGTCGCGGACGCGTTCGAGCAGCTCCAGGCCGTTCATCTGTGGCATCTGGTAGTCGCTGACGACGCAGTCGAGGCGCTCGCCGCGGACGCGTTCGAGGACGGTCTCGGGGTTCGTCGAGGTGTAGACCGAAAAGGAGTCGTTGAGACGAGTCAGAAACGACGCGGTGAGGTCGACGAAGTCGGGATCGTCGTCCACGTGAAGGACCCGGATTTCGCTGTGTCTGTCTGAAATCGGACGCACCGGGTCCCCGCTCTCGGTCATCACCTTTCCGTACAGACACCTCGGTCAAATAGGTTTCCCGGGTGAGGGCCCTCGGAGCCCGCCGCCCCCGAGTCGAATCTCCTCGTCTAACCGTCCTCCCCCTCTGACGTCCAGTACCTCTTTGCCCGTCGCGTCCGGAGCACGCGTATGCTCACCGGGCTCGCCAGACTCGGGCTGGAGGCGAAAGATCTCGCGACGGTGCGGGAGTTCTACGAGGGCCGACTCGGGCTCGCCGCCGACGCGGCCGATGCGACCCGCGTCCGCTACCCGATCGGCGAGGCCGCAGAGCGCCCCGACGACGGCGCGGGCCGGACCGCGCTCGTGCTCCGACGGCCCGTCGACCGCCCCCGCGGAGGCGTCCACACGCACTTCGCGTTCGCGACGTCCCGGTCCGCCTACCCCCGATGGCGACGCCGCCTGGCCGACCTCGACCCCGTCGAGTTCTCGTTCGGGTCGAGCGACTCGCTGTACGTCTACGACCCCGCGGGCCACTGCGTCGAGATCGGTGGCATCCACGGAGAGAGCCCTGCCGACGCGTCGAACACGTCGGCGGACGCGACCGCGCCGGGAGAGGCCGCCGATACGGAAGCCCCGCCGCTTTCGGGCATCTTCGAGGTCGTCTTCGAGGTCACGGATCTGGACCGCGCCGAGGCGCGCTACCGACGCCTCGGCTTCGAGGTGGTCGACCGCGGCGACGAGCGGCGCCGCGTCCGGCTCTCGGGACCCGTCGACCTGGAGCTCTGGGAGCCGCAACTGGGGATCGCCGACGCCCGCGGCGGCCTCCACGTCGACCTGGCGCTCCGGACGGTCGACCCCGACGCGGCCGTCGAGGCGGGCGGGCCCTGGGCCGCCGGGCCGACCGCGGCCGAGGGCGGGCTCCGGGTCGTCGACGACGACGGCCACGTGCTGACGTTCCTGCCCGGGGCGTGACCGTCGGGCACGGCCCGGTCCCGTTCAGAGCCGTTCGGTGTTGATCTCGACGCCCGGCGGCGAGACGACGAGGAACCGCCGGAAGTGCGTCAGGTTCCCGCCCACGTCCTTCACCGGCCGGGCGAAGCCGTTCGCGAGCTCGTTGAGGTCGCCCTCGACGGCCAGCACCAACACGTTGCCCTGCTCGACGGTGTCGATCCACTCCTCGTCGGCGGTCGTTCCGTCCAGCACCCCGAGGACGACCTCCCCCTCGACGTCGTCTTCGAGGTGCTCTTCGGCCGCGGAGAGATTCAGATTGAACTCGCTCATACCCGCCTCAACGGAAAGCGACACGAAAAGGATTCTGACGGCCGTCGGTCCCCCGGCGCTCGTCGTCGACGAGCGACCGCGGGGCCCGGGCTGGTCGTTCGTCCAGTAACGACCGCGCGCGAGCTGCGAGGGATGAACGAACCCCGAAAACGAGGCGAAATTTACGCCGAACGGACAGCGATCGGGTGGGAGCGGGCTCGCGTCGTCGACGCCCGAGGGCTCGTGCTATCACTCGGAAAGCGGCCTCAAGATCCATCGAGAGCGGGTGAAACGGCCGCTAATCGCCTTTTTCGGGTTCCGTGACACGTTCCCACAGCGAAAGCCTTTAATATCTTTCCGGGCAGGTATCGAGTACAATGTCTCACGACGACATGGAGGCTCAGTCGGACACCCCGGCTGGTCGAGTTCTTCCAGGGCACATTAGCCCAAATAACTGAATCCGAGATCGACGAGGTACGGATTTTTGACACGACGCTCCGCGACGGCGAACAGTCGCCACGCACTTCGTTCAGCTACGACGAAAAGCGGGACGTAGCCGCGACGCTGGACGAGATGGGCACCCACGTCATCGAAGCGGGGTTCCCGGTCAACTCGGACGCCGAGTTCGAGTCCGTGAGCGACATCGCCGCCGCGACGGACACGACCGTCTGCGGGCTGGCGCGCGTCGTCGAGAAAGACGTAGAGGCCGCGCTCGACTCCGGCGTGGAACTGGTCCACGTCTTCGTCAGCACGAGCGACGTGCAGCTGGCCGACTCGATGCACGCCTCCCGCGAGGAGGCCGTCGAGCGGGCGGTCGAGAGCGTCGAGCGCGTGAAGGACGCGGGCGTCGAAGTGATGTTCTCTCCGATGGACGCCACCCGGACCGACATCGACTTCCTGGCCGAGATCATCTCGGCCGTCGACGAGGTCGACGTGGACTGGATCAACATCCCGGACACCTGCGGGGTCGCGACGCCGACCCGCTTCGCCGGGCTGATCCGCGAGGTGCGCAAGCACACCGACGCGCGGATCGACGTCCACGCCCACGACGACTTCGGGCTGGCGGCCGCCAACGCGATGGCGGGCTTCGAGGCCGGCGCGTCGCAGGCGCAGGTGTCGGTCAACGGCATCGGCGAGCGCGCCGGCAACGCCGCGTTCGAGGAGGTCGTGATGTCCGCGGAGTCGCTGTACAACGTGGACACGGGAATCGACACCACCCGAATCACCGAACTGTCGCGGATGGTCGAGGAGGCGAGCGACATCCCGGTTCCGGCGAACAAGCCGGTCGTGGGACGGAACGCCTTCTCACACGAGAGCGGCATCCACGCCGCGGGCGTCATCGAGAACTCCGACACCTTCGAGCCGGGTGTGATGACCCCCGAGATGGTCGGCGCCCAGCGGGAGTTCGTCCTCGGCAAGCACACCGGGACCCACTCGGTCCGAAAGCGGCTCGAAGAATCCGGCTTCGCGCCGACCGACACCGAGGTGCGCGACGTGACCCGTCGCGTGAAGGACTACGGCGCGGAGAAGGAGCGCGTCACCGTCGACGTGTTGACGCGCTTCGCCCGCGAGGTCGGCGTCGACCGCGCCGACGAGGACGAGGAGGAGGTCCGCGCCTGATGGCGCGCGCCCCGTTCGCTCGCTTCCCCGAGCCACGGGCGCGTCGCCGGGCGACTCGTCGGGGAACCGGAGCGCGAAACGTTAATTACGGACCAGAATCATCTACCGGGTACGATGCGACGACCGCACGCCCCCGCGACGTCCGCCGCTCTCCGAGCGGCGGCTCCCGTCGACGGGCGGCGGTCGCCCGGCGTCGAGGACGGTCTCGACGTCGTCTCGCGGATCATCGTAGGGGCCCCCTAGCCCCTCACACACCCGTTTTCGATTCTCGTCAGTTCGCGCCCGCCGTTCGACCGACCAGCAACCGTAACACCAGGCCAATGCCACACGACGCTCGACCCCGAACTCCACACGCACGACCGACGCACCGCCAGCAGACCACCCCCGCGGGAGGGTCTCGCCGATGAGCAAGCAGGAACAGCCGCCGTCGGCGGCCGAAGAGGAGGCCGACGAGGAACGGGCCATCGGCCCCGTAACGACCGGCTCTGAGTCGGTCATCCGCGCCCTGGAAAACGCGGGCGTCGAGGCCGCCTTCGGCGTCCAGGGCGGGGCGATCATGCCCGTCTACGACGCGCTGTATCACTCCGACATCCGGCACGTCACGATGGCCCACGAGCAGGGCGCCGCCCACGCGGCCGACGCCTTCAGCGTCGTCCGCAACGAGCCGGGCGTCTGCCTCGCGACGTCGGGGCCGGGGGCGACGAACCTCGTCACCGGCATCGCCGACGCGAACATGGACTCCGACGGGCTCGTCGCGCTCACCGGCCAGGTCCCGGCGGACATGGTCGGCTCGGACGCGTTCCAGGAGACAGACACCACCGGCGTGACCGCGCCCATCACGAAGCACAACTACTTCGCAGACGACCCCGACTCCGTCGGCGACACCGTCGGCGAGGCGATCGCCCTGGCCGACGAGGGGCGACCGGGGCCGACCCTCGTCGACCTCCCGAAGGACGTCACCCTCGGCGAGACCGACGCCGAGCCCGGCCCGGCGACGCCGCCGGAGACGACCCAGCCGCAGTACGTCGCCGACGAGGCCGACGTCCGCGAGGCGGCCGACGCGATCGAGGCCGCAGAGCGCCCGCTGCTGCTGTTCGGCGGCGGCGTGATCAAGGCCGACGCGACCGACGAGGCGCGCTCGTTCGCGCGCGAGTACGAGATCCCGGTGGTCACGACGATGCCGGGCATCGGCTCGTTCCCCGAGGACGACGATCTCTGTCTCTCGTGGGCGGGGATGCACGGCACGGGCTACGCCAATATGGCGATCACCCACACCGATCTGCTGATCGCGGTCGGGACCCGGTTCGACGACCGCCTCACCGGCGGCATCGACACCTTTGCGCCGGAGGCGGAGGTCATCCACATCGACATCGATCCCGCCGAGATCTCGAAGAACGTCCACGCTGACTACCCGCTGATCGGCGACGCGGGGATCGTCCTCGACCAGCTCGACGACGCCATCGGTCGCGCGCCCGAGGCCGAATCGTGGCGCGAGCAGTGTCTCACCTGGCAGGACGAGTACCCGATGGACTATGCGACCCCGGACGACGAGCCGCTGAAGCCGCAGTTCGTCGTCGAGGTGCTCGACGAGGCGACCGACGACGACACCATCGTCACGACCGGCGTCGGCCAGCACCAGATGTGGGCCGCCCAGTACTGGACCTTCTCCGAGCCGCGCACCTGGGTCTCCAGCCACGGGCTCGGGACGATGGGCTACGGCCTCCCGGCCGCCGTCGGCGCGCGCATCGCGGCCGACGACGACCAGCAGGTCGTGTGTATCGACGGCGACGGCTCCTTCCTGATGACGATTCAGGCGCTTTCTGTCGCCGTCCGCGAGGACCTCGACATCACCGTCGCGGTCCTGAACAACGAGTACATCGGGATGGTCCGCCAGTGGCAGGACGCCTTCTTCGAGGGCCGCCGGATGGCCGCGGAGTACAACTGGTGTCCGGAGTTCGATATGCTGGCCGAGGCGTTCGGCGCGCGCGGCTTCCGCGTCGACGACTACGACGAGGTCGCAGACACCGTCGAGAAGGCGCTGTCGTACGACGGCCCCTCGGTCATCGACTTCCACATCGACCCGGCGGAGAACGTCTACCCGATGGTTCCCTCGGGCGGCGCGAACGGCAAATTCGCACTCACGGAGGACCAGCTATGAGTTCGGACGACTTCAAGGCGACCGACGACTCGGACGAAGACCTGCCGAAGCACGGACTGAAAGGCCCCTCGCCGGACGAGCGCCCCCACCCGGAGGGGCGGCGCAACTCCCAGGGAATCCGCATCGACCCGGAGGCCGAGGCCGAACACGAGCCGCGCCGCGCGGTCATCTCGGCGCTCGTCGAAGACGACCCCGGCGTCCTCTCGCGGGTCTCGGGGCTGTTCTCCCGGCGGCAGTTCAACATCGAGAGCCTCACCGTCGGGCCGACCACCGTCGAGAACCACTCGCGGATCACCCTGGTCGTCGAAGAGCCCGAGCCGGGGATCGACCAGGTCGAAAAGCAGCTCGCCAAGCTCAAGCCCGTCATCGCCGTCGGCGAACTCGACGCCGACGCCGTGCGGACCGAACTCGTCCTCCTGAAGGTCGAGGGCGACGAGCCCGACAAGGTCCACGCCGTCACCGAGATGTACGACGGCCAGACGCTCGACGCCGGGCCGAAGACCATCACGGTCCAGCTCACCGGTGACGAGCAGGAGATCGACGACGCGATCGACGCGTTCCGGCAGTTCGGCATCATCGAGATCGCCCGCACGGGCTACACGGCGCTCGCGCGCGGCAATCAGGCGACCGTGCCGGGCGAGAAGCCGGGCACCGCGGACGAACCGACCCGACCGACAAACGCACAATAGAGACTCAACGCATAATGACAGACGCAGATCTAGACACCACCGTATACTACGACGACGACGCGGACAGTTCGTATCTCGACGACAAGACAGTAGCCGTCATCGGCTACGGCAGCCAGGGACACGCCCACTCGCAGAACCTCGCCGAATCGGGCGTCGACGTGGTTGTCGGCCTGCGGAAGAGCTCGTCCTCGCGGCAGGCCGCGAAGGACGACGGCCTCCGCGTGGCGACGCCCGCGACGGCCGCCGACGAGGCGGACATCGTCTCCGTGCTGGTCCCCGACACCGTACAGCCGGCGGTCTTCGAGGAGATCAAGGAGAGCCTGGAGCCCGGCGACACGCTCCAGTTCGCCCACGGCTTCAACATCCACTACAACCAGATCCAGCCGCCCGAGGACGTCGACGTGACGATGGTCGCGCCGAAGTCCCCCGGACACCTGGTCCGCCGGAACTACGAGAACGACCAGGGCACGCCCGGTCTGCTGGCGATCTACCAGGACGTGACCGGCGAGGCGAAAGAGGAAGGCCTCGCGTACGCGAAGGCGATCGGCTGCACCCGTGCCGGCGTCATCGAGACGACGTTCCGCGAGGAGACCGAGACCGACCTCTTCGGCGAGCAGGCGGTGCTCTGCGGCGGGGCGACCGCGCTCGTCAAGGAGGGCTACGAGACGCTCGTCGACGCCGGGTACTCCCCGGAGATGGCGTACTTCGAGTGCCTGAACGAACTGAAGCTCATCGTCGATCTGATGTACGAGGGCGGGCTCTCGAACATGTGGGACTCCGTCTCTGACACCGCCGAGTACGGCGGGCTCTCCCGCGGCGACGACATCATCGACGAGCACGTCCGGGAGAACATGGAGGCGATGCTGGAAGACGTCCAGGACGGCACCTTCGCTCGCGAGTGGATCAACGAGAACCAGGCGGGCCGACCGTCCTACACGCAGCTGAAGCACGCCGAAGAGACTCACCACATCGAGGAGGTCGGCGAGCCGCTGCGCGACCTGTTCGCGTGGGCCGACGAGGAAGAAGAGGCCGCCGAGGCGGCCGCGGACGACTGATCCGAAGATGACCGAAACACGGGTATCCACTGACGTCCAAGGTGATGCCGATGAGTGAGGGCACGCTGTACGACAAGGTCTGGGAGGAACACACCGTCTCGGAGCTGCCGACCGGACAGACGCAACTGTTCGTCGGCCTCCACCTCATCCACGAGGTGACGAGCCCCCAGGCGTTCGGGATGTTGCAGGAGCGCGACCTGGAGGTCGCCTACCCCGAACTGACCCACGCGACCGTCGATCACATCGTCCCGACGGCGGACCAGTCGCGTCCGTACCGCGACGACGCGGCCGAGGAGATGATGTCCGAACTGGAGGAGAACGTCCGCGAGTCGGGGATCCAGTTCTCCGACCCCTCCACCGGCGATCAGGGGATCGTCCACGTCATCGGGCCCGAGCAGGGGCTCACCCAGCCCGGCAAGACGATCGTCTGCGGCGATTCCCACACCTCGACCCACGGCGCGTTCGGCGCGCTGGCGTTCGGGATCGGGACGAGCCAGATCCGCGACGTGCTGGCGACCCAGACCGTCGCGATGGAGAAGAAGAAAGTCCGGAAGATCGAGGTCACTGGCGAGCTCGGCGACGGCGTCGAGGCGAAGGACGTCATCCTCGAAGTGATCCGCCGACTCGGCACCGAGGGCGGCGTCGGCTACGTCTACGAGTACGCCGGCGAGGCCATCGAGAACCTCGATATGGAGGGCCGGATGAGCATCTGCAACATGTCCATCGAGGGCGGCGCTCGCGCCGGCTACGTCAACCCCGACGAGACCACCTACGAGTGGCTCGAAGAGACCGACTACTTCCAGGAGAACCCCGAGAAGTTCGACGAGCTCAAGCCCTACTGGGAGTCGATCCGCTCGGACGACGACGCCGAGTACGACGACGTCGTCACCATCGACGGTTCCGAACTGGAGCCCGTCGTCACCTGGGGCACCACGCCCGGCCAGGGCATCGGCATCTCCGAGCCGATCCCGGAGCCGGAGTCCCTGCCCGAGGACAAGCAGGACACGGCGCGGCGCGCTCAAGAGCACATGCGCGTCGAGCCGGGCGACACGATGGAGGGCTACGAGATCGACGTCGCCTTCCTCGGGTCGTGTACGAACGCGCGCCTGCCCGACCTCCGTCGCGCGGCGGAGATCGTCGAGGGGCGCCAGGTCGACGAGGACGTCCGCGCGATGGTCGTCCCCGGAAGCCAGCGCGTGAAGGCCGCCGCCGAGGCGGAGGGCCTCGACGAGGTCTTCGAGGCCGCCGGCTTCGAGTGGCGCAACGCAGGCTGTTCGATGTGTCTCGGGATGAACGAGGACCAGCTGCAGGGCGACGAGGCCTGCGCGTCCTCATCGAACCGGAACTTCATCGGCCGCCAGGGCTCGAAGGACGGCCGGACGGTCCTGATGAATCCGCGGATGGTCGCCGCGGCGGCGATCAACGGCGAAGTGACTGACGTGCGCGACCTGCAGGAGGTGACCACGGTATGACAGACGAGATCCCCGAGATCGACTCGGTGACGGGCACCGGGATCCCCGTCCGCGGCAACGACATCGACACCGACCAGATCATCCCGGCGCGCTTTATGAAGGTCGTCACCTTCGACGGCCTCGGCGAGTTCGCCTTCTTCGACCAGCGGTTCGACGACGACGACAACCCCAAGAACCACCCCTTCAACGAACCGCAGTTCCAGGACGCCTCGGTCCTCGCGGTCAACGCCAACTTCGGCTGTGGCTCCTCGCGGGAGCACGCTCCCCAGGCGCTGATGCGCTGGGGGATCGACGCGATCGTCGGCGAGTCCTTCGCCGAGATCTTCGCCGGCAACTGCCTCGCGCTGGGCATTCCGACGGTGACCGCCGACCACGAGACGATCGTCGACCTCCAGGCGTGGATCGACGAGAACCCCGACGGCGAGATCCACGTCGACGTCGAATCGGAGACGGTCACCTACGGCGACAAAACCGTGGAAGCGACCGTCGACGACGCACAGCGCCGCGCCCTCACCGAGGGCGTCTGGGACACGACGGCGCTGATGAAGTCCAACGCCGACGCGGTCGCCGAGAAAGCCGCCGAACTTCCCTACGTCGATGTCTGAGGAGATCGTCGTCATCGAGGGCGACGGCATCGGCACGGAGGTCGTCCCCGCGGCCGTCTCCGTCCTCGAAGCCGTCGGCGACTTCCGGTTCGTCGGCGCCGAGGCCGGCGACGCCGTGAAGGACGAGACCGGCGAGGCGCTCCCCCAGGAGACCTACGACACCGTCGCCGACGCGGACGCGACGCTGTTCGGCGCCGCGGGCGAGACCGCGGCCGACGTGATCCTCCCGCTCCGGGAGGCCGTCGGCTCGTTCGTCAACGTCCGGCCCGCGCGGGCCTACCCCGGCGTCGACGCCGTCCGACCTGAGACGGATCTGGTCTTCCTCCGGGAGAACACCGAGGGCGTCTACTCGGGCCACGAGGATCGCCTCTCGGACGACCTCTCGACGCTGACGCGCGTCGTCACGACCTCGGCCTCGGAGCGCCTCGCGGAGTTCGCCTGCGAGTACGTCGACGAGCGCGGCGCCGACGGCTTCCACGTCGCCCACAAGGCGAACGTGATGCGCGAGACCGACGGCCGCTTCCGCGACGCCGTCGTCGACGTCGCCGAGCGCGAGGGTGTCGAGACCGAGGAGGTCCTGATGGACGCCTTCGCGACGCGCGTCTGTCTGGACCCCACGCAGTTCGACGTCGTCGTCTGCCCCAACCTCGCGGGCGACGTCCTCTCGGACCTCGCGGCCGGCCTCGTCGGCGGCCTCGGCCTCCTCCCGTCGGCGAACGTCGGCCCGGACAACGCCCTGTTCGAGCCGGTCCACGGAACCGCGCCCGACATCGCGGGCGAGGGCGTCGCCAACCCCTCGGCGGCGATCCTCTCGGCGGCGATGCTCCTGGATCACCTCGGCTACGGCGACGAGGCCGACGCCGTCCGTGCGGCCGTCGAGTCCGTACTGGCGGAGGGACCGCGGACGCCCGACCTCGGCGGCGACGCCGGGACCGAAGACGTCACCACCGCGGTGCTGAAGCGGCTCGACTGACGCCGCAGCGACGCACTCGCGGGGCCGACTGCCGGCCGATCGAGCGAGCGGACCTTTTACTCGACCGGGGTTCGACCGCGGTGGCGAGGAACACTTACAGATCTAGAGTGCCTGGTTCGACCACCGATGTCCCGAAGGACCAGCGGGGCCGCACGGCCGGACCTGACGCCGGACCGCACCCCGGAGGAGGCGAACCGCTGATGCCAGAACGCGTCGTCACCGTCGTCCCGGAGGACGGACTCCACGCCCGCCCCGCCTCGAAGTTCGTCGAGGCCGCCGGCGAGGCCGACGCCGAGATCACCGTCGGTCGGGTGGACGGCGATCAGGTGAACGCCGTGAGTATGGTCTCTGTCACCCGCCTTGACGTCGAACCCGGCGAGGAGGTGCGACTGATCGCCGAGGGCGACGGCGCCGAGGCGGCGCTCGACGAACTGGAGCGGATCCTGACCACCCCGGAAGACGAACTCTGAACCGGTGACCGAACGACGGCTCTCGGGGACCGGCGTCGCCCCGCGGTCGGGCGCCGGGACCGGCGTCTGGTACGATCCCGACGCGGCGGTCGCGCTTGGCGACCCGCCCGACCCCGACTCTGTCGACGCCGAGCGTGAGCGCGATCGGTTCGCGGAGGCCCGCGAGGTCGCTCGCGAGGAACTCCGCCGGGCGCGCGACCGCACCGCCGAACGGATCGGCGAGTCCGAGGCCGCGGTGTTCGACGCCCACGTCCAGTTCCTCGACGACCCGCAGATCACCGAAGACGTCGACGCGGAACTCGATTCGGGATATCCCGCCGAGCACGCGGTGAGGCGAGCGTTCGACCGGGTGATCGAGGAGTTCGCCGACCTGGACGGCCGGATGGCAGAGCGCGCGGACGACCTGCGTGACGTGCGTGACCGGCTGCTCCGACTCCTCCTTGAGAAGGAGCGAACGGACCTCGCCGCGCTGCCGCCGGGCAGCGTCGTCCTCGCGGAGCGGCTGACGCCGAGCGACACCGCCCGGCTCGATCCCGACCGGATCGCCGGCTTCGCCACGGTCTCCGGGGGACCGACCTCCCACGCGGCGATCTTCGCGCGGTCGCTCGGGTTCCCGGCGGTCGTCGGCGTCGGCGAGGCGCTGCGGGAGGTCGACGACGGCGCCGAGGTCGTCGTCGACGGCAGCGAGGGGACCGTCGTCGTCGATCCGACAGAGTCGACGCCGGAAGCCGCGCGCGCCGACGCCGACGTCGAAATCCGCCGCGACCCGGTCGCGACCGCCGACGGCACGCCGATCGAGGTGGCCGCGAACGCGGGGACTGAAGCCGACGTCCGGGCCGCGGTCGAGCACGGCGCCGACGGGATCGGCCTCTTCCGGACGGAGTTCCTCTTCTTCGACCGCTCTTCGCCTCCCACCGAAGGCGAGCAGTACGAAGTCTACCGCGAGGCGCTGGCGGCGTTCCCGGACGGTCGGGTCGTCGTCAGGACGCTCGACGTCGGCGGCGACAAGCCGGTCGACTACCTCGACCGCCCCGAGTCCGAGAATCCGTTCCTCGGAGAACGCGGCGTCCGACGCTCGCTGGGTCCCGATGCGGACCTCTTCGAGACGCAGCTCCGCGCGCTGCTGCGCGCCGCGGGCGACGCCGACGGGGGGCGCCTGTCGGTGATGGTCCCGCTGGTCTCGACGGTCGGGGAGGTCGACGCCGCGGCCGAGACGCTCGATTCCGTCGCGGCCAGCCTCGACGCGGCCGGCGCCTCGAACGCGCGACCGGAGTTCGGGGCGATGGTCGAGACGCCGGCCGCGGCGTTCATCGCCGAGGACCTCCTCGACCGCGTCGACTTCCTCAGCGTCGGCACGAACGACCTCGCGCAGTACGTGATGGCCGCCGCACGCGGGGACGAGCGGGTCGCCGGCCTCCGCGACTACCGCCAGCCCGCGGTGCTCCGCGCGATCGAGGCGACCGTCGCGGCGGCCGCGGGGACCGACGCCTGGGTCGGGATCTGCGGCGAGATGGCCGGCGATCCCGACCTGACGCCGCTGCTCGTCGGGCTCGGCTTCGACGAACTGAGCGTGAGCCCGCCCGCCGTCCCGCGTATAAAGCGGGCCGTGGCGGAGACGACGCGCTCGGACGCGCGGGCACTGGCCCGGCGGGCGCTCGCGGCCGCGACGAAGCAGGAAGTCACAGAGATGCTCGACGCGTCCCGGTAGCGGGGTCGGTGCGGCGACGATCTACGACCTACAGTTCCGCGGGGTCCGTTCCCTCGAAGATGACGCGTTCGAGGCTGTCCAGAAGCCCCTCGGGGTCCTCGCGCTGGAAGATGTTCCGACCGACCGCGAGGCCGTTGCCGCCGACCGCGATCGTCGAGTAGACGTCTTCGAGGAAGGCGTCGTCGCTCCGCTTCGACCCGCCGCTCATCACCGTCTTCAGCCCGCTGACGGTGTCTTCGACCTGCTGCCAGCCGGCCTGCGTGCCGGGGTACTTGCACTTGACCATATCGGCGCCGAGTTCGAGGCCGAGGCGGGCGCCGTAGGCGACGACGTCCGGGTCCTCCTGGCCCGTGTAGTCGTCGTTCTCCTGGATCCCCTTGCCGCGCGGGTAGCTCCACATCACCACGGGGAGGTCGTGCTTCCGGGCGGCCTCCTGGACGTCGCGGAACTCCTTCCACATCTCGTCCTCGCGGAGCGAGCCCGCGTACATCGTGTAGCCGATCGCGTCGGCGTCGAGCTCCTCGGCGGCGTACCGCACCGAGCACTGCTTGGGGGAGTAGTAGTCGTCCCGCTTTGCGAGGTTGGAGTTGCCGTTCAGTTTGACGAGCAGCGGCGCGCCGTCGCCGACGTCGTTTTCGCGCTCCCAGGCGCGGTAGTACTCCGCGTTTCCTTTCTGTAGGGCGATGGCCGTCACCGCGTCGTGGCGGCCGACCTCGAAGACGTGCGAGGGGTCGGCGCTCTTCGGCATCGGTTCGAAGTCGACGGGCCCGTGTTCGGTCCCGTGGTCGTAGGCGAGAATGAGGGAGTTTCCATCCCGCGTGATCGGCGAGTCGTCGACGTGTCTCATATCACGAGGTATTCCGTCGAAAGGGTTTCAATTTACCGTCCTTCGAAATTCGATCTGTTCGCTCGTCGTCACTCCGGCGTCGGATCTCGTCTGTGCTTACGGCGTCTCGGGCAGGAACGGCGCGGGGTCGTCGTGGACGAACGTCACGGCGTCGTCGTCCAGCCGGCGGCAGAAGAGCCGTGTCGATCCCGTCTCGCAGTCGATTCGAGGGTGTCGGCGCCGGCGGTCGGGTCGTATACGCGGGGACGAAGACCGCCGTCTCGTCCATCGGCGGCGACCTCCGCGTCGGAAGCCAGCCCCGAAACGCGCCGTCCGAACTCCGCGGGACGGCCGACGACAGCGATCGCGACTCCGATCGCGCTGGTCGGGCTGCGACCGCGACGTGGCCCCCGTGCCGTCCCGCCGTTCGCTCCGTTGTCCGGATCGCGACCGGGCGTTTAAGTTGCCCGGCGGCGTGGCCCTATGTATGCCACAGGTACACCTCGACGAGGAGACCGTCGACCGACTCGACTCCCTCCGGCAGGCGGACGAAGACTACGACGAGATCGTGACAGAACTCATCAACATCTACGAGGCCGAAGAGCTCACCCTCTTCCACAGCGGCGACGAAGTCTAGATCCGAGCCGGAACGACTGTATTCGGCGCGCGGACGCTCCGCTCCGCATCGATTGCGTCCCGAACTGCGAGAAACAGCGCCTAGCTGAGGCGGTACCGCTCGGCGTCCTGATCGATCAGTTCGCGTTCCCGGAGCGTCGAGAGGATGCTGTACAGCGAGATCTTCTTCATGTCGAGACTGGCTTCGAGTTCGGCGAGTGAGGCTTCACCGTGGGTCGAGAGGAACAGATAGACCAGTTTCGCCCGCGGCGATTCGAGTTCAGACGGCATCGACGGGGCGTCGATCCCGGCTGTCGGCTGAGAGTGCATCGAGCGCTGCATCGTTATTATGTGAATGTTGGGTTCGACGATAATAAAACCCATCTACAACGATCGTCGAACTACCCGGATTCGTGACGGGGTTTCAGAGCGGCTGAAACGGCCGTTTCGAGCATCCCGAACGATCCTTCATCGCGGTTTCGCGCCGAATCGGCGGGCTGTCTTTCGACTCCTGACGACAGTGAGAGGCGTTGACACGGAATCGGAGTGGAAGGGGCGGGAGTCGAACCACGCGAAGCCGTATGCCGGAGCGACCGAGTGACGGTCGCTGCCGGATTGCTCTACCACTGAGCCACCCTTCCATACTGCTGTACGCTGCGGACCCCTATAGGGGTGACGCCGGAAGGGGAGATACGATACCGAGGAGTCGAGACGGGGCTCAGTAGCTCCGGATCTTCGGCTCGTAGCGCTTGTCCTCGCCGTCGAGGATGACCGGCTTGAACCACAGTTCGGGCGAGCCGCCGTTCCACGACAGCAGCGTGTGCTTCAGCCAGTTCTCGTCGTCGCGTTCCTGGTGTTCCTTGCGCCAGTGGGCGCCGCGGAACTCCTCGCGGGCGAGCGCGCCGAGGGTGATCGCCTCGGCGAGGTCGATGATGTTCCGCGTCTCGATCGTGTGCAGGAGGTCGGTGTTGAACGTCCGCGACTGGTCGGCGACGCCGACCTCGGCGTACGTCTCACGGGCCTCGCGGATGTCACGGAGCGCCTGCTTGAGGCCCTCCTTCTCCCGGAAGACGTTGACGTGCTGGGTCATCGATTCTTGGACCTCCGATCGGATCTCGGCGTGGTTGCGCCCGTCCTCGTTGTCCAGGAGCGACTCGATGCGCGCCTGGGTCCGCTCGGTCGCGCGCTGGACCAGTTCGTCCGGCGAGAGGTCCGACGCGGCCGCGCCGCCGTCTGCGACCGCGTCGCCGGCGCCGGTGCCCGGTACGTCGCCCGGCTCGACGGGCGTGTCGACGTCGCCGGCCTCCCAGTCGCCGCGCTTGCCAGTCGGGATCTCCGCTTCCTTCATATCGCGGCCGGCGGCGTGGTGGCCGGCGCGGGCGCCGAAGACGATGAGCTCCGGCAGGGCGTTGCCGCCGAGGCGGTTCGAGCCGTGTACGGACGCGCAGGCGCACTCGCCGGCGGCGTACAGCCCCGAGACGCAGGTCTCGCCGTTCTCGTCGGTCTCGATGCCGCCCATCGCGTAGTGCTGGCCGGGCTTTACGGGCATCGGCTCTTCGAGGGGGTCGACGCCCTCGAAGTCCTCCGAGAGGTGGATGATGTTTTCGAGTCGGTCGACGATCCGCTCCTCGCCGAGGTGGCGCATGTCGAGGTGGACGTACTCGTCTTCGATTCCTCGTCCTTCGTTGACCTCGGTGAGTTCGGCACGGGAGACCACGTCGCGGGAGGCGAGCTCGCCGTCGTTGTTGGCGTACCCGTACTCGAACATGAACCGCTCGCCCTCCGAGTTGTAGAGGATGCCGCCCTCGCCGCGGACGCCCTCGGTGATCAGGACCCCCGTGGAGGGAAGGGTCGTCGGGTGGAACTGGATGAACTCCATGTCCTCGATCGGGACGCCCGCGCGGTAGGCCATCGCGACGCCGTCGCCCGTGTTCGCGACGGCGTTTGTCGTGTGGTCGTAGACCTGGCCGAGGCCGCCGGTCGCGAGGATGACGCCGTCGCGGGCGCGGAATCCCTCGATCGTCCCCGATTGGATGTCGTAGCCGACGACGCCGTGGCACGACCGGTCTTCGGGCTCGGGCTCGTCGGAGACTGCAAGGTCGAGGACGTACCACTCGTCGTAGACCTCGATGCCGCGCTTGACGAGCTGTTCGTACATCGTGTGCAGCAGCTGGTGGCCCGTCTCGGCGCCCGCGTAGGTCGTCCGCGGGAACGAGAGGCCGCCGAACGGCCGCTGGCTGACGCGGCCGTCCTCCTCGCGCGAGAAGGCCATCCCCCAGTGTTCGAGCTGGATGACCTCCTCGGGGCTGTCCTGGGCGAGCGTCTCGATGGCCGGGGCGTCGCCGAGGTAGTCCGACCCCTTCATCGTGTCGTAGGCGTGGTCCTGCCAGGAGTCGCCCTCCCGCAGCGCCGCGTTGATGCCGCCCTCCGCGGCGCCGGTGTGGCTCCGGACCGGGTGGAGTTTCGAGACGATGGCCACGTCGGCCCCCTCTTCCTGTGCCGCGATGGCTGCCCGGAGCCCCGCGCCCCCGGCGCCCACCACGATGACGTCGTGTTCGTGCATAGTCGTACCTTTGATTACCAGAACTTGAGGTTGTTCTTGACCGCCTCGCGCTTGAGCTCCTGGATGTGCTCCGTCAGCGGGATGTCCTTCGGACAGACCTCCGTACAGGAGAACTGGGTCTGACACCGCCAGACGCCGTGTTCCTGTTCGAGGATTTCGAGGCGTTGCTGCTTCATCTCCTCGCCCTCGCGCTCGTCCATCGTGAAGCGGTAGGCCTTGTTGAGCGCGGCCGGGCCGAGGTACTGATTGTCGCCCGCTGCGATGTTGCACGAGGACATACACGCCCCGCACCAGATGCACCGCGTCGACATCTTCACCTTCTCGCGGTTCTCCCGCGACTGGCGCTGCTCTTCGAGTTCGCCGTCGGGGAGGTCGTTCGTCTGGAAGTACGGCTCGACGGCCTCCATCTGGTCGTAGAAGTGCTCCATGTCCACGACGAGGTCCTTCACGACCTCCGCGTGGGGGAGCGGCTCGATCCGGACGGGCTCTTCGAGGTCCGAAAGCTGGGTCTTACAGCAGAGGCGCTGGGAGCCGTTGACGAACATCGCGTCCGAGCCGCAGATCGCCTGCCGGCAGGAGTGCCGGAACGTGAGGCTCGAATCGTAGGTGTCGCGGGCGTACATCAGCGCGTCGAGGACGGTCATCCCCTTCTCGAAGGGGACGTGGAAGTCGTCGAAGCGCGGCTCTTTCTTCCCCGCGATCTCGGGGTCGTAGCGGAACACCTTCAGGTGGTAGGTGTCCTCGTCGTCGAGCGCCCTCTCGGCCTCCTCGGCCTGCCGCTGGCGCTCCTGTTCTGCGGCGCGGTCGCGCTTATTCTGGAGACGGCGCTCCTGGGCCTCCGGCTGCAGTTCGACCTCGTCGGCGGACGATTCGTCGTCGATCTGTTCTGGGAGTTGCGTGCTCATTGTCTTAGATCGGGACGCCTCCGGCCCACGCGAGTGCGGTTCTGACGCCCTGGACGATCACGACGACGCTCGCGAGCCCGAGGACCAGCTTCGCGGCGGTCTTGCGGGTCCCGCTGATGCCCTGATTGACGAGGGCGTTGTAGACGCCGTTGACGCCGTGGAACGTGGCCGTCAGCAGAAAGAGGATCATCAGCGAGAAGTAGGTGAGCTCCTGCATTCGGCCCTGCGACATCGCGAAGGTCACTTCGTCGGCGTGGTGGACGAAGTGCAGGAGGAAGAAGTGGAACGCGAGGACGACCACCAGGAACGCGGCGGTGATGCGCTGCCAGAGCCACCGGCGGCCGCCGCGCTCGAAGGAGGAGTAGCGCTCGGCCATCAGCCGAACACCCCCGCGAGGAACGTCGGCACGCTCGCGACGACGATCGCGCCGGTGAGAAGCAGCGACGCGTAGAAGCTCTTGTCCTGCGATTCGAGTCCGAGTCCGAGATCGACGAACAGGAGTCGGAGCCCGTTGAGGATGTGGAAGACGGCGACCGCGAGCAGCCCGACCTCCAGGATGCGCACGACGAGCAGGCTCTCCAGCGACTGGATCGTCGTCGTGTACGCCTCCGGGCTCTGCAGTGCCGTCGACAACACGGCGATGTGGGTGAAGAGATAGCCCACGAGCACCCAGCCCGTGAACTTGTGGAACACCCAGGCCCACATTCCTGCCGAGAACTCCCGCCAGCGGCCGAAGTCCTCGATGCGGCCCCGATTGTAAGACTGACTCATACTCGCTTTGAGGTCAGGCCGGACCCACTATAGAACTTACGTGTACGTCCCGGCACACAGCCGGGCTCGATCGCCGGACGGCGGCGATTTCGACGGCATCGCTGTCGTGCGGATCGGGCGCCGTCTCCCGTCCGATTGCGCGAACTGCCCAGTCGATGCTCGATCGACGCCCGACTACCGGTCCGCTCTCGGCTGCACCCGCCGCGACTGCTCGCGCTCGACGACCTGCCGGACGTCGGATTCGAGTTCGACCAGGTGACACAGGGGATTGCCGGGGTAGACCACGGGGTTTTCGAGCACGCCGACGAGGAGCCCCGTGAAGGGCGCCTCGACGGCGATGTTGTCGCTCTTGAACGGATCGGTGAGCGTGCAGATCCGGTCGCCCTCGTGGACGAGCGAGCCGCGCTCGTAGTGCATATCGACGATTCCGCCGGCGTCCGCGCGGATCCAGGTCTTCTCGTTGTCGCCGTCGATGACGGTCCGCCAGCCCGGCCAGCGGACGGTCGAGCGGTCCCAGAGGTCGTACTCGGCGAAGACGCTCTCGACGCCGCGGAGCGCCTCGTCGATGAGGCCGCGCTGGAAGCGGTGGGCCTCGCCCATCTCGATCGTCACCGTCGGGACCCCGACCTCGGCGGCCTCGGTGCGGAGCATCCCGCTCGACCCCTCGCTGTCGATGATGACGTTCGATCCGAACGCGTGCGCGAGGCGGGCGATGTCGTCGTCGGCCATATCCGCGCGGACGTGGAGCATATTCGTCCGGCCGCGGGTCGAGGTGTGGAAGTCGAGGCCGAAGTCGCAGGGCGCCACGAAGTTCGCGAAGACCCGCGCGGCCATCCGCTTCGCGCTCGTCGAGGTCTCGTCGCCGGGGAACGACCGGTTCAGGTCGCGGTCGTAGATCGGGAGGTAGCGCTGCTGTGCCAGGAATCCGGGGACGTTCAGCACGGGGAGACAGACGAGGGTTCCCGCGAGCTCCGAGAGGTCCCACTCGTGGGCGACCTCCCGCACCACTTCGATGCCGTTGAGTTCGTCGCCGTGGGCGGCCGCCGAGAGGAAGGCGATCGGTCCGTCGCGCTCGCCGTTGATGATCGTCACAGGGATTCGGACCGGATCCCCCAGGTACGTCTCGCTGATGCCGTACCGGAGGTTCTGTCGCTCCCCGGGCTCGACCTTTCCCCCGTTGTAGGTGAAGGCCCCGTCGGTGCTCATACCCGCCCTCGAACATCCGGCGGGATAAACGCTCGTACCTCGGAACGCCGCGTCGCGCGCCGCCGGATCGGCATTAATTTCATCCGCCGGAGGAGTACGATAGGTATGACCGATCCACTCGACTCCGACGAGCAGGTCCGTGTTGGCGTCCTCTCGCTTCACAACAGCAAGGAGACGAAGGCGATCCTCAACGCCGTCGACGACCTCGGCCACGAGGGCATCTGGCTCCGCCGCGAGAACACCGCGGTCTCGATCGAGGACGGCGACGTCGCGATCGAGCCGGAGGTCGACATCGTCGCCAACCGCCTGCTGCTCTCGAACACCGAAGAGCCCGCTGAATTGCTGGGGCTCGCGACCACCTTCGAGCGGATCCGGCCGATGCTGAACGAGCCCGCGGCCGTCCTCACCGCGGTCCACAAGTTCGCGACGGCGTCGACGCTGGCGAACTGGAACATCAAGGTCCCCGACGCGCTGCTGGCGCTGTCGAACGATCGGCTGAATCAGGGCCGGCAACGCTTCGGCGAGGTCGGCGTCTACAAGTCCGCGATCGGGACCCACGGCGGCGGGACCTGGAAAGTCGACCTCACGGACCCCGTGAACCCGAAGGTCGGGAACCGGCAGGCGTTCCTCCAGGACCTCATCGAGCGCGACGAGGCCAAGCACCGCGACCTCCGCGTGTACGTCGTCGACGGCCAGGTCATCGGCGCGATGTACCGCTACGCGCCCGAGGGCGAGTGGCGGACGAACGTCGCGCTCGGCGGCGAGGTCCTCGACGCGACGGACGATATGCCCGAGGAGGCGCGCGAGACGGCGCTGTACGCCGCCGAGGTGATGGACCTGGATTACGTCGGCGTCGACCTCATCGAGGGCGACGACGGGTGGTTCGTCCTGGAGATGAACCCCACCGCGGGCTTCCGCGGCCTCCACCGCGCCACGGGCCGCAGCCCCGCGCCCTACATCGCCAAGCTCGCCATCGAGCAGGTCGGCGGCGAGGTCGACGACAGTCGGGTGGAAGAGCTGTCGGCGACGCTCGACGACTCGCGGCCCGACGGGATGCCGCGGGTCGAGACCGGCCCGGCCGGCGAGCGCCCGACGATCGGCTACATCGAGGAGGTCGTCGTCTCCGGGACCAGCGGGTCGACGCAGGCGTTCGCGAAGTCGGACACCGGCGCGACACGGACGAGCATCGACACGTCGCTGGCGGCCGAGATCGGCGCGGGACCGATCAAGAGTATGACGCGCGTGAAGTCCGGCTCGGTGAAGTCCGGGAAGGCGCGCCCCGTGGTCGACCTCGTGATCGGGATCGGCGGCACCCAACACACCGTCACCGCGAGCGTCGAGGACCGCTCGCACATGGACTACCCCCTCCTCCTCGGTCGGGACATCCTCCAGCACTACCAGGTGGACGTCACTCGCCGGACCGACGAGGGCGGCCCGGACGACGCGGACCGCGAGGAGGAGTACCTGGAGTAGCGACTCGGGGCAGTTCCGATCGGAGCGGCGACGCGGGCGGAGACGGACGGCCGGTCGGACGCACCAGTACGGGAGTGGCGGACAGGCGGCACCGGTTCGGTTCCCGCGTCGATGTGCCGCACGACCGCTGCGCGACGCGGGTCGGGTGTCAGCGCACGGTCGCGGTGGTCCCGTGTTCGTATATAAGACCTCGGCCGAATCGGGCGCACATACTTAAGTCAGCGAGTCCCAACGACCGATAGATGTCGAGCGAGCAGGCCGACGGACTGCCCGAGGACCTCGACGCGTGGGTGGCCGATCGAGCGGCCGCCACGGGCGAGTCGCGCCCGGAGATCGTCCGTCGACTGCTCGCGGCCCACCGCCTCCTCGACGAGCACCCGGAACTGTTCGCGGACGGCACGACGCCGGATCCAGCGGCTGTCAGAGACGCGCTAAACGACGGCACCGCGGCCGCGGAGGCGTTCGCGGAGTCGGACGCCGACACGGTGGCGGACGCCCTCGACGACCTCGTGTCGAGAGTCGCCGAACTGGAGGCCGAACTGGACGAGAAGATCACGGACGTCCGCGAGCGGGTCATCCAGGTGAAGCGAGAGACCGACGCGAAGGCGCCCGCGGACCACGACCACCCCGACCTGGAGCGCCGTCTCGAAGGCGGCTTCGAGAACTACGAGGAGGTGTTGCAGTACCTCACCGACCTCAGCGACGACCACGACGCGAAGCTCGACACGCTGGCGTCCGTGACCGCCGACGTCCGAGAGCGCGTTATCGATCTCGAACGGCGGGCCAACGAGCGCGACGCCGCGGCGTCGCTGCGCCGGGAGGCCAACCGCCACGGCGTCACCACGGCCAAGTGCGGCGCCTGCGACGAGGCCGTCCACCTCGGCCTGCTCGATTCCCCCTACTGCCCGCACTGCGAGACGACCTTCGAGGAGCTCGATCCGAAGCGCGGCTTCTTCGGTTCGAACCGCCTGACGGTCGGCCAGCGTCCCGCGCTTGAGGCCGGCGCGGACGCCGAAGGCGACTCCCTCGGCGGATTCCAGTTCGGCGGGCGGATGTCGGACTCCGGCGTCGGCGTCGACTCCGACGTCGGGTCCGAGGAGGGTACTGGCCACGACGGAGGGGCCGGTCGATGAGCGAGACTCCCGACGACGGCGACGGCGACGGGATCGAATCGGAAGACCGGGGTTCGAAGTCGGGCGAAGGATCGGATTCCGGTGCTGGTGCTGGTGCGGACACTGACGCCGATACGGGCACCGACGCCGACATCGGAACCGACGCACCGCTCGCGGACCTCGCCCGTCAGGTCTCGGAGCGGCGGCGCCAACGCGAGTCCGGTGTGGCGTCGACGGCGTCCCTCGATGCCGATCCGGAATCGGAAGTAGAGCCCGAGGCCGACGTCGACCCGGACGAGCCGTTCCGGAAGATGTCCGTCGCCGAGATCGACGAGGAGTCGCTGTGGTCCTCGCTGGAGGACGCGTCGGAGCCGTCGGTCGCGGTCGGTTCGCCGACGTCCGGTGACGCCACCGAAGACGCGGAGGGGGCACAGCCGACCGATGAGCCGAACGAACACGTCATCTCGAAGGGGGACTACTGCCAGAAGTGCCCGTACCTCCACGACCCGCCGGAGCTGGCGTGTACCCACGAGGGGACCGACATCGTCGCCGTCGAGGACGCCGATCACTTCCGCGTCCGAAACTGCCCGATGGTCGACGAGTGATACTCTCACTGTGTACCGGTGATCACTGGCACGAGACGGGAGTAGTCAGTATGAGGCGCGACCGACCGCCGATACGCCGCCGAACCCTTTTTGCGGCGATAGACACTCGATAGCATATGGCGTTCTCTCGCCGGGGGACCGACGTGCGGGACGATATCGGGGCGCTCGCATCCCAGGTCCACCCCGTGTTTATGCTGCCGCCGCTAGCCGCCAGCGCCTTCGGTTCGATCCTCGCGGGATCGATCGCGCCGGCACCGCTGGCGCTGCACGCCCTCGCGGCCTTCTTCGCAGTCTACACCGCGCACGTGAAGGACGGCTACGTCGACTTCTACCTCAGGGACGAGGACGACGACCACCCGATGACGCGATCCGGCTGTCGGCTCGCACTCGCGGGCGCGACGCTGGGATTCGCCGCCGCGACGGTCGCTATGGGTGCAGTCGTCGGTGTCGGTGCCGCGCTCGTCACGGTCCCGCTCTGGTTCCTCGGGTTCCTCCACGCGCCCCAGTTCGACACCAACCCCATAACGACGACCCTCGGGTACCCGCTCGGCATCGCGCTGTGCATCGTCGGTGGCCACTTCGTCCAGGTCGGGCAGCTGGGCGTCCGGCCGCTCGGTTTCGCGGCCGTCTTTCTGATCACGCTCGCGGGCGTGAAGATCATCGACGACTCGAAGGACTACGCCTACGACCGCTCGATCGGCAAGCGGACCGTCGCCGTCGTCCTCGGCCGTGACCGCGCCCGGCGGCTGGCGTACGCGCTCGTCTACGCCGCGGGCACGGTCGTCGTCGTCTTCGCCGTCTCGGGGATCTTCCCGCCGACCGCGTCGCTGGCAGCCGTCGCCTTCGGCGTCGTCGTCCTGCTCTCGACCCGCGCCGGGGCCGAGGTGGCGACGATGCTCCTCGTTCGCGGGACCTACGTCTTCCTCGCGCTGCTCGTCGTCGCCGTCTGGTATCGGCCGCTCGCGGGGCTGTCGCTCCCGGATATCGGCGTTCTCGGACCGTACACCTACCTCGTAACGGAGCTCGTCTTCGGCGCGCTCGCGCTCGCGTTGCTCGTCCGCGCCGACGCGCTCGCCCGCGCGGGCCTGTCGGTGCTGGTCCTCTACCCGCTGGCGTACGTCTGGGACTGGTACACGCTCGAGGTCGGCGTCTTCGCCATCCCGCTGCGGACCGGCGTGGAACTGTTCGCCATCCCGATCGAGGAACACCTGTTTATGCTGGTCGTTCCGGCCCTCGTGATCGGAATCCACGAGACCGTGCACGGGGCAATCGCGGCGGAGTAGCCTCCGTCCCCGCCGCGACTTCCCGAGAGACACTTGTGTCCGCAGCGTCTCCGCCCGACAAATGCAGTTCTGCGACGAGTGCGGTACGATGATGGTCTCGGAGGACGGCGAGATGGTTTGCACGAACGATGACTGCGGTGCCCGCGCCGAGCAGGACTCGGAGCTGGCCGAGCAGTTCGTCTCGACCGAGGCACAGAGCGACGACGACGTCATCGAGACCACCGAGGACGCGAACTTCGAGGGCAAGCCGACCGCCAGCGACGTGACCTGCGACGAGTGCGGCAACGGCGAGGCCTGGTACACGATCAAGCAGACGGGCTCGGCCGACGAGCCCCCCACGCGCTTTTTCAAGTGTACCGAGTGCGGCCACCGCTGGCGCGGGTACAACTGACCCCGTCGGGAGTCCGATCGGCGGCGATCCCGCGGTGATTTCTTGCACGCTCGCGCCGAACGCGGACGTATGTCCCCGCGATCAATCCTCCCCGACGAGTTCCGCCCGTGGTACCTCCTCGACGCCGCCGCGTTCGTCCTCGGGGTCGGGACCTGGCTCCGCCGCTCGACCCGTTCGACGGCCGATCTGCTCGCGCTCGACCCGCTCGCGCTCGCCGTCTCGGGGGTTTCGGGCCTCTTCGCGGTGTTCGTGCTCCGCGTCACGCTCGGGAACGTCTGGGGCTACGCCGCCGAGTACGCCAACGCCGGCGGCCAGTGGAGCGATCTCCCATTCCTCGCCACCATCGGCAGCGGGGCGGCCGCGGCCGTTCTCACCTACGGGGCGACGACGAGCCTCGGCGCGGCGGCCTGGGCCGCGTTCTGGACGTTCGTCGTCGCGGCCCTCGTAGGCGTCGCCCTCCAGTTCGCCGCGGGCTACGGCGCGGCGTCGTAGGCGGAGACGACCCGCACCCGGCGCGCGGGCAGGTCGCTCAGTCGCGCTCCAGCAGGAACGCCGCGATCGCTCGCGCGACTGTTCGCTCCTGGCCGACGAAGAAGTGGTCCGCCGCGAACTCCGTGACGTCGAAACCCCGCTCGCGGGCGAAATCGACCACCGGACCGACCGCAGCGACGTCGTCGAGGGCGCCGTAGAAGACGCCGACGCGGACGTCCGCCGGGATCTCGGAGAGGTCGGCGACGACGTCGACGCCGCCGATTCCGGGGTCCGTTTCGGCGTCCGCCCGCGCCGATCCCAGTCGTGCGGGCGGCGCCAAGGCGGCGACGGCGTCGACGTCGTCGCCCCGTCCCGCGGCCGAGAGCGCGACCGCCGCACCGAAACTGAATCCGAAGAGGGAGACCCGGTCGTACCGCTCTCGCGCCCACGCGACGGCGTTCGCCGCGTCCGTCCGCTCGCCCCGGCCGCCGTCCCAGGGGCCGTAGTCGAAGCGGAGGCAGTCGACGTCTCTTCCGTTCAGTTCGTCGCTCACCGCGGTCAGTCGCCCGTCGCTCCGGGTGCCGCCGTGCTGCGGGTGGGGCGGACAGGCGACCACGCAGCGCGCGGGCTGGGCAGCGTCGGGGGCGGCGTCGGCCGCGACGTCGAGCGTCCCGCGGGCGTCGCGGCCGCCCGGGAGGAAGACCGTCTCGCTCATCCCCGGCGCGTTCGGCACGTGAGGTTTTAACTCCGGCGTGCCCAATGCGGGGATATGGGAATCCTCTCACGCGCGTCCTACGTCGTCCGATCGAAAGTGAACGCCCTCCTCAACCGCGCTGAGGACCCCTCGGAGACGCTCGATTACTCCTACGAGCAGATGCGCGACGAACTGCAGGACGTAAAGCAGGGCATCGCCGACCTGACGACCCAGAAGAAGCGCCTCGAAATCCAGAAGCGGCGGCTCGAAGAGAACGTCGAAAAGCACAACGACCAAGCGCGGGAGGCCGTCCGCCAGGACCGCGACGACCTCGCCCGCCAGGCGCTCGAAAAAAAGCAGGCGAAGATGTCCCAGATCGAGGAGCTGGAGACCCAGATCGCGGACCTCCAGAACACCCAGGACAACCTCGTCGAGAAGAAGAACGAACTCCAGAACCGCATCGAGGAGTTCCGCACGAAGAAGGAGACGATGAAGGCCCGCTACGAGGCCGCCGAGGCCTCCTCCCGAGTCTCGGAGGCGATGACGGGCGTCGGCGACGAGATGGAGGACGTCTCCCGCGCCATCGAGCGCGCCGAGGAGCGGACCGACGAGATGGAGGCCCGCGCCGAGGCGATGGACGAGCTCGTCGACACCGGCGCCTTCGACGACGCGCTCTCGGACAAGGACAGCATCGAACGGGAACTGGAGAGCGGCCGGACCGCCTCCGAGGTCGACGCCGAGCTCGAAACGCTGAAGGCCGAAGTCGACGGCCAAAGCCAGAGCGGCGGTAGCGGCGACAGGGACGGGACGGACGCCGACGCCGACGCGGAGCTCGACGACGTCGGGAGCGACGTCGACGTGGACGTCTCCGACGCCGAGGTCGAGGCCGAACTCGAAGAGCTGAAAGACGACGAGCAGTAGGTCGTCGCCGGCGAGCGCGCCGCGTACCGCCCATCCCCGCCTTCTTTGTGTCCGCTCGTCGAACCCCACAGCGATGGTCGAGGACTCGTCGGGGTCGGGGAGCGAACCGGACGACACGATGCGCCAGCGCGGCGAGGAGAGCCGCACGAAGCTGTGGATCCTGCTCGATGCGAACCGATGGGTCGTCGCCGGTATCACCGTCGGGGTCTTCTTCGCGGGCGTGATCGTCGCCTCGGTGCTCGCTCCGGCCCCGATCGGCGAGGCCGGCGATCCGATCGAGACGCTGTTTCAGGGCTTCGTGACCGCCACGATCACCGGCGTCACGCTCGTCGTCTCCATCAATTCGCTCGTCCTCTCGCAGGAGCTCGGAACGCTCGGCGACCAGCGGGACCGAATGGAGGGCGCGATGTCGTTCCGGCGCGACGTCGAGTCCGAACTGGGCCTCGACGTCGCGCCCGCGACGCCGTCGGCGTTCCTCCGCCGGCTGGTCGACGCCGTCGAGACGCGCGCCGAGCGCCTCCGCGACGCCGCCGCGGACTCGACACTCGACGACGACGCGGCCGAAGCGGTCCGAAGCTACGCCGAGGACCTCCGCCGGCACGCCTCGCGCGTCGGCGACGACCTCTCGAACCGGCAGTTCGGGACCTTCGCGGTGCTCTCGTCGGCGCTCGATTTCAATTACTCCTGGAAGGTCCAGGAGGCGCGCCGCCTCCGCGACGAGCGCGTCGGCGACGACGGCCCCGCGAGCGACGCGCTCGACGACCTCGTGTCGGTGCTGACGCTGTTCGGCCCCGCGCGCGAGCACTTCAAGACGCTGTACTTCCAGTGGGAGCTCGTCGACCTCTCGCGGGCGATGCTCTACACCGCGCTTCCGGCGCTCGTCGTCGCCACGAGTATGCTCCTGTTTCACGCGTCGCTCGACTCGCTGGCGGGCTCGACGCTCGGCGTGACGCACTTCGTCTGGGTCGTCGCCGCGGCCGCGGGGGTCGCGCTCGTCCCCTTCGCGGTCCTGCTTTCGTTCGTGCTCCGGATCGGGACCGTCGCCAAGCGGACCCTCTCGATCGGGCCGTTCATCCTCCGGACGACGGGCGGGAGCCAGGGCGGACAGAGCCCGACCGCGCGTGACAGAGCGGGCGCCGACGACCGGGAGGCGGAATGATCCGCAGTCGACAGCCTCACTATCCGTCGGTATCGATACCCGATTGATGACCGAGACGACCGACGCCGTCCGCGACGCCCTGGACCCCGAGACGCGGGAGGCGTTCGAAGCACGGGTCGAATCAGAGGCCGAATCGCTCCGGGCGGCCGTCCGCGACGGCAGCTACGACACTGCGACGTTCGCGGTCGGGCTCGAACTCGAAGGGTACGTGATCGACGCCGACGGCGCGCTGGCGCCGGCGCCCGAGCACGTCTTTGACATCGACGGCTGCAGCCGGGAGCTCGGCCTCCACAACGCCGAGCTCCACACGGCCCCGGACGTCGTCTCGGACGCCGGCTTCCGGCGGCAGTTCGACGAGCTCCGGACCACGCTCCGGGACGTGCGGACGGCGCTCGAAGGCGACGGCCGCGACTTCGTCCTCGATGCGATGTGGACCGTCGGCCCCGCGGTCGGCACGCGCGAGTACCTCGACGCGGGCGAGGAGGACGACGGCGTCTTCCGCGCGTCGAACATGCGGCCCGTCCCCCGGTACGTCGCGCTCGATCAGGCCATCCGCGAGGCCAACGACGGGACGATCGAACTCGGGCTGCCCGGGCTCGAGGAGGCGACGTCGATGCTCGTCGAGTCGCTCGCGACGTCGATGCAGCCGCACCTCCAGATCCCCGATCCCGACGACGTGCCGGAGTACCTCAACGTCGCCACGCGGACGATGGGACCGCTGCTCTCGCTGTCTGCGAACGCCCCGTTCCTGCCGGCGGACTGCTACGAGGGCGACCTCGGCGCCGACCCCGACGTCGTCGACCGGACGCCCCACGAACTCCGGATCCCGATCTTCGAGCGGTCCGTCGACGACGGCGCCGCAAAGTGCCGCGTCCCGCGGGACGTCGAGACGATCGGGGAGCTGATCGACCGGATCGCGACGGACCCGACGCTCGTCGCCGCGCCGGATGCGATGCGGGCGGTCGGGACCGACGGCGACGCGGAGGACGCAGGCGCCGACGCCGAGGCCGATGCCGACCCGTACCCCGCCTTCAGCGCCAAGCGCGGCACGTACTGGCGGTGGGTCCGCCCGGTCTTCGGCGGCGACCTCCCCCGCGCCCCCGACGGCGAGGTCGAACCCGACGGGACTCGGACCTCCGTCAGGATCGAGTACCGCCCGCTGCCGACTCAGCCGACGCTCCGCGACACCGTCGGGCTCCAGGCGCTCGTCGCCGGCGTCCTCCGCGGCGTCGACGTGACGGACCACCCGCTCGCGTCGCTGTCGTGGGAGGACGCCCGCGCGTCGTTCTACGCGGCCGTCGAGGACGGTCCCGACGCGGACCTCCGCTGGGTGGACCGCGACGGCGAGGCGACGACGGCGACGCCGCGGATCTACGACGAACTGTTCTCGCTGGCGCGGCGCGGCCTCGACGACCTCGGGGTCGGCGCCGAGGCGATCGAGTGGGCGCTGTCGCCGATCGAGGCGCGCCGCGAGGCGACCTACACGAGCCCGAGCGCGTGGAAGCGAGCGCGGGTCCGGGAGGCTCGGACCGACGGGGCCGACCTCCCGGAGGCGATCAGGGTGATGCAGTCGGCCTACGTCGATCACGCGGCCGGCGGCGTGCCGTTCGCGGAGTGGTAGACGGAGACGGGAGCGGTTACGGCTCGTCCCCGTCGCCGTCGATGACCGCGTCGAGGCGCTCGAAGTACGCCTCCCGCGGGACCTGGTACGCCTCCCGGTAGTCGACCGCGCCCGCGGCGAAGCGGCGCGCGAGGTCGTGGGCCCCCTCGATGGCCGCCGCCCGGCTGTCGTAGGACTCCGCGACGGCTTCGACCTCGGGCTCTAGGGTGAGCACGACGTGCCAGGTCGCGGTCCGGACCCGCGAGGCGCCCGGACGCGGGGCGCGCGAGCGGTTCGAGATCAGGATGGTGGGCAGACACGCCGCGGGGAGGCCCTCGCGCTCGTTGAACACGTCGGGGCGGAACACGAGGATCCGCCGCCCGCGGGGTTCGTCGTTCCAGAGCGTCCAGCCGTCGGGCGGTTCGGCGGGCGGGGACGCGTCCGCGTCGGCCGCGGCATCGCCTTCCGGCCCTGCCTCCTCGGGAGGGTCGTCCATACGGGGACGTTTCTGTGCGAGCCTACAAATATCGTCGCGTTCGGACTGATTCGGTGACCGCGCGGGCATAAACCGCGAAACCGAAGGAAGGCTTATGTGTGCGTATCCCTCACAAACTCTCAGTCTCGGTCGATCGGATCGAGCGACTGCCCGCACACGCATCACGCGCCGAATACCGACGTTCTGTCGCCCCGTCGCCGTCTCGTCGCCGCCGCCTCGCGCCGTCTCGCCGCCCGCGTGACCAACGGGAGTACGTCCCGGTGGTGCCGCGAACGCGTCATCGTTCGCGCGGGGCCGGCCTCCCGAGGACCGGTCCCGACGTCGCTCCCCGAGACGGAGAAACAATGAACGGTGACAGAGAAACCCTCGAATCACTCAGTCGGCAGTACAAGGACTCGGTTCCCTCGGACCTCCGCGAAGCGAAGTCGTTCGAGTGGTACCTTGATGCGGTGTACAAGGACCCGCGAATCGCCCGCAACGCCCACCAGCGCGTGGCGGATATGTTCGACCACTACGGCACCGACTACGACGAGGACGCCGGCGTCGTGGAGTACCGAATGGCCGCCGAGGACCCGCTCCACGACGGCGAAAACACCTTCTACGGCCGCGAGGTCCACGAGTCGATCCACGAGTTCGTGAACAAGGTGAAGTCCGGCGCCCGCGGGCTCGGCCCCGAAAAGCGGATCAAGCTCCTCTTGGGCCCGGTCGGCTCCGGGAAGTCCCACTTCGACTGGATGGTCCGACGCTACTTCGAGGACTACACCACGACCGACGCCGGCCGGATGTACACCTTCCGCTGGACCGACCTCTGCGAGGTCATCCGCGATCAGGACCCCGAGGACGACGTCGTGACCTCGCCGATGAATCAGGACCCGCTCGTGCTCCTCCCCCAGGAGCAGCGCGACGAGGTGATCGACCGACTGAACGAGCGGCTGGAGGCGCCCTACACCATCCGGAACGACCAGACGCTCGATCCCGCCTCCGAGTTCTACCTCGACAAGCTCCTGGCGCGCTACGACGACGACCTCCAGACCGTCCTGGAGAACCACGTCGAGATCGTCCGCCTCCTCGCCAGCGAGAACAAGCGCCAGTGCGTCGAGACCTTCGAGCCGAAGGACAAGAAGAATCAGGACGAGACCGAACTCACCGGCGACGTCAACTACTCGAAGCTCGCGGTCTACGGCGAGTCCGACCCCCGCGCCTTCGACTACTCCGGCGCGTTCTGCAACGCGAACCGCGGCCTGTTCTCCGGCGAGGAACTCTTAAAGCTCCAGCGGGAGTTCCTCTACGACTTCCTCCACGCCTCCCAGGAGCAGACGATCAAACCGAAGAACAACCCCCGGATCGACATCGACCAGGTGATCGTCGGGCGGACGAACATGCCCGAGTACAGGGAGAAGAAGGGCGACGAGAAGATGGAGGCGTTCAACGACCGGACGAAGCGCATCGACTTCCCGTACGTGTTAGAGTACGACGAGGAGGCCGAGATCTACCGGAAGATGCTCCGCAACGCCGACGTGCCGGATATGCACATCGAGCCCCACGCCCTGGAGATGGCGGGGCTGTTCGGCGTCCTCACGCGGATCACAGAGCCCGACGAGAACGTCTCGCTGGTCCAGAAGGCGAAGGCGTATAACGGCGAGATCGACGACGGCGACGACGTCGACGTCCGGAAGCTCCGGGAGGCCGGCGAGGAGAAGGCCGACATCGCCGAGGGGATGGACGGCGTCTCCGCGCGCTTCATCGGCGACGAGATCGCCGAGGCGATCATGGACTCGACCCACCGCGGGCGCTCGTACCTCTCGCCGCTCACCGTCTTCTCGCACTTCGAGGCCAACCTCGAAAACCACGGCTCGATCCCCGAGGAGAACCTCGATCGGTACTACCGCTACCTCGAACTCGTCCGCGAGGAGTACAAAGAGCGCGCCATCGAGGACGTCCGCCACGCGCTGGCCTACGACATCGACGAGATCCGCCGCCAGGGCGAGAAGTACATGGACCACGTGATGGCCTACATCGACGACGACACCGTCGAGGACGAACTCACCGGGCGCGAACAGGACCCCGACGAGACGTTCCTCCGGTCCGTCGAGGAGAAGCTCGACATCCCCGAGGACCGGAAGGACGACTTCCGCCAGGAGGTCTCGAACTGGGTCTCCCGGCGCGCCCGCGACGGCACCTCCTTCGACCCGCAGGACAACGACCGCCTGCGCCGCGCCCTGGAGCGGAAGCTCTGGGAGGACAAGAAGCACAACATCAACTTCTCCGCGCTTGTCAGCGCCAACGAGCTCGACGACGACGAGCGGAGCGCGTGGATCGACGCGCTGATCGAGCAGGGGTACTCCTCGGAGGGCGCACGCGAGGTGCTCGAGTTCGCCGGCGCGGAGGTGGCAAAGAGCGAGCTAGAGGGCTAAGATGACGGCACACACGAACGCCGCGCGGGACTACGTCGAACGCGCCGACGAGCACCTCCGCGGCACCTACGAGGAGCCGATGAGCCTCGCAGAGTACGTCGAAGCCGCCTTCGAGCGCCCCTCGATCGCCGCCCACGCCTCGAAGTACCTGCTCGATGCGATCGAGTCGATGGGGACCCGCGAGGTGCTCGAAGAGGGCGAGATCCGCGAGCGCTACCGCTTCTTCGACGACCCCGCGAACGACGGCGAACACGCCGTGTTGGGCAACACCGAGGTCCTCAACCGCTTCGTCGACGACCTGCGGACGATCGCCGCCGAGCGGGGCAAATCCGAGAAGATCCTCTGGTTCGACGGGCCGACGGCCACGGGGAAGTCCGAACTGAAGCGCTGTCTCATCAACGGCCTGCGCGCGTACTCGCGGACCGATTCGGGCCGGCGCTACACCGTCGAGTGGAACATCGCCGCCGGCCGCGACACCCGCGGGCTCTCCTACGGCGGGGAGGCCGACCCCGACCGCGAGGAGGACTGGTACGAGAGCCCCGTCCAGGCCCATCCCCTCTCCGTGTTCCCCGACGACGTCCGCGCCGATCTGCTGGAGGCGCTGAACCGCGAGACCGGCGACCACGTGCCGATCGCGGTCGGGAACGACCTCGATCCCTTCTCCCGGGAGGCCTACGACCACCTCGAAGAGCGGTACCGCCGGGAGGGGACCCGCGAACTGTTCTCGGCGGTCACGGACCCGACCCACCTCCGGGTGAAGAACTACGTCGTCGACGTCGGCCGCGGCATCGGCGTCCTCCACTCCGAGGACGACGGCACGCCGAAGGAGCGCCTCGTCGGCTCGTGGATGCCGGGGATGCTCCGCGAACTCGACTCCAGGGGCCGGAAGAACCCCCAGGCGTTCAGCTACGACGGCGTGCTCTCGCAGGGCAACGGCCTGCTCACGATCGTCGAGGACGCCGCCCAGCACGCGGACCTGCTCCAGAAGCTCCTCAACGTCCCCGACGAGGGCCACGTCAAGCTCGACAAGGGCATCGGGATGGACGTCGACACCCAACTGCTCATCATCTCGAACCCGGACCTCGACGCCGAGCTCGACAAGTACGCCGACCGGAACGGCCGAGACCCGCTGAAGGCGCTCAAGCGCCGGCTCGACAAACACGAGTTCCGGTACCTCACCAACGTCTCGCTCGAAGCGGAGCTGATCCGCCGCGAACTCACAGGCGAGACCTCGGTGTGGACCGTCGCCGACGAGGCCGAACTCCGCGAGCGGATCCGCGCGCCGCTTTCGGTCGAGGTGCGGAGCGGCCCCGGATCGGTGAACGAGCGCGAGCTCGCGCCCCACGCCGTCGAGGCCGCGGCGATGTACAGCGTCCTCACGCGGCTCGACACCGACGACGTGCCGTCGGGCTACGAGCTGGTCGACAAGGCGCTGCTCTTCGACTTCGGCTACGTCCAGGAGGGCGACACCCGGACCTCCGTCGAGGAGTTCGACTTCGACGGCGACGACGGCGTCCACGGCATCCCCGTCACGTTCACCCGCGACGTCGTCGCCGACCTGCTCCACGAGGACACCGGACGGCGGCACGCCGACCTCGACGTCGAGCGCGTGCTCCTCCCAGAGGACGTCCTGGACGCGATGGCCGACGCGCTCCAGGACGCGCCGGTGTTCTCCCGCTCGGAGCGCGCCGAGTACGAGGGCCGCGTCACGCAGGCCAAGGAGTACGTCCTCGAACGCCAAGAGGAAGACGTCCTCTCGGCGCTGCTCGCAGAGCGCTCCGTCGACCGCGAGACGGTCGCGGAGTACGTCGAACACGTCTACGCGTGGGCCGGCGACGAGCAGGTCGAGACCGAACGCGGCCCCGCCGACCCCGACCCGCTCCTGATGAAGCTCTTCGAGATCGAACAGCTGGGCCGCTTCGCCGACGAGGACTACCTCGGAAACCGCCCGACAGACGCGGTGGCGGAGTTCCGCAGGGAGAAGATCATCACCGCCCTGAACCGCTACGCCTGGGAGAACCGCAACGAGGGCTTCACCGTCGACGACGTCGAGCTCTCGGAGATCCCGGTGATCCGCTCTGTGCTCGACACCTACGACTGGAGCGACGTCAGGCGGCTCTACGAGGACTTCGACCCCGCCCAGTGGGACGACCCGCCGGAGGGGACCGAAACCGAGCGGCTGAAGGACCAGACCATCGCGGAGCTGACGACCCGGGGCTACACCGAGGCCTCGGCCGAGCTGACGAGCCGGGCGGTCCTCCGGGAGGTGCGCCACCGATGGGACTGAGAGAGGACCTCGAACGGTTCAAGGAGATCGGCGAGGAGCGCCGCGAGGACCTGGAGTCGTTCATCCGCTACGGCGACCTCAGCGGGTCCGAATCGGACACGATCGAGATCCCGATCAAAGTCGTCGACCTGCCGGAGTTCGAGTACGACCGCCTCGACAAGGGCGGCGTCGGCCAGGGCCAGGGAGACACCCCGGACGTCGGCCAGCCCGTGGGCCAGCCGGAGGCCCAGCCCGGCGACGGCGACGGAGACGGGGACGAAGACGGCGAGCCGGGCGAGGAGGGCGGCGAGCACGGCCACTACGAGATGGACCCCGAGGAGTTCGCCGAGGAGCTCGACGAGGAGCTCGGCCTGGACCTCGAACCCAAGGGCAAGGAGGTGATCGAGGAGGTCGAAGGCGACTTCACCGACGTCACGCGCACCGGGCCGAACAGCACCCTCGACTTCGAGCGCCTGTTCAAACAGGGGCTCAAGCGCAAGCTCGCGACCGACTTCGACGAGGAGTTCGTCCGCGAGGCGATGCGCGTCGCGGGCGCGACGCCCGAGTCCGTCTACGAGTGGTGTCGCGGCGAGAACATCCTCGTCTCGCTGGCATGGATCGAGTCCGAGTGGGACGTGATCCCCGACGAGGAACGGGGCCGCTGGGACTCCTTCGAGCAGATGGCCGACGAGGTCGAGCGGACGACGGCCGTCCAGCGCATCCGCCGGAAGGGCCTCAAGGAGGTCCCCTTCCGCCGCGACGACGAGCGCTACCGCCACCCCGAGATCGAGGAGAAGAAGCAGAAGAACGTCGTCGTCGTCAACATCCGCGACGTCTCGGGATCGATGCGGGAGACCAAGCGCGAGCTCGTCGAGCGGACGTTCACGCCGCTGGACTGGTACCTCCAGGGCAAGTACGACAACGCGGAGTTCGTCTACATCGCCCACGACGCCGACGCCTGGGAGGTCGATCGCGAGGAGTTCTTCGGCATCCGCTCGGGCGGCGGCACCCGGATCTCGAGCGCCTACGAGCTCGCGAAGGAGATCTTAGAGGAGGAGTACCCCTGGGCTGAGTGGAACCGCTACGTCTTCGCCGCCGGCGACTCCGAGAACTCCTCGAACGACACGACCGAGAAGGTGATCCCGCTGATGCGGGACATCCCGGCGAACCTCCACGCCTACGTGGAGACCCAGCCCGGCGGGACCGCGATCAACGCGACCCACGCAGAGGAGGTCGAGAGCGCGTTCGGCGACGGTGACGACGTGGTCGTCGCGCGCGTCGGCGCCGCCGAGGACGTCACCGACGCGATCTACGAGGTGCTGTCGACCGAATCCGGATCCGACGGAGGCAAGAAATGAGCAGACCAGACCGATTCAGACGCGTCGCCCGCGAGGAGGCCGACAGGCTGGAGGAGCCGGTCGAGGAGGCCGCGAACCTCGCGCGCAAACTCGGACTCGATCCCTACCCGGTGAACTACTGGATCGTCGACCACGACGAGATGAACCAACTGATCGCCTACGGCGGCTTCCAGACCCGCTATCCGCACTGGCGCTGGGGGATGACCTACGACCGCCAGCGGAAGCAGGACCAGTTCGGGATGGGCAAGGCCTTCGAGATCGTCAACAACGACGACCCGAGCCACGCCTTCCTCCAGGAGTCGAATTCCCTCGCGGACCAGAAGGCGGTCATCACCCACGTCGAGGCGCACGCGGACTTCTTCCGCAACAACGAGTGGTTCTCCCGCTTTTCGGGCGACGGCGACCTCGACGCCGCCGCGATGCTGGAGCGCCACGCCGAGACGATCCAGCGCTACGTCGACGACCCCGACGTCGACCAGGAGGCCGTCGAGCGCTTCGTCGACGCCGTCACCTGCCTGGAGGACACGATCGACCAGCACCACCCGATCGACGCCGACCGCGACGGCGAGCCCACCGAACCGGAGGACCTCCGGGAGCGGCTCGACGAGATGGACCTCTCGGAGACGGTCCAGGGCGCGGTCTTCGACGACGAGTGGCTCGACGAGCTCGCCGCCGCGGAGGCGGCCGCCGCCGACCTCGACCACCCGCGGACGGACGTCCTCGGGTTCCTCCGCGAGCACGGGACGGTCTACGACCCCGAGAACGAGGAGGCCGTCGAGATGGAGTCCTGGCAGAAGGACATCCTGGACCTGCTCCGCCGCGAGGCGTACTACTTCGCCCCGCAGAAGATGACGAAGACGATGAACGAGGGCTGGGCCTGTGTGGCCCCAGATACGCTCGTGTTTACGACCAACGGGCTGGCGCCGATGCGCGAGGTCGTCGAGGAGCGAGGTCCGGTCTCAGACGGGGAGAGCGCGCGTGACGTGTACGACGCAAACGTCATCCAGGAACACGAGACAGTCACCGTCGAGACGCGGCGGGGGTTCGAGCTCACCGGCTCGAACAACCATCGGATCCGACGACCCGACGGATCGTGGATCCGTCTCGATGAACTGTCCGTCGGCGATCGGATCGAGATCAGCGGCGGCGACGACATCTGGCCGGAAACCTACCAAACGATCGAGTGGACCGCCGACGAATACACCACGCTCGAAGAAGTCGCCGAGGAGGCGGACGTCTCACTCTGGACAGTACTCCGCTATCGACGGCTCGGGCGGGCGAAACGGGCGGACGAGATCGCGGCCGCTCTGGAGGGATACGCTCCCCAAGAACACGGCCGAAGCCAGCGTACTTCGATTCGGGTCCCGGACCGAATCGATGAGCAGTTCGGTCGGTTCCTCGGGTTGCTGATCGGAGACGGCCACGTATCATCGGCGTCGAACCAGGTCGGGTTTACCAGCGGTGAGAAAGCGAAGGCTGAGGAGTTTGCCGGGCTCGTCGACGAGCTGTTCGGCACAAACGTCAGCGTCGAGAAATCGGAAAGGCGATGGCGAACCTGCGTGTACTCCGCGAACCTCGTCGAATTTCTCGACGAGGGGCTGGGTATTCCGACCGGGAAGGCCGCCGATTCCAAGACGGTTCCGGACGCGATACGTCGCTCACCGAAGTCGGTCGTCGCGGAGTTCCTTCGGGGTCTTTTCGACGCAGACGGGTACGCGGGTGAGCAGGGCGTAATCCTCAGCACGAAGAGCGAGCGGATGAGCGAGGTCGTCCAGTTACTCCTGTTGAACTTCGGGATTCTGAGCCGACGCAGACGGCAACGGGACGGCTGTCCTCACGTTCACGTGACCGGAAAATCGGCACAACGCTACGGAGAGGCGATCGGGTTCAGCTACGCCGAGAAGGCAGAGAAGTTACAGACGTACGTCGACGACCACTCGTGGTTCCGATCAGAAGAGTGGACGACCGAAGTGACTGGACTCGACGAGGGTCGTGAGACCGTCTACGACATCTCCGTCGAGGAGACACACCGGTACGCCGCAGCGGGATTCATCAACCACAATTCGTACTGGGAGTCGCTGATGATGGGCGAAGAGCGCTTCGCCGGCGCGGACGAGTTCCTCACCTACGCGGACCACCAATCGAGGGTGCTCGGGTCACCGGGGCTGAACCCCTATAAGCTCGGCAAGGAGCTGTGGGAGTACGTCGAGAACGCCGAAAACAGGCGCGAAGTCGCCGACAAGCTCCTCCGCGTCGAGGGGATCACCTGGCGGAACTTCCACGACGTCGTCGACTTCGAGGAGGTCCAGGACCGCCTGGAGCCCCACCCGGCGATCGACGGCGTCAGCTCTGAGACGCTCTCTGACCTCGCGGCGCTCCCCGAGGGCGACCCCCGCGTCGACTGGGAGACGCTCGATCGGGCGCTGTCGGACCCCGAGGCGGTCGACGTCGACCGCTACCCCTGGAAGGTGCTCACCTACGAGGGGCTCGCGGAGCGTCACTTCTCGCTCGTGAAGCCGCAGTACCGCGGATTCCTCCGCCGGATCCGGCGGGAGGAGCTCGAACAGCTCTCCCGCTATATGTTCGACGACGCGAAGTACGACACCGTCGAGGCCGCGATCGCAGACGTCGACCGGGCGGCCGGCTGGGACCGGATGCGGGAGGTCCGCGAGAGCCACAACGACGTGACGTTCGTGGACGCCTTCCTCTCGCCGGAGTTCGTCGAGTCGAACGACTACTTCACCTACGAGTACACCCGTTCGACCGGCGACTTCCGGGTGGCCTCTGTCGACCCCGACGACGTGAAGAAGAAGCTCCTCCTGCAGTTCACCAACTTCGGGAAGCCGACGATCGCGGTCTTCGACGACAACTTCGGCAACCGCGGGGAGCTCCTCTTGGGCCACCGCTACAACGGGGTGATGCTCGACCTCGACCAGGCCCAGGACGTCCTCGAACGCGTCCACGAGCTGTGGGGCCGGCCGGTCCACCTGATGACGATCCGGAAGGAGTACGACGAGCACGACGTCGAGGTCGCGCGCCGCCGGAACCGCGACCCGGAGCCGACCGAGGTGGGGCTCCGGATCCGTTACGACGGCGAGAGCTTCGAGGAGTTCGACCTCGATCCCGACCTGGAGCGCCGGATCCAGGCCGCCGACGTCGACTACGACACCAAGCCCGACGAGTGGCTGTCGTAGTCCGCTCGCGGCCGCCTCAGGCGTCGCCGCGTCCGATTCCGCCCCCGCCCGTCACCGGCGGGAACATCGCGAGTTCGTCGCCGTCGTCGACGCCCTCCGAGAGGGCGGTCGGCGAGCCGTTCCGCATCAGATTCACGTCGTCTGTGAGCTCGTCGCCGTCGAAGATCCGTTCTCGGAGGTCGTCCCTGCCGTCGAGCAGGGCCGCGAGCGCGTCTTCGACCGTCGCGTCGGCCTCGATCGAGACCGTGTGTTCCCGCCCGCCGGCGACCTCGGCGAGGTCGGCGAAGAGCCGCCAGTTGACCGTGTCCATACCCTCATTCGCGCCCGGGCCGAGTTGAGCGTTACGCAGTGGGACCGGCGGACGATCTGCCGCGCTGACGGGCCGGCCGGCGTCCGGTCACCGCCCGGCGCCGTCCCCCGACGACGCGCTCGCCAGCCCCGCGATCTCGCGGAGGCGCTCGGGCCGCGCCACCAAGTAGAGATCGTCGCCCGCGGCGAGTTCGCGGCTCCGCGGGGGGATCGGCTCGATCCCGCCGCCCGACGAGCGCACGGCCGCGACCGTCGCTTCGAGCGTGCGGAGCACCGCGCCGTCGAGGGCGCTTCCCGCCTGGACGGTCACGACGTCCATCGTCTCGTCGGCCGCGCGGAGGAGCGAGGTGAACTCCCGCTCGGCGCCGGGGTCGGTCGGCAGCGTCAGCAGGCGATAGGTCGCCTCCGGGTCGAGCCCCGCGACGTCGGCCTCGTCGAGGATGACCGTGGCGACGTCGTCGCCCGCCGCGCGGAGTTCGCCGCTCGCGACGCGCTCTGCGGTCCCGACGCCCGGCGCCTCCGCGTCGGCGTCCGCGCCCGTCTCGTCGGGCTCGACCCGCCGCCACAACTGCACCGCGTCGCCGGCGGACGCGCCGGCACCGGGGTCCGCCTGGACCGCGACGGCCGCGAAGCCGGGCGCGAGCGTGGTGCCGATGCCGGCGACGCGGCGGCCGAGACCGAGCCGCGTGACCGCCCCGTCGCTGTCGAGTTCGAGATCGACGTAGCCGACGGCGTAGTCCTCCTTGATTCTCGCGACGACGCGCTCGCGGAGGTCCTCGCCCCGGAGGTGCCGCGGGACGAGGAGCGTCTTGCCCGCCAGCTCCTCCTTCGTCGCGGGGCGCACGGGGTCGTAGCCCTCGATGTCGTCGATGTCGCCCGGCTCTTCGGGGAGTTCGACGGGCCGAACGCGGCCGACGCTGCTTACGATCCGGCTCACGTCGGTGTCGAGCTGACGGGAGCCGGCGATCGCGAGCGCGCTCGTGGTGAGTCGGTCGCCGACGGCCCGCCCGGCGGGAGAGACCACGACGGCCGCGCCGAGGGTCACCGCGTTGACGAACACGGTCGTCGGATCGAAGATCTCCGTCGCGCCGGTCCCGACCGCCCGTTGGAACAGCCCGATGGCGTTGAGGTAGAGCGCGACCCCCGCCGCGCCGACGAGCGTCGCCAGCCAGGCGGGAATCTCCTCGCGCGCGTACCAACGGTAGATGATCGCCGCGAGCGCGGCGAGCCCCGCGGCCAGCGCCGACAGCCCGAGGACCTGGATCCCCGCGCTCACTAGCGTCGGATCGTCCGGGATCGCGCCGGCGACCTGGAGCGGGGTCACGCCACCACCCCCGCGAAGGCGTCCAGGTCGTTCTTGCTCCCCACCACGAGGAGGTCGTCGCCGGCGTCGACCGCCTGGGACCCCCGCGGCGCGATCACCCACGAGCCGCCGTGGCGGACGGCGAGCACCGCGACGCCGTAGGCGTCCCGGACCGCCGTCTCGCCGAGCGTCGTCCCGGCGATGTCGGTCCCCTCGCGGACGGTGACGCGCCGGAAGCGCTTGCCGGTCCGTCGGAGGAGCCCGACGAGCTCGAACTCGCGTCGGCTCCCGCGGGAGCGCACCGCCACCCTGACGTCGTCGGCCGCGAGCAGCGACCTCGCGGTCGCTCGCGACGCCGCGAGCGTGAGTCGGGCGCGGCCGCCGGCCGCCGCCGGGGCCGTCAGTTCGGCGGCCACCGGCTGGGCTTTGTCCTCCGATAGGTCGGGCTCGGGCGTCGGTTCCGCCTCGGCCGCGTCCGCCTCGTCGACGACGCCGAGGACGGTCGCCTCGTAGCGCTCGCCGTCGGCCCAGGCGATCACTTCGTCGCCGCGCGCGGCGCCGATCGGCACGAGGGCCTCGACGGAGACGGCGCGCTCGCCGGGGTCGAGGTGCTTCGAGAGCCCGCTCGACGGCGGGGCGGCCACGACCGACGCCCGGCCGCGCTCGTCGAGGGTGACAGACACCTCGACGAGGTCGTAGTCGGTCCGGAGCGCGGCCTCGACTCGTGATTCGAGCTCCGGGAGCGGGAGGTCCGCGGGGAAGGTCCAGGTCTCCTCCCTGATGGTCTCCCGGAGCGCGGCCGGGAGCGGCGGATACCCTTCGAGGTCGCCGACGTCGCCGACGACGGAGATGCGGACCTGGCCGCGCCCGCCGACCAGTTCGACGACGTCGGCCGAGAGCGTCCGCTTCGTGAGTTCGCGCAGGCTGAGGCGCTTCGGCAGCGACGCGCCCATCTTGTCGCCCTGGCCGTGCGCGTAGAGCGTGCCCATCAGGACGACCAGGAGCGCGATCGTCAGTCGGAGCTGATTCGTCGAGCCGGTGAGGCTCGGGTCCGCGAGGGCCAGGAGCCCCCCGTTGAGCCCGGCGATCGCGACCCCGAGGGCGACGACCCCCAGCCCGGGGACGGTGATGCCCGTGAAGTACTTGAATCCGAATCCGAGCAGCCACGCGATGAGCGCCGGGACGAGGCCGGTCAGGATCCCCAGATAGAGCCCGTACAGAATTTCGACCGGGAGCGAAGCCATCGGTGGCCTCACTCGGCCCGGCGCTTTACGCTTTTCGAGCGCGAGCGCGAGATTCTTAAGGCGGCGGCGCGGGACCCGAACGTATGGCGATTTCTCGGGACTGGATCGGCGCGCGCGCCTCCGTCGTGCTGACGCTCGTCGTCGGCGTGGTCTCGGTCGTGACGGGCATCGCCAACATCGGCGTCGGCGGGGCCGCGGACTTCCTCTTCTTCGGCGTCGTCGTCCCGGGGGTCGTAAAGCAGATCACCGCGTTCACGGGCACGCTGACCGGCTTCCTCCTGCTCGTGTGTGCCTTCGGCCTCCGCCGGCGGCTCCGGAGCGCGTGGTGGGCGGCGCTGCTGCTCTTTCCGATCTCCGGGCTGCAGGGGCTCCTCCAGTCCTCGCGCCTGTCGATCCCGCTCGTCGCGCTCTCGGCGTTCGCCCTCGTCATCGTGGGGCTGAACTTCCGCGCGTTCGACCGGGAGATCTCGCTGTCGACGACCCAGATCGCGTCCCTCGCGGCGCTCGCGGGCGCGCAGGGCTACGGGACCGCCGGGGCCTTCGCGCTCCAGGATCACTTCAACAGCGTCGACACCCTGCTGGACGCCTTCTACTTCTCGCTCGTCACGGGGAGCACCGTCGGCTACGGCGACATCACCCCGACCTCCGCGGTCGGGAAGCTGTTCGCGCTGTCGGTGCTCCTGGTGACGGTCTCGTCGTTCGCGGTGGTGCTGGGGGTCGTCTTCACGCCGCTGATCGAAGCGCAGTTCTCGAAAGCACTCGGACGTATGACAGAAGAACAACTCGACGTACTCGACAACCACGTCCTCGTACTCGGCTTCGGGGACCTGACGGAACCGATTCTCGAAGAGCTCTCGGCGAAGGCGGACGTCCTCGTGGTCGTCCCCGACGAGGAGCGCGCGCGGCGCCTCTCCGATCGGGGCTACACGGTCCTCACCGACGACCCGAGCGACGAGGAGGCTCAACACCGCGGGAAGGTCGAGGCCGCACAGGCGGTCGTCGCCGCGACGAACAACGACGCCGAGGACGCCCTGGCGATCCTGACCGCGCGGCAGCTCAACCCCGAGGTGACGATCGTCGCCGCCGCGACCCAGCGGGAGAACGTGAACAAGCTGAAGCGCGCCGGCGCCGACACCGTGATCAGCCCGGCGACCCTCGGCGCGCACTTCCTCGCGGAGTCCGCGCTCGGCGGCCACGGCGCCGAGGAACTCGAAGAGCGTCTGCTCGGCGCGGGCGAGGAGGACCTCGAAAGCGCCGCGGCGGCCGTCGGCGGAACATCAGAGGCGGCCGATGCGTCGGTCTCGGAAGGAAAACACGAAAGCGACACGTCGGCGTCGAGCGAGTCGGAGGGCGCCGACGGGACCGGCTTCAGCTTCGATTCCGACACCGACGCGGGGCCGGACGCGGGAGACGCGGCCGAAGGCCGAGACGAGAACGAGGGGGAGTAGCGGCTCGCTCGGGCATCTCGACCGTTTTCCGCCTACGGCCGTCCCCGATCGAAGACCGCGACGTCGCAGTCCAGTTCCTGGAGCCGCTGGAACGTCGGCGGGGAGACGAACCGCGAGGCCGGCGAGCGCTCGCCGCTGGATCCCAGGACGAGCAGGTCGTAGTTGCCGGCGTTCGCCGCGATGAAGTCGTCGACGTCGGAGCGGGCCACCCGGGTCTCGACGTTGCCGCTCACGGTCTCGACGAGGTGATCGAGGTGGGTCTCGGCGGTCCGGCGCTCGACCTCGCTCCCGATGCAGGTCGTGACGCTCACGGTCCCGCGGTCGCCGGTCAGCCGGGTGGCGAAGTCGATCATCCCGTGGGCGACGTCGCCCGGGCGGGCCACGAGCACCAGCACGCGGGTCCACCGCCGCCGGTCGAGCATCGACCGGAAGGCCACCGCGTCGAGGTCGCTCGCGAAGACGCCCCGGACGAACGACGACAGCGTGCCCCGGTCTTCCTCGTAGGGCGTCACGACGAGGTCGCAGTTGGCGTCCCGCGCGGCTTCGACCGTCGCATTGACCGGATCGCCGGAGACGACGACGACCTCGCAGGGGACGCCGACGCGGGTGTGGATGCTCGCTGCGCAGCGTTCGAGCCGCTGGACGGTCTCGCGCATCGGAATCGGGCCCGATTCGGTCGACCCCGCGTCGGGACCGGCGTCGCCGGCGACCGCTCCGTCGGGCGCCGCCGCGTCGGAATCCGTCTCGGTGGGATCCGCCTCGTCGGGGCCGTCGGAGTCGCCGATCGATTCGTGGAACGGCGAGGGATCGTCGGGGTCGAACGCGTCCGCCCGCTCCTCGGAGACGACCTCCAGTAAGACCACCTTGCCCGCCTCGTGGGCGGCCGCGAGGCGAGCGCCGAACAGCGCGGTCCGCTCGGCGGTCTCGCCACGCATCGGAACGAGCACGTGGTCGTCGCCGTGGACCGTCTCGTAGAGGTACTCCGCTCGCTTCTCGTAGAAGCTCTCGCGCCAGATCACGAACGCGCCCGCGACGAACGCCGCCGCGAGGAAGACGCTGACGACGTAGGTCACGGGGTCGACGTCGCCGGTGACGAGCGCCAAGAGCGCCGTCGAGAAGGCCGAGGGCGCCTCGACGTGGCCCGCCCACGTTACGAGCCCCGTGAGGAAGATGGCGAGCGCGGCGCTCTCGGGGTGGACGAACGCGCCGCCGGTGTCGCCGTAGAGCCACGTCGTCGTCGAGTAGGCCGCCAGCCCGCAGAGCGCGCCCGAGCTCAGGCTCGCGATGAAGCGGAGGGGATCGGCGTGTCGGCCGTCGGGGTCGGAAAACAGCGTGTACGTCCCAGACGCCAGCGGCGGAAAGAGCAGGAACGACAGCGTCTGGACGTGGTTCGAGAGGTACGTGACGACGCCGATCACCACGGGGACGAAGAGGACGATCGAGAGGTGCAGCAGATTGTCGGTGTTCTGGATCCACCGCCGGAACTCCGAGAGCTCCCGGCGCTCGATCCGCCGGATGCGACTCCGCGCCGCGGCGAGGCGCTCTGCCGCCGCGTCGAAGAGCCGCTCGCCCAGCATCGCCTACGCGAGGTCGACGACCGCGTCGAGCGTGAGCGAGATCGCGCGCTCGACGTTGTTCTTCGCCTTCTCCGGGAGCTCCGAGTCGGAGTCGGCGCCCTTCTGGGTTCCCTCGACGAGGTTGCCGTCGACGGTGCAGATCGCGCCAGCGGCCAGGCCCTTCCGGCGGGCGAGCGAGAAGACCGCGGCGGCCTCCATCTCGACGCACAGGAGGTTCGCGGCCTCCCACTCCTCGACGTAGGCGTCGTTCTCGTTGTAGAACGCGTCGTCGGAGACGATCGGGCCGACGTGGACGTCCTCGCCGTTTGCCTCCGCGGAATCGACGAGCGCCGAGAGCACGTCGTAATCGGGGACCGCGGGGATCACGCTGTCCTCGTAGCGCTTGGAGGTCCCCTCCTCCTTCGCGGCGCCGGTCGCGACCACCATGTCGCCGATCTCGATCCCGCGCTGGAGCGCGCCGGTCGTCCCGACGCGGATCAGCGTCTCGACGCCGACCGCCGAGAGCTCCTCGACGGCGATGGCGGCCGAGGGACAGCCGATGCCGGTCGAGCAGATCGTCAGCGGCACGCCCTCGTAGGTCGCGTTCACGACCTTGTACTCGCGGTTCTGCGCGACGGTCTCGGCGTCCTCGCACTGGTCGGCGATCCGATCGACCCGGCCGGGATCGCCCGGGATGAGCGCGGTCTCGTGGACGTCGCCCGACTCGACCAGGAGGTGGGGTTGTTTCGCCATACGGACACCTCGCGGGAGACGGTGAAAAACGACCCGGTCGATCGAGCGGCGGCCGGGACTCGACCGATTTCGGCCCGGACTCATAGTGATTACTCTCACTGTTTACCGCCGAATGCGACGCCCGGTGACGGCGCTCGGCGGTAAGAGACGAGAGTAATCACTATCAGAGCAGCGTCGTCGCCGCGGGCACGCTCACGCCGAGGGCGATCCCAAAGACGACGGTCGAGCGGAGCCACTGCCCCCGGACCGCGGTCGCGCGCTCCTCGTAGATCCGGCGGCCGGCCCGCGGGAGCACCAGGTGGGCGAAGAAGCCGTAGACGAACCCCGAGACCAGGAGCGTCGCGAGGACGTGCGGGAAGGCGGCGACGCCGCCGAGGGCGACCCCCGGGCCGGCGAGGGCCGCCGCCGCGAGCCCGAACGCCAGGTACGCCGCCGCGTACAGGAGCCCCGCGATGCCTCCCGTAACGTGGTGGAGGACGAACGCGGACTCGAACGACACCTCCTCGGCGCCGACCCGGCGGAGCGTGCCCGCGGCGACGTACGCCGGCGTGAATCCGTGCTCCTGGTTCGTCATCGGGACGTCCATCACGAGCGCTCCGAGCAGTCCGCAGACCGCAGCGAGCAGCGCGAAGCGGACGACGGGCGTGCCGCCGACGACGAGGGCCAGTGGAACCGTCACGAGTCGATTTCCTCTCGCCCCGCGAGCAAAAGGGCTCCGCTTCGACGACTCGCGCCCCGCGACGCCATTGATCGTGCGGGACGCCGTCGATCGACGTCCGTGACCGCTGAAACGGCGCCGTTCCGTTCACTCGCCGATGAACGCGCGGATCTCCTCCCAGGTGAGCGCCGTCCGCGCGCCGGGGACCTTCGAGGCGAGCGCGCCGCAGGCGTTGCCCACCGCGAGCGCCCGCTGGTCGGAGCCGCCGTCGGCGAGCGCCGCGATGAAGCCCGCGGCGAAGGCGTCGCCCGCGCCGGTCGTGTCGACGGCGTCGATCGGATAGCCCGGGTGGGCCGTGCGCTCGTCGCCCCGGCGGATCTCGGCCCCCTCGGGGCCGTGTTTCAGGACCAGCGTCTGCTCGGCGAGGTCGAACGCGTCGAGGGCGAGCGCCGCCTCGCGGTCGTTGAGGAAGAGGTAGTCGACGGTCGTGAGCGCCGGGCCGTACCCCCGGTCGTCGATCCGCCGCCCGGGGTCGAAACTGACCGGGACGTCGAGCTCGCGCGCCCGCTCGGCCAGCCGCCGCGCGGTCTCGGGCTCCTGGCTCGTCAGGTGGAGGTGGTCGGCGGCCGCCAGCTCCGAGTCGGAGAGGTCGGTCGCGGCGAACGCCTCGTTGGCGCCGGGACAGCCGAGCACCATCACCTCGCCTGAGGGCTCGACGACGATGTACTTCGTCGTGGTCTCCAGTTCGCCGGTCACGACGACGTTCGAGACGTCGACGCCGTTTTCGGCCAGTTCGTCGCGGGCGACGTACCCGTGTTCGTCCTCGCCGACGCTCCCGAGTAGGAACGCGTCGACGTCCAGGTCCGACAGGCCGTTTGCGACGTTGGCCGCGCTCCCGCCCCCGCCGCGCCGGCGCGAGTCCACCGTCACCTCGCCGTCGGGCGACGGCAGCGCGTCGACGCGGAGCGTCACGTCCCAGTTCAGGTGTCCGGCGCAGATGACTCGGGGCATCTCCCGAGACGACGCCCCCGCGTCACAAAAGCGCTCTGTCGCTTCGCCTGCCCCGGGATCACCCGGGCGCGGAGATCGTAAACAGCAGGACGTTGTGGACGGCCGGGCCCAGGCCGACGGCCGCGACGAAGCCGAGGAGGAGCTGTGACTGCGTTGGATCCTCCTCGATCAGGTCCGCGAACAGCCAGACGAGGAGGGTCGCGACCGCGATCTTCACGACGACGAACAGCCAGCCCCCGCCGATCGTCCCCGCGGTCGGGAGCCCGGCGGCGAACTCGATCACGATCCGCGACAGCGGCGTCCGCTCGCCGAAGCCCAGCAGGTCGACGCCGACCGCCGTCGAGACGCCGTCGAGCGTGTGGGCGAACACGGCGAAGGCGCCGAGCGCGCCCGTCCGCGCCACGTCCGGGACCGCCCGCGTCAGAAGCGCCCAGACCGCCGCGGAGAGAGCCAGCGCGACCGCGACCCCCGCGGCGGGAAGCGCGGGCGAGAGCGTCCCGGCCGCGGCGCCCGCGGCGAGGACTGCGCCGACGGCGACGAGCGCGAGCAGGCCGCCCGTGCCCGCGAGCGCCCCCGCGACGGTCGGCGCGTCTCCGGATCCGTCGAGCAGTTCGTCGACCGCGAGCCAGGCGGTCGCGGCGGCGATCGCGACGCTGACGTACACCGCGGGCGTGCCCGCGAGGGGGCGGATCACGCCGGGGAGGGCGTCGACCACGTAGAGGACGTGGGCGGCCGATCCGAGCACCATCCAGGGGGCCAGCGCGAGCACGCGCGCGGACGTGACTCGCGGGCGACGGCGGCGCAGGGCCAGTCCGACGATCCCGCCCGTCGCGAGCAGGACGAGGAGATACGCCGGCGGCGGGAGCGCGAACCCCTCGGGGAGCATCGCCATATCTCGGCGTCCGTTCCCGCGGGCAAAACGGTACCGAAGCGCTCCGGCGTCACGGCGCGGGATCGCGGCCGTCCGACCCGGTGGCTTTTTTCGCTGGCCGTCGAGGAACGGGGTATGGACAGCGCCGAGTTCGCGGCCCGCATCGACCACACGGTGCTGGGCCCGGAGACGACGATCGAAGACGTCGAGCGGGTCCTCGACGAGGCCCGCGAGTACGGGATGAACGCCTGCATCCCGCCGTGTTACGTCGCCGAGGCGGCCGAGTACGCGCCCGAGGTCACCATCGCGACCGTGATCGGATTCCCGCACGGCCAGCACTCGACGGCGGCCAAGCACGGCGAGGCGGTCGACGCCTGGCAGACCGGCGCCGACGAGCTGGATATGGTCATCAACGTCGGGCGGCTGAAGGCCGGCGACGACGAGGGCGTCGAAAGCGACATCGCGGAGGTCGTCGCCGCGGTCCCGGTCCCGGTGAAGGTCATCATCGAGACCGCGCTCCTCACCGACGCGGAGAAACACCGGGCCTGCGAGGCCGCCGTCGACGCCGGCGCCGACTTCGTCAAGACGTCGACGGGGTTCGCCGACGGCGGCGCGACCGTCGCGGACGTGGAACTGATGGCCGAGTACCTCCCGGTCAAGGCCAGCGGCGGCGTCGGCTCCTACGAGGAGGCAAACGCGATGCTCGATGCGGGCGCCGAGCGCATCGGCGCGTCCTCCGGAGTCGAGATCGTCGAGGGGTTCCCCGGAGGGGACTGACCGCTACTCCTCGCGCATCTCGCCGAGTCGGTCGACGAGCGCGTCGGTGTCGACGTCGGACTCGACGGCGACGTCGCCGTCGTGGTCGTGTTCGTGGACGTTGAGGGCCTCGCCGTCGGTCTCCTGGTCCGCGCTCGCGTCCTGCTGTTCGGACTCGTCGTAGCTTCCGAATCCCATACCCGTTCGTTCAAACGCCGACGGAAGAACCACACGATGCGACGGGCGTCCGAGTGGGTGTCTCTCCCATAGCTGGAGCGTCCCCATCGATCCCTGAAACCGTCGAAATCGACTTCGTCGATCGTCTAAACGCCGATCGAAAGATATGGAGTTATCCCGTTGGAGCGCAGTGACCGAGGTAGTCACACCCACAGGGACCAGTATGTCTGGCAAATATGACTTAGTCATCGTCGGCGGCGGCATCAGCGGCGCATCGCTCCTCTACACGACGGCGAAGTTCACCGACATCGAATCGATCGCGCTGATCGAGAAGGAACCCGAGATCGCGGCGATCAACTCTCATCACACCAACAACTCCCAGACGCTTCACTTCGGCGACATCGAGACGAACTACACCTACGAGAAGGCAGAAAGCGTCAAGACCGGCGCCGAGCTGCTGGCGGGCTACCTGGAGAACCACGACGAGGACCGGGAGATGCACGCAAAGCGGAGCAAGATGGTGCTCGGCGTGGGCGACGACGAGGTCGAGAAACTGGAGACGCGCTACCACGACGAGGGCTTCGGCGACCTCTTCCCGAAGCTCCGCCCGATCGGGCGCGAGGAGATCGCCGAGATCGAGCCCAAGGTCATCGAGGGCCGCGATCCCGACGTCGACCTGCTCGCGCTCCAGACGCCCGACGGCTACGTCGTCGACTACGGCGCGATCTCGAAGTCCTTCGTCGAGCAGGCCCGCGAGGAGGCCTCCGTCGACGTCTTCACGGGCACGAAAGTCGCGGACGTCACCCGCAACACCGAGGGCTACACGCTCACGACCGATCGGGGACCCTTCGACTGCGAGGTCGCCGTCGTCGCCGCGGGCTCTCACAGCCTCCAGATCGCGAAGGAACTCGGCTACGGCGGGGATATGGCGCTCCTGCCCGTCGCGGGGAGCTTCTTCCTCGCGAACGACCTGCTGAACGGGAAGGTCTACACCCTCCAGATGAAGAAGCTTCCCTTCGCGGCGGTCCACGGCGACGCCGACGTCCACGACCCGAGCATCACCCGCTTCGGGCCGACGGCGAAGCTCGTGCCGGCGCTGGAGCGCGGCCGGATCTCGACGGTCCCGGACTTCCTCGACGTCTTCGGCTTCGATCCCGCGTCGTTCCTGAGCTACGCCAACATCCTCGCCGACCGGATCCTCCTCCCGTTCGTCGTCCGGAATCTGCTCTACGACCTCCCGGAGGTCGGCCCCCGGGCGTTCCTCCCCCACGTCCAGAAGGTCGTCCCGAGCGTCGGCCTCGACGACATCGACCGCGCGAGCGGCTACGGCGGCGTCCGCCCGCAGATCGTCGACACGAGCGCGAAGTCCCTGGACATGGGCGAGGCGAAGATCGTCGGCGGCGACATCATCTTCAACATCACGCCCTCGCCGGGCGCCTCGACGAGTCTGAAGAACGCGATGCGCGACACCGAGACGATCCTGGAGTTCTTCGATGCGGACTACGAGTTCGACGAGGACGCCTTCCGCGCGGACACGATCGACAGCTTCCCGCGAGAGGCGTAGATCCCCGCGAGAGTCGCTGACGCCGGTCGAGAGTGACGTTCGACCCGCACACGTCCCGCCGTCTCGGGGGAGGAAACGAGATCTGTCGTTTCCGTCGATCGGCGCCCGCGAATCGGCGAACCGACGGGATCTGCCGCGCGGAACCGACCGAACGAAAGACGACAAAGCGTATTCGACGAAAATAGAATGTTCGTAAATCGTATTCGGGATTTTGAAAAACAGATTCAGAAGCCTTATCCGTATACCTCGCATTCGTTTATTTGCAATGGCAAACGGTACGGTTGACTTCTTCAACGACACGGGCGGTTACGGTTTCATCGAGACAGAGGACGCTGACGAGGACGTGTTCTTCCACATGGAAGACGTCGGTGGCGAGGATCTCACTGAGGGTACGGAACTCGAATTCGAGATCGAACAGGCCCCCAAGGGCCCCCGCGCGACGAACGTCGTCCGCGTCTAATCCGGTTCTACCCGTCGCCGCTCCGTAATACGAAGGCGACGACGACCCGCGATTTTCCGACAGTTACTCCCGATAGTCGCGACGCCATCACAGGTCCGCGCTCCGGCAACGACCTCACGCCTCCGAGCGACCGTGGGGGTCGTCGTGCAAGCCACCGCCAAGGGTTTACCGGGAGAGATTTAGGCTCCCCCTTCCGAAGAGTGTGGTATGTCAGCCGAGGGAGGCGACTTCCACCGACAGCTCTTTGAGGAGGTCTCCGACGGGATCGTCGTCTACGATCCGGAGACGGCTGTCGTCGTCGACGCCAACCCCGCGGTCGCCGAGCTCACCGGCTACTCGATCGACGCCCTCGTCGGCCGGCCAGTAGTGCAGTTCAGCAGCGGTCCGCCCGAAGAGGTCGAACGGGCCGCGGCGGAGCTCGTGGATATGGCCGCCGAGGTCGACCAGCGGTTCGAGTGGCCGATCGAGCGCGCCGACGGCGGGATCAGGACCGCCGAGGTCTCGTTACACCGGACGGAGATCGACGGCGACGACAGGGTGCTGGCGATCCTCCGCGACGTCACGGAGCGCGAGCGCGACCGGGTAGCGCTCGAAGAGAGCCGCCAGCGCCTCTCGCTTCTCACCCGCCACAGCCCAGACGTGTTCTGGATGTTCTCGGCAGACTGGGAGCAGTGCCTGTTCGTCAACGACGCCTACGAGCGGATCTGGGGCCGGCCGACCGAGGGCCTCGAAGCCGACCCGGCGGACTTCCTCGCTGGCACCCACCCGGAGGACCGTGAGACGGTTCGGGAGGCGATGGAACGGCTCGCGAACGGATCGCGCGTCGAAATCGAGTACCGGGTCAACGAGGGGGAGAACTTCGAGCGCTGGGTGTCGGTCGAGGGCGTGCCGATCTACGAGGACGGTGAGCTGACCCAACACGTTGGGTTCGCGCGGGACATCACCCGCCGCAAGCGGCTCGTCTCCGACCTCCGCGAGCAGAACGAGCGGCTGTCGGCGCTGACCGAGAACGTGCCGGTCATCCTCTTCGAGTTCGACGAGGACGGCGTGTTCGTGCAGTCGACTGGCAGCGGGCTCGACGCCATCGGACGGGAGCCCGGGCAGGTGGTTGGGAAGTCGATCGAGGAAGTGTACGCCGACCACGAGGGTATCCTGGACGCGTGCCGTCGAGCGCTGGGTGGCCAGTCCGTCTCGCTGACAGTCGAGGTTGAAGACGTCGTCTTCGACGCGTGGTACGAACCCACCTACGACGACTCCGATGACGTGGACGGCGTCATCGGCGTCGCGGTTGACGTCACAGAGCGCCAGCGGCTGGAGTCGGAACTCCGCGTGAGCGAGCGGGAACTCGAGCGGCAGAACGAACAGCTCGAGGAGTTCGCCCACGTCATCGCCCACGACATCCGTGGCCCGCTGACGGCCGCCATGGGGTTCTTCGAACTCGCGCTGGAGACCGACGCCGAGGAGTACTTCCGGCGGGTCGCCGACGCCCACGCACGGATGGAACGGATGATCGACGACCTCCTGACGCTCGCGAGGCAGGGACGCTCGATCGCCGAGCGCGAGCCCGTCGACGTCGCGGAGCTGGCACGGACCGCGCGGGCACAGGTCCGTGGGGACGCCACCGTCGAGATTGAGGACGGTCTGCCGAAGATCTCCGCGGACGCGTCCCGGCTGGAGGAGGTGGTCGCGAATCTCTTCCAGAACGCAGTCGACCACGCGGAACCGGGCGTCACGATCCGAATCGGTCCCCTGGACACGGCGGACGGACCGGAGACGGCTGGGTTCTACGTTGAGGACGACGGCCCCGGAATCCCACCGGAGAAGCGCTCGCACGTGTTCGACTTCGGGTACACGACCAACCCGACCGGGACCGGGCTGGGGCTCTCTGTCGTCGAGGAGGTCGTCGAGGCACACGGTTGGTCGGTGACGGTGACGGGCGGGCGGGACGGCGGCGCGCGCTTCGAGATCGAGACCGACGGCACCGTGCCGACGACGCCCGGTTGAGGCGGAAACCGGACGAGAAGCGGCGCGTCGTGTCAGGTTCGATAAAATATATGCGGGCGTCGGACGGACTAGCGTGCGTGAGCGTCTCTGTCACAGCCACGATCCGCGGGATGGCGAACCGCGCGAACCCCGCCTTCGGGGTCGGCGCGGTCGTCCTCCCGCTCGGACTCCTGCTCGCGACGATCGCGTTCGGAACGGTACAGCAACTGACCTACGTCCACGTGATGGCCGGCGTCCTCTGGACAGGCACCGACCTGTTTATGGCGCTGGTCCTGGGGCCGGTGCTGGGCGGCCTCGACGTCGACGAGCGCGCCGAGGTGTTCCAGCGCTTCACGCCGAAGATGGCGTTCCTGATGCCGACCCTGGCGTTCACGACGATCATCGGCGGGATGGTCCTCGCGAGCGAGATGGGCTACCTCCCGGGGCTCGCGGCCTGGGGCGGCGTGTTCTCGGTCGTGGCGATGGGGCCGGCGCTCGCCGCGGTCGCGTTCCAGTTCGACGCCTTCACCGACTGGCGCTGGCTCGCGCTGTTCGCGATCATCGTCGGCGGCGGCGCGGTCTCGCTGGTGGCGAACCTCGGCGCGCTGGCGATGCCAGGGCTCCCGATCCTCCTCGCGCTCGCCATCGTCAGCGTGCTCACGATCCTGGGCTTCGGCGTGCTGATGCCCGGCGAAGCGCGGATGTATCTGGAGATGACCTCCCCGGATCCGGACGCCGACCTCATCGGCCGGATCGGGATGCGCAACGCGAAACTGAGCGGACTCCAGGGGGTCTTGCAACTCAGCATCGTCGCCGTGATGGTGTACATCCGCTGGGGGAGCCTGGGCTTCTGAGTTCGCGGTTTCGATTCGGCCACGTTCCGGTTCCCACTCGATAAGAATCCTCGGCAGGTGTATTTGTACTCCGTACGACCCTCCAGATAGGAGGTGACTCCAATGGCAATCGAACACCTGGAACGGCAGACGTTCGGCGCCGAACTCACGCCGCTCGAACGCCTCGTCGCCGGGGTCTGTGCGGTCGCGGGAGGCATCGGTCACGCGCTGCTCGCAGCGGCGTTCGCCACACTGCTGTACGTGCTGCTCTTCGTGGCGTGAACGACATCTCTCGGTCGTCTCATTCCTTCTCGCGGTGAATCCGGGTGGGTGCGAGCTGTTCGGCCCAGCGCCTACTCCGCCGCCGCTGCCGTCGCCGTTCCGTTGGTCGACTCGTTCGTCCGGACGCGGACGTACCGCTGGCCGACGGCCTCGTCGAGCAGGCTGTCCACGGGCGCGCGGTCGTCGGTCAGCACGGGCACGTCGTCGGTCGGCTCGCCGCGTCGGTACGACGACAGGTCCGCGGCGAGGTCGATCCCGATGTCGCGGCGGTCGTTCCGCGCCTGGAGCTCCGATTCGGACACCAGCTCCGTCTGCTTCGTCGCGATCACCTCGATGTTCTGGACGACCGGGCCCCCGGCGGTCGGGAAGCTGTACACCCGCGGGAAGACCTGTGCCATCGTCTTGTACTCCGCGCGGTAGAAGTCGGAGGCGGGCCCCGTCGGCGCCGCGATGAGGTTCGCGAGCAGGACGCCGCCGTCGTCCAGCCGGTCGGCGGCGAGGCGCATGAACTCGACCGTCGTCAGTTGGAACGGCACCGAGTCCTTCCGGTAGGCGTCGAGGACGATCACGTCGTAGGTGCGGTTCGTCGATTCGAGGAACTGCCGGGCGCCGCCGACGTGGACGTTCATCCGCGGGGAGTCTGGAATGCCGAAGTAGCGGTCGGCGGCGGCGACGACCGCGGGGTCGAGTTCGACGACGTCGACGGTGACGTTCGGATACGTCTCGCGGAAGATCCGCGGGCCGGTGAATCCGCCGCCGCCGACGAACAGCACGCGGTCGACCGCGTCGGCGTCCTCGGTGAAGAGGAGCGGCGCGTGGAAGTACCGCGTGTACTCGAAGACGTGCCGGTCGGGATCGTTCAGGTCCTTCGCGCTGTGGCGCTGACCGTCGAGGTACAGCGTCCGGACGTCGCCGCGGTCGACGACCTGGAGCTCCTGGTAGGCGGTCTGCGTCCTGTAGACCGTCTCGCCCGCCACCGCGGGGCCGATGCCGCCCGTCGCCGTCGCGGCGACGAGCGCCAGGGCGACGACGCCGACGCGGAGCCCAGCCGTCCCGCGGAGGTCTGGCGCGGCGACTACGGCCGCCGCGGCGACCGCCGACAGCCCGAGCACGAGTCCGATCTGCGGGATCGGGAGCGTCGGCACGAGGAGGTAGGTCGTCCCGAACGCGCCGACGATGCTGCCGACGGTCCCGACGGCGTAGACGTGGCCCGCGGTCGCGCCCACGTCGCCGCCGGCGAGCTCGGCGGTGTAGGGGCTCACGTAGCCCAGGAGGTACGTCGGCGGGCCGAAGAGGAGCGTGATCGCCGGCAGCGACGCGAACTCGCTCGGGAGCGGGAACAGCTCCGTCGCCTGCACCGCGGCGTCGCCGACCAGGATCACGCCCGCGACGTAGAGCGCCGTCGCCAGGAAGATCCAGCCGAGCCGGCCGTAGGAGGCGTTGCGGGCGGCGCGCTGGCCGCCGCGGTGGTAGCCGAGGCTCAGGGCGGCGAGGAAGACGCCGATGATGCCGCCCCAGGTGTAGATGCTGTTGCCGAACGCCGGCGCGAGGATCCGCCCGGCCAGGATTTCGAGGCCCATACTCGTGACCCCGGAGACGAAGACGGCCGTCTCGGCCCGGGAGGGTCGACGACTGGGGAGCCGGAGGTCCATCGCCGGTACCCTGGGTCGGCAGCGACTTCAACGACTCGCTCGCCGAACCGAGTCGGCAGGACGAGAAAGGAGGATATAGGATGCCCCAGCCGAAAGCACCCACAGAGCCATATGTTCGAGCGAATCTTGCTCCCGACGGACGGCACCGAATCGATGGACGCGGTCGTCGAGACCGCCGCCGACATCGCCGTCCAGCGCGACGCCGAGGTACACGTCCTCTACGTCATCGACGACCGCGCCTTCCTCACGCTGCAAGACGAGATGAAGACCGAGGTCGTCGCCGAACTGGAGGGCGAGGGCGAGGCCGCCGTCGACCGCGCGGCGACCCGCCTGCGCGAGGCCGGCATCGACGTCACGACCGCGATCCGCGAGGGCGACCCCGCAGAGCAGATCCTCGGGTACAGCGACGAGGTCAGCGTCGACCTCATCACGATGGGGACCCGCCGCGGCGACTACACGAACAATCTGATGGGCAGCGTCTCCCAGAAGGTCGTCGCCCGCGCCGACATCCCGGTGCTGACGACGAACCTCGCCGTCGAGGAGTGACTCGACACGCGGCGGCGGCGCCCGCCTCGCGTCCCCTCACTCCGCGTCGGGATCGAAGTCGAGCGCGACCGAATTGATGCAGTAGCGCTTGCCCGTCGGCTCGGGGCCGTCCTCGAAGACGTGCCCGAGGTGCCCGCCGCAGTTCCGACACAGAACCTCGATGCGGCGCATCCCGTGGCGCGTGTCCGTCCGCGTCTCGATGGCGTCCCGGTTGGCGTCGTAGAACGCCGGCCAGCCGGAGCCGGAGTCGTACTTCGTCTCGCTGTCGAAGAGCACCGCGCCGCAGCCCGCACACCGGTAGCTGCCGTCGTCCTTCTCGTCGAGGTACTCGCCGCTGAACTTCGGTTCCGTCCCGCGGGCGCGGAGGATCTCGTACTCCTCCTCTGAGAGCCGCTCGCGCCATTCCTCCTCGGAGTCCGGGACGTCGTCGCGTCCGCCCTCGACGGGTGTCTCGTCGGCCATACCCGCAGTTGGCGCCGGAGCGCAAAGAGTCTCGCCCCGGCTGTGGCTACTCCTCGTCGCGCTTGAGCAGCGAGGGGAACCGCAGTCGGCCGAGTTCGTCGATGTCGAAGCCGTCCAGCGCGCCGGACCGATCCACGACCTCGGGGACGTCCGTCGACGGGTCCACAGACAGCGACTCGCGGGCGGGCGCGGGCGAGTCGGCGGCCTCGATCAGTTCCTCCCAGGCGCCCTCGTCGGTCTCGTGTTCCGGGCGGACGTCCCGCACCTCGCGGCGCCCCTCCTCGAACGCCAGGTCGAGGACGCTCCGCTCGTAGGCCGTCGACGCCAGCCCGCGGAGCCGCTTTCGCTCCTCGGGGAACTCGTGGCCCAGTTCGGTCGCGATCCCGAGCGCGTACATCCGCTCTACGGCCTCCTCCGCGGAGAGCGACTCCCAGCCGACGTCGAAGGCTCGCTCGTACATCTAGAAGTCCACCCGTTTGGTCGGGTCGACGACGATCCCCTCGTCGGTGAACGACAGCGAGCGGATGTCGGAGTCGATGTCTGTCCCCCGCATCTTCACGACCTGGATCCCCCGCCGCATCCCGGTCGCCTCCAGGTAGTTGTGGAAGAAGATGACCCCGTGGGCGAGGAAGTGTTCGTCGGCGTAGGCGCTCGGGTCTGTCATCTCCGAGATGAGGAGCGTCGTCGCGTCGCAGGTCTTCAGCGCCGTGAGGAACCGCGTCATCTCCTCTTCGCCGTCGGCGAAGAAGAGCTCCAGGAGCATCGTCGAGTCGATGACGAGCCGGTCGATGTCGCGGGAGTTGACGAAGCCGACGATCTTGTCGGTCAGGCCCTGGACGCTGGAGGGGTTGCCGCTCCCCGAGGACTGATTCAGGAGCCGCGTGCCCTGCTGGCCGGCGAGGTTGACAAAGCGGAACTGCTCGGAGCTCGTGAGCGTCTCGAAGCCGAACTCGTAGTTCGACATGTCCTCGACGAGCTCGTCGCGCGACTCGTGCATCGTGATGTACAGGCAGTTCTCTCCGTTCCGGAGCCCCTCGGCGATGAACTGGGCCGTGAACGTGGTCTTCCCGCTGCCGGGTGGACCGGAGAGGACGTACAGCCGCCCGGGGAGGAAGCCGCCCTGGATCAGGTGGTCGAACCCGCTGACCCCGCTCGGAATCCGCATACTGGCAGGTCCGTCGACCCGCCTCATAACCGTTCGGGGCTAATTTTCACGCAGCGTAACGCCAGGGAGGTCTCGGAGCGACCGCAGCGAGTCGAGTTCGTACGTCGGCTCCGCGTCCAGCGTCGTGTCCGCGCGGTGGGGGCGTCTGAGGAACGCGGAGTCGACGCCCGCCCGGTGTGCGGCCAGCACGTCGGTCTCGCTGTCGCCGACGAACAGCGCCGACTCGGCGCCGAGGTCGTCGAGGGCGCGCTCCAAGTAGTAGGGGGCGGGCTTCTTCCGGCGGAGGCTCTCGACGGTCGGCTCCCTGCCGTAGGCGGTCCCGAAGAGGGATTCGAGTCCGTGGTGCCGGAGGATCGCGTCGATCGTCGCCTGTTGGTTCGTGCTGACGATCCCGAGCGGGACCGCGAGGTCATCGAGCACGTCGATGTCGGGGTAGCGGTCCGTCTCGCCGCCCTCCATCGCGCCGATCTGCGCCGCGCTCGCCGTCCGCTCGCGGGCCGCCCAGAAGTCGTCCACGTCGACGCCGTACGCGCCGCAAACTCGCTCCAGGGTCTCGGGCGTGACGCCGTAGGCGACGGCCTCGACGTCCTCGTCGGCCGGGTTCTCGACGCCGACGGCGGCGAACGCCTCGCGCGCGGCCGACCGGAGAAGCTCCACACCGGGCCGTTCGACCAGCACGCCGTCGTTGTCGAAGACCACCGCGTCGTACTCCATACGCGGTCCTGGGCGGTGGCCGGTGAAATACCTGCGGGACGGCGCCGACCGGGCCGACCGGGCCGACCGGCCCGAACGCTGAAGCCCGGACCGTCCTTCTACCCGCTGTGAGCGACAGCGCAGAGCAAGCGGACGGATCGACCCCACGGCTCGGTGTCGTCGGCGCGGGCGCGGCCGGCGCGGCCGCGGCGTACGCCCTCCGCGACGCCGACGTCGCGGTGACCGTCTTCGAGAAGAGCGGCGGCGTCTGCGGCCGGGCGGCCACCCGGCGTCGCGACGACTGTTACTACGACCACGGCGCCAACTACGTGAAGGAGGCCGACGAGCGGACGGCCGCGCTCCTCGAAGAACTGGGGACCGAGGGCTTCGTCGAGATCGACGAGCCGGTCTGGACGTTCGACGGGGACGGGACCATCGAACCGGGCGACCGCGAGTCGACAAAGCGGACGTGGACCGACGGGATCACCCAGCTCGCAAAGCGGCTCTTCGACCGCGCGGGCACGACGGTCCACCGCCGGACACGGATCGACGAGATCCGGGCTCGGGGGACAGACCGCGAGACCCGATGGAACCTCACCGACACCGAAGGGAGCGAGTACGGCCCGTTCGACGCGCTGCTCGTCACGCCGCCGGCGCCGCAGACGGCCGAGCTACTGCGCGCGACCGCCTGGGACGACGCGCGCCGCGAGGAGCTCGTCGACGCCGTCGACGCGGTGCCGTACCGGACGATCCGAACGGTCGTTCTCCACTACCCGTTCTGCGAGTCCTACCCGTGGTACGGGCTCGTGAACCCCGACCGCGAGCACGCCATCGGCTGGCTCTCCCGCGAGGAGTGCAAGCCGGGGCACGTCCCCGACGGCGAGAGCCTCCTCGTCGTCCAGATGAGCCCCGCGTGGTCAACTGAGACGTACGACGACGCGCTCGCCGAGATCGAGTCCGAGGTCTGCGACCGCGTCGCCGACCTCCTGGGCGAGGACCGCTACCGCGACCCCGACTGGACCGACGACCAGGGCTGGCGCTACGCGCTCCCGGATTCGGCGGTCGACGCGGAGGCGATCCGGGCCGCCGAGGACGCCGGGCTCTACTTCGCCGGCGACTGGGTCGCCGGCGAGGGCCGAGTCCCGAGCGCGCTCTGGAACGGCCACGAGACGGGCGAGCGCATCGGCGCGGCGCTGGACTGATAATGTCTATTGTCAGTCGTTGCCGCTGGTTCGCCGAAACGGGGTGGCGAACCAGCGGTAAACAGTGACAGTAGACATTATGACAGCGAGAGGACTCATACTGTCGGACACAAGTCTGTGAAGAATTTCGGCGCCCGGGGCGGCGAATATCTTGAAACAGGTGTGTCCGACAGTATCACTGTGACGAGAGCCGGACCGGTCAGAACGACGCGTCGTCCAACACCGTCTCGACGGCCGCGACCGCGACGAGCGCACCCGCGAGGAGGAGGCTCTCGGCGAGTCCGTAGTCGAAGGGATAGATCGTCATCGCGAACGCGACGGCCGCACCGAGAGCGCCGAACAGCGCTAAAGCTGCCGCTCGGGTCGCGCGGTTCATACGCTGTGGATCCCCCGCCGGCGGCATAAGCGTAACTCACACCCGAAATCGCGACCTACGCGGGGCCAGCGCCGGGCAGACAGGCTTTACTGCGAGGGGTCCCTACGCGCACTCGTGTCGCTGACCGTCAGACTCGATCCCCACGTCCACTCCGAGGCCTCCTACGACGGGACCGACCCCGTCGAGCTCCTCCTCGAACAGGCCGCCGAGATCGGGCTCGACGCCGTCGTCGTGACCGACCACGACGTGATCCACGAGTCGGTCCGCGCGGCGGAGTTGGCGCCCCGGTACGGGCTGGTCGGGATCCCAGGGGTCGAGGTCTCCACCGCCGACGGACACCTGCTCGCGCTGGGGATCGAGGAGATGCCCCCGCACCGCGCGCCGATGGCCGAGACGGCCTCGTGGGTCCGCGAGCGCGGCGGCGTCGCGATCGTGCCGCACCCCTTCCAACGGAGCCGACACGGCGTGCGCAAACGCCGGCTCCGCGACGTCGACCCCGACGCGATCGAGGTGTACAACTCCTGGGCGTTCACGGGCTGGAAGAACCGCCGCGCGCGCCGATACGCCAACGCCCGCGGCTACCCCGGCGTCGCGGGGAGCGACGCCCACAAGGTGGGGTACGTCGGCCGCGCCTACACCGAGATCGGGATCGAGGGGATCGAGCGCGCGGACCTCACCGCCGAGATCGTCCTCGACGCGATCCGCGACGGGGCCACGCGGGTCGAGGGCCGGCGGACGCCGATCCCGACCTCGGCGCGCCACTACGCCGGCGCGGGCGTCAGAAAGAGCGGCTTCTACGCGAAGTACGGCGCCTACCGCGGCGGCGCGCTCGCCAAGACGGGGGCGCTCGGCGCCGCGCGGATGCTGTATCGGCTCTCGCCGCTGTCCGGGTAGCTACGACAGCAGCGAAAATACCATCGCGAAAATCGAGAGCGGCCGTTCTCAGACGTAGTCGATGCCGTCCCAGGTCGGGCCGCCGCCGTGCCACTGGTGGTTCGTCGGGCCGCCGAGCGACTCTTCCTTCCACTCGATCGGCTCCCAGTCGGGCTCGAAGTTCAGGTAGCCCGGTCCCGCGAACAGTTCGAGGCGGAGCTGGCTCGCGGGGTCCTTGACGTACATACAGTCCGCGCGGGTGATCGCGTGCATCGCGGGCCCGTTGCTCCGGTTGTTGATCTCGATGCCGTGCTCGCTGCAGATGTCGGCGGCCGTCCAGAGGTCCTGGAGGCTGTCGAGGTGGAACGCGACGTGGTGGAACTGCGTCGGGTCGCCCGGCTCCTCGCGGTGGATGGCGATGTCGTGGGGGAGCGGCGTGACGGCGTACCACCAGCCCCAGTACTCGCCGTTCTCGTCCTCGTAGCGCTCGTTCAGCTGGAAGTCCATCGCCTCGCGCAGCCACTCGTCGTGCTTGAACGCGTTCTCGCCGGGGTCGTTGACGTGGACGTGGTCGATCCGGCGGGGCGCGATCCGGTTGCCCACCGACTCGCTGTAATTCCGGTTCAGCAGACCGGAGCGCTTGGCCTCCGGGGCCTTCGGCTTCTCGACGTCCCAGTAGAACTCGTAGTTGTGGCCGAACTTGTCGACCCGGATCGCCTCGCCGATGCCGTTCTCCTCGCCGGCCTCGACGTGGGTGATCTCTTCGCCCTCGTCTTTCAGCTGCTGTTCGAGCTCGTCGAGGGCCTCCTCGCTCTCGGTCCGGAACGCGAAGTGGTCGACGCCCGTCTGGCCGCTTTCTGTCAGGCTGAGCGTGTGGTGCTCCCAGTCGCGCATGCCGCGGAGATAGGCGGTGTCGCCGTCGCGCTCTGTGACCTGGAAGCCCATCACCTCCTCGAAAAACCAGAGCGATTCGTCGAGGTCCGGCGTGTGCGCTGCGACGTGTCCGAGTTTGGCTACGGGGGATTGTCGTCGTTTCATGGTTGCGTTCGTGATGGTGAGCTCTCGCGGTGAACTCTCCTAGACGGTTGCTGATTCACCGGTAAAATGGTTATAGAAAAACCCCAAGTATCGGGGGCATTTATAAGTAAATTCGGGGCGATCCCGAATTATTGATCAGGCAGGACGGCCTGGACGGGACCGTGACCGGAATCCGCGCGGAGGTGACCGTCGAATCGCCGCCCGACTGCCCGGCCGTTCGGGCGTCCGAGGCGGCCGACGCGCCGGCGACGTCGGTGACGAAGTCCGCACCCAGCGACCCCGACGCGCCGATGACAGAGGAGTTCGTGCTGGAGACCGACGAGGCGGCCCCGCTCGAAGACGGCCTCCCCGACGACGACCGGGAGTTCACCGAGGTCTTCTCGTACGGGTCCGAGCAGGTCTACCGCTTCGACCGCTCGCCCGACCGGAACTGCTTCTGCGAGTCGGTGGAGGCGTTCGGCTGCCCCGTCCGCGACGTCCACACCCGCGACGGGGCCCTGATGATCAGCTTCCACGCGCCCGACGTCGACACGCTCCGCGACGTGATCAGGCGGCTCGACGAGGGCTGGGACGGCGTCTCCGTCCACCGGCTCGTCCGCTCTGACGGCGACCGCGAGGAGTCCGATCTGGCCGTCGTCGACCGGAGCGCCCTCACCGCGCGCCAGCGGGAGGTGCTCGAAACGGCCCACGAGATGGGGTACTTCGAGCACCCGAAGCGCGCGAACGCCGGCGACGTGGCCTCGGAACTGGACATCGATCCCTCGACGTTCTCCGAGCACCTCGCGACCGCACAGGACAAGCTGCTGTCGGCGATCCTCGATTAGGTCAGGACTCGGGCTCGCTCCCGGCGCTCACCAGTTCGTCGTAGCGCGCGCCGGTCTGCTTCAGCGTCGCCGTCGAGTAGAGCCGCTCGTGATCGAAGGGGAGGTGCTCCGCCGCGAGCTCGTCGATCTTCGCGTCGACGGCGTCGGCCTCGCGGCCGTGGATCATCGTGAAGAGGTTGTACTCCCAGTCCTGGTCGGGGCGTCGCGGTCGGTGGTAACAGAGCGTCACGTACGGCAGTTCGCCGACGGCCTCGCCCCGCGCGTCGAGGTCGTCGTCGGGGACGTCCCAGACGACCATGCAGTTCGCGTCGAAGCCCGTGACGACGTGGTTCACCACGCAGCCCACGCGCTTGATACAGCCGTCGGCGAGGAGGCGCTCGACGGCGTCGACGACGTCCCCCGGATCGGCGCCGATCGACTCGGCGACGTCGCGGTACGGCGTCGCCGACAGCGGGAAGCCGTCCTGGATCTCGATCAGGAGGGCCGCCTCCAGTTCGGTGAGGTCGCCGACGGCCTCCTCGGAGATGCGCGTCGCGGAGGCGTCGGTCGCGGCGACGCTCTCGCGGGCGAAGGCGTCGTCGTTGACGACGGGGAACTCCAGGTCGATGTAGTAGTCCGTGAGCATCGGGAGATTCAGCACCGGACAGCCCGTGCGGTCTTCGATCTCCGCGAGGATCGCGTCCCGCTTCCGCCTCGAAGCCGCGGTGACGACGAACCACATGTTCCAGGTGTGGTCGCGACGGTAGTTGTGGTTCACCTGGCGGTAGCCGTTGATCACCTCGGCGACCTCGTCGAACCGCTCTGCGGGCGCGGCGACCGCCGCGAGGGTCGAACTGCCGATCACCGGCGGATTCAGCACCGCGCCGAAGCGCCGGAAGATGCCCCGCTCGCGGAGGCGACGGACCCGTTCCAGGGCCTCCGCCTCGTCGATGCCGAGGTCCGCGGCGACGGCGCGGAACGGGCGCTCGACGACGGGAAAGCCGCTCTGGTAGTCGTCGATCAGGGCGGCGTCCACCGCGTCGAGGTCGGCGCGCCAGTCCTCGTCCAGTGCGCTCATTGTCGACACCTGGGACCGAACGGACGTACCTATTTCGGCTCCCGTCTCCCCTCTTCCCAGGTGGGAATCGAACGGGTCACTTTTTATGCTCAAACCCGAATCGATTCGTATGGCTCAAGCGACGGAGCCCGCCGAATTCGGGGAGTGGCCGCTGAAGCGCCTGATGACCGAGGTCGTCGGCACGGGCGTCAAGTCCGCCGAGGATATGACGCGCGAGCAGGCGGCAGAAGCGATGGAGCGGATCCTCGCCGGCGAGCCCGATCCCACCACGCTGGGGGCGTTCTGGCTCGCGAACCGCTGGAAGCACAACAACGCCGAGGAGCTCGCGGCCTACGCCGACGTGATCGCCGAGGACGTCGTCTACGCCGAGCCCGACGCCGACCCCGTCGACTGCGGGGCGAACTACGACGGCAAGGGCGACACCGCGATCCTGGGCGCCGCGGCGGGCATCGTCGCCGCCGGCGCGGGCACGCCGGTCGTCGTCCACTCCGGCGACCGCGTCCCGACCCAGAAACAGGACGCCTACAAGCACGTCCTCGACGAACTCGGGATCCGGACCGAACTCGTCCCGAACGAGAGCGCCGATATGGTCGACGAGACGGGCTTCGGCTTCTACTACCAGCCCGAGTTCGCGCCGCGGGTCCACGCCCTGTGGGACCGCCGCGACCAGATGGGCGTCCGCACGTTCGTCAACACCGTCGAGACGATCGCCAACCCCGCGAAGGCCGACGTCCACCTCGGCTCCTTCTACCACCTCGCGTTCGCGAAGAAGATCGTCGAGACCTTCGAGAACATGGACTCCCAGAGCCCCCACCGCGTCGTGATGTTCCAGGGGATGGAAGGCTACGACGACATCCGGCCCGGCTACACGAAGGTCGGCGAGTGGACCGACGGTGACTTCCGCGACTACGAGATCGAGACGCCCGAGTACGGGATGGACTTCGAGTACGAGGACCTCGAAGTCGACCCCGACGACGTCGCGGGCGACTCCGCGGACCTGACGGCGGAGATCATCGCCGGCGAGCGCGAGGACCACTTCGCCGACGCGGTCGCGCTCAACGCCGCCTTCCGGATCTACGCCCGCGAGGACGCCGAGACCCTCGACGAAGGCCTGGAGATGGCCCGCGAGAGCATCGACTCCGGCGCTGCTGCGGCCGTCCTCGGAGACCTGCGCGACTTCTGATACGGGCGTCACCCGTCCCATCCCATCCCGTCTCCTCGCCGCGGTCCGTTTTCGGCGCCGACACTCGTTTCCCCGCGGCCGCCGTGGGTCGAGTATGGCCAGCGAGACGACGGCCGCGGACCGGATCCGCGCGTACTACGACGCCCTTAGGAGTGGCGAGCCGCTGTCTCCGTTCTTCGCGCGGGACGACGACATCGTGAAGTACGGAATCACGGAGAAGCTGACCGGCTACGACGAGGTCGAAGCGGGCCTGCGGGCGCAGACCGAAACGACCGACGACTGGGTCGTCGAGAGCGACGCGCTCTCGGTCACAGAGCGCGGCGACCACGCGTGGTTCTCCGACGAGGTCCGAATGGCGTGGCGAGACGTCGAATCCGGGCGAGCTTACGACTTCGAGAGTCGCTGGAGCGGGACACTGGAGCGACGGGCGCGCGGCCGTGACGACAGCGCCGGTGGCGGCAGCACTGACGACGGCGACGAAGCGGACTCGACGTGGCGCTTCGTCGGGATGCACGTGAGCGCCGTTCCGCCGGGGCCGCTCGCGGAGTGAGTCGGCGCGGGCGTCGAGAGGCCGAGTGGACACCGTTTTGTATCGGTCGCTCCTTCCTCCCCTATGGTCGACGACGCCGAACTCGAAAACCCCGAGAACCCCGTCGTGACGCTGTCCACCACGAAGGGCGACATCACCGTCGAACTGTTCGAACAGCGCGCGCCGCGCACGGTCGAGAACTTCCTCGGCCTCGCGACGGGCGACAAGGAGTGGAGCGACCCCGAGACGGGCGAGACCCGCACCGACTCGCTGTACGAGGGGACGGTCTTCCACCGCGTGATCGACGGCTTCATGATCCAGGGCGGCGACCCCGAGGGGACCGGCCGCGGCGGCCCGGGCTACACCTTCGACGACGAGTTCCACGAGGACCTGAACCACGACGAGGCGGGCACGCTCTCGATGGCCAACCGCGGCCCGAACACCAACGGCTCGCAGTTCTTCATCACGCTCGACGCCCAGCCGCACCTCGACGGCCGCCACGCGGTCTTCGGGCGAGTCGTCGAGGGGATGAGCGTGGTAGAGGAGATCGGCGACGTGCCGACCGACAGCGACGACAAGCCGGTGAAGGACATCGAGATCGAGTCGGTCGACGTCGAGCAGTAGCGCCGCATCTCCCGCGGACCTGACTGCCGTCCGTCGTTTCACTTTCACCCCGCTCCCGAACCCTTCTTAACCGTCCACGAGGAAGGACTCCGCAGATGACGTCTTTCCAGTCGACGCTCGGCGAGGAGGGCGGCGGGATCGCCGAGGAGCTGGCCGAGGGCCAGCGCGCCATCTCCATCGCCGAGTTCTTCGAGAAGAACAAGCACATGCTCGGCTTCGACTCGGGCGCGCGGGGGCTCGTCACGGCCGTCAAGGAGGCCGTCGACAACGCCCTCGACGCGACCGAGGAGGCCGGGATCAAACCCGACATCTCCATCGAGATCAGGGAGTCGGGCGACTACTACACCCTGATCGTCGAGGACAACGGCCCCGGGATCACCCGCGAACAGATCCCCAAGGTGTTCGGGAAACTGCTGTACGGCTCGCGGTTTCACGCCCGTGAGCAGTCCCGCGGCCAGCAGGGAATCGGCATCTCGGCGGCTGTACTCTACTCGCAGCTCACGTCCGGCAAGCCCGCGAAGATCACCTCTCGAACTCAGCGTTCGGAGACGGCCCAGTACTTCGAGCTGATCATCGACACCGACACCAACGAGCCCGAGATCGAGGTCGAAGAGGAGCGCGCGCCGGGCGAGTCGGAACTCTCGCCGACTCACGGCACCCGCATCGAGATGGAGATGGAGGCGAACATGCGGGCGCGCCAGCAGCTCCACGACTACGTCAAGCACACCGCGGTCGTCAACCCCCACGCCCGGCTCGTGCTCGACGAGCCCGGCCTCGACGAGCCGCGGCGGTACGAGCGCGTCGAGGGCGCGTCCCTGCCCGCCGAAACGGAGGAGATCCGCCCGCACCCCCACGGCGTCGAGCTCGGGACGCTGATCAAGATGCTCAACGCCACCGAGTCCTACTCGGTGTCGGGCTTCCTCCAGGAGGAGTTCACCCGCGTCGGGTCGAAGACCGCCGACAAGGTCATCGACCGCTTCCGGGACCGGCACTTCGGCCGCGAGATGGGCTGGTCGGCGCCGCGCGAGCCCGAGACCGACCTCGAAACCGCGATCGAAGACAGCGTCGCGAACAAGGGCGCCGAGGCGACCGCGACGTTCGCCGAGCGCGTCGCTGACACCCTCCAGTCGCGCGAGCGGACGGCCCACAGCGAACTGGCGGCGATCGTCGACACCGTCGCCGACGACGTCGAGGACGAGTTCGACGCGAACTTCGGCGACACCGTGAGAGAAAACGCCGTCGAGGCGGCGTGGGCTGTCCTGACGGGGGACCTCGACTCGGACCTCTACGCGCTCGTCGACGAGGCCACTAGCACGCGGAAGGACGACGCGACCGTCGCCGGCATCGCCGAGCGGCTGGCCGACAAATTCCGCGACGGCGATCCGACGCACCGCGCCACGCGAGCGACCCTCGTGGACTACGTCGACCGCTCGGCCGACCTCCTGGTTTCGGAGGAGATCTCATTCGGTGAGACCGCCAGGGAAAACGTCGTCGAGGCGGTCTGGGAGACGATGCGGACCGTCCCCGACGACGTCCCGAAGGTCCGGGAGGTCGCGAGCGAGCGCGACGTCGCCTCCGAGCTCCTGGAGGCGATGCGCGAGACCGACATCCTCGCGCCGCCGACGAACTGCCTGTCGCCGATCACGGCCGAGCTCGTCGAGGCCGGCCTTCGAAAGGAGTTCGACGCCGACTTCTACGCCGCGGCGACGCGCGACGCGGAGGTCCACGGCGGCGACCCGTTCATCGTCGAGGCCGGCATCGCCTACGGCGGCGAACTCGAAGACGGGACGGTCGACCTCCTCCGCTTTGCCAACCGCGTGCCGCTCGTCTACCAGCGCGGGGCGTGTGCGACGACCGACGTGGTGAAGGGGATCGGCTGGCGGAACTACGGCCTCGACCAGCCCGGCGGGTCGGGGATGCCGAACGGCCCCGCGGTGATTATGATCCACGTCGCGTCCACGAACGTCCCGTTCACGAGCGAGTCCAAGGACGCCATCGCGAACATCCCCGCGATCGAAGACGAGATCGAACTCGCGATCCGGGAGGCCGCCCGCGACCTCAAGTCCTACCTCAACAAGCGGCGCTCGATGCAGAAGCGCCGGAAGAAGCAGGACGTCCTCGGGAAGATCCTCCCGGAGATGGCCGACAAGCTCTCGGAAGTCACGGGCCGGCCGCGGCCCAACATCGACGGCGCCTTGGCCCGGATTATGAACAACGTCAGCGTCGAGCGCGAGATCGACGGCGACAGCGTCACTCTCGTCGTCGAGAACCACTCCGACCGCAACGAGGCCCCCGAGATCACGGATATCGTCTCGGTCGAGCCCGCGGACCTCCCCGAGGACGCGAGCGTCGTCGACCTCGACGGCGAGTGGTTCGTCACGTGGGAGCCGACTGTCCCGGCGGGTGAGACGGTCGAACTCACCTACACGGCGAGCGGGGACGCGGAGTTCGACGTCGACGTCGACGGCATCGAAGCGGAGAAACTGACGGTCAACGCCTAACTATGAGCACGAAACAGGACGACGAAATCGCACAGGAACGGCTCGTCGATCTCGCTGCGGAGTTCTACGACCAGTTCGCGTCGGGCGAGGTGCCGCATATGGACATCCCCACGCGGACCAAGTCGAACATCGTCTTCGACGAGGAGTCGAAGGTCTGGGTCTACGGCGACCGCACGTCGACGCGGTCTGCCAACAGCGTCCGCGGCGCGCGGAAATTGCTGAAGGCCGCCTACGCCATCGAGTTCCTCGTCAATCAGTTGGAGGCCGACCGCTCGTCGACGCTGCGTGAGCTGTACTACCTCTCGGAGTCGTGGGACAACGAGGAGGCGCAGTTCTCGAGTCAGGACGAGTCGAACCAACTGATCGAGGACTTAGAGATCGTCTCGGGCGTCACCCGCGAGGACTTCCATATGCGCCCCGAGGAGTCGGGCGCGACCCTGATGGGCCCGCTCGAACTCCGCGAGCAGACCCGCCGGGGCGAACGGGAGATCCACTGCCAGAAGGACGTCGGCGAGGGGGGCTACCAGATCCCCAACAACCCCGACACGATCGACTTCCTCGATCACGACATCGACTTCGTGCTCTGCGTCGAGACCGGCGGGATGCGCGACCGCCTCGTGGAGAACGGCTTCGACGAGGAGTACAACTGCCTCGTCGTCCACCTGAAGGGCCAGCCCGCCCGCGCGACCCGGCGGATCACGAAGCGCCTCCACGACGAACTCGACCTCCCGGTCGTGGTCTTCACAGACGGCGACCCGTGGTCCTACCGGATCTACGGCTCTGTCGCCTACGGCTCGATCAAGTCCGCGCACCTCTCGGAGTACCTCGCGACGCCCGAGGCGCGCTTCGTCGGGATCCAGCCGGAGGACATCGTCGAGTACGACCTCCCCACCGACCCGCTGGCGGACTCGGACGTCAACGCGCTCGAATCCGAACTGGAGGACCCCAGATTCGAGACCGACTACTGGACCGAGCAGATCGAACTCCAGCTCGACATCGAAAAGAAGGCCGAACAGCAGGCGCTGGCCTCCCGCGGGCTGGACTTCGTCACCGACACGTACCTCCCCGAGCGGCTGTCGACGATGGGCGTGCTCTGAGCCTCCGGAAGGCTCCGACGAGCGAGGCACCCTCACTACGAGTATCAAATCCGATACTCGGAGGCTTGCGTTTATGTCCTAGGTTTCCCAAAGCCGTGTATGAGCAGCATCGGAGAGCCAATCGGGGCGACAGAACTGTCGGGTCCGGAGCCGCTCGTCAGGTACTCCCGCGACCGCGACGAGGACGGGGCGAACGCGGTCGTCTCGGCGTTCTGTGAGCCCCCGCTCGACGGCGTGCCCACCGAGGCCGAGACGCTGTACACGTGGGTCGACGCGGACGCGATCGACGATCTACTCGACTCCGCGCGGGCGGACCTCCGCCTGTCGGCGGTGATCTGGGAGCACCCCGTGGTGATTACCAGCGACGAGATCGAGGTCTACGAGCCGGGTACCGCCGTCGAGTGACCGCCGTCGACCCCGCCGCCGCCGAGCAATCGACCCGCTACTGTCCGTCGGCCAGGCGCTCGACGCGGGCGAGCGTGTCGGCCTCACCCGGTGACTTGTCCTCGCGAACGTCGACGAACCGCGGGAATCGGAGCGCGTACTCCGAGGAGTAGGTCGGCGAGCGCTGGATCTCCTCGTAGCCGACCTCGAAGACGACCGCGGGCTCGATGTCGACCGTCTGTCCCTCCTCGCGGACGACGTGCGGTTCGAGCCGCTCGGTCAGCGATTCGAGTCGCTCGTCGGTGATGCCGGTCGCGACCTTCCCGAGCGTGGCGTAGGCGTCGTCGGTCGCGTCGGCCCGGTCGGCTTCCTCGATCCGCGCGGACACGAGGAACGTCCCGAGGAGGTTCGCGCGCCGACCCTCGCCCCACTCGGCGCCGGTGACGACGAGGTCGAGCGTCTCCACGTCGGGCTTGCGCTTCAGCCAGTTGCGGCCGCGCTTGCCCGGCGCGTAGGTCGAGGCCGGATCCTTGAGCATGATCCCCTCGTGCCCCGCCGAGAGCGCCGCGTCCTCTATCTCGGCGATCTCCTCGGGATCGTCGGTGACGGTGAGGCCCGAGACGGCGTCGGTGTGACCGAGCAGTTCCTCCAGTCGGTCGTGGCGCTCCGACAGCGGCGCGTCCAGCAGGTCCTCGCCGTCCGCGTGGAGGCAGTCGAAGGCGCGGAGTTCGACGCGGACCTCGTCGCGCATCCGCTCGACGTCGTACTTCCGGCGGAAGCGGCGGAGCACCTCCTGGAACGGAAGGGGGGAGCCGTCGTCGGCGACGGCGACGACCTCGCCGTCGAGCACGGCGGGTCCGTCCAGTTCGCGGTCGACGAACTCCACGACCTCCGGCAGCGGGTCGGTGACGTCGTCTATGTTCCGCGAGAACAGCCTCGTCCTTTCGGCGTCGTGGTGGACCTGGACGCGCGCGCCGTCGAACTTCGTCTCGACGGCGGCCTCGCCCCAGTCGTCGACGGCCTCGGTCGCGGTCCCGGCCTGCGCGAGCATCGCCTGGACCGGACGACCGACCTCCAGGCCGATGGCGTCGAGGCCCGCGCGCCCGTCCTCGCGGGCGACCTCGGCCACCATCCCGTAGTCGTTCGAGACCTGCAGGGCGCGCTCGACGACCGCGACGGCGTCGTCCGCGGGCGAGACCGGCTCGTCGTCGGGATCTTCGTCATCCTCGTCGTCTTCGTCATCCTCGTCATCTTTGTCATCCTCTTGATCGGCCTCTGCCTCTCCAGCCTCAGACTCGGCCCCCGTCCCGCCGTCGAGGAACGCGAGCGCGACCGCGTCGCGGACGGTCCCCTCGCCGACGCCGATCCGCATCTCGCCCAACACGAGCCGCGCGAGGAACTTCGCTTCGCTCGGCGACGCGCGGTTGAACAGGCCGAAGAGGGTGTCGAGCCGCCGGCGCTCGCTCCCGTCGCCGGTGACCCGCGCGATCTCACGGAGCGTCCCGTCCACCTCGGCGACGGTCAGGTCGCCGCCGTCGCCGCCGGCGAAGGCGCCCAGGCCGCGCTGTCCGCCGAAGTCGTAGGTGGCCGCGACGGCGCCGATCTCGCCGATCTCCGCGAGGTCGGCTTCGACGTCGTCGGCCGTGACGTTCTGTCCCGCGGCGCGCGCGATGGCCTCGTGGAGGAGGGCCGGCCCGACGTCGAGCGTCGTCGAGTCCCACGCGGGGAAGACGCGCCCCTGGAGGAACCGCACGACGGTCGGGAGGTCCTCGTCGGCTTCCGCGAAGAGATCGGCCGCGAGACCGATCGTCGCCAGGTCGCCTGGTTCCGCCTCCAGTTCCTCGGCGCGCGCTGCCAGCGCTGCGAACTGCATCGACTCCTCCTATCCGGCGGGCAGACAAGAGTCCGCCGACTCGGACCGACTGCGTCGGGCGACCGCGAGCGTCGCCGCGGGGCCCGAGCCACGGGATTGAAGCCCTCCGGCCGTTCAGGGAGTCCTATGACCGAGGAGCTGGCGGCAGACGTGCGCGACGCCCTCGCCGTCGACGCCGAGGAGTTCGAGGCCCAGGCCCGGACGGACGCCGAGGTCGTGAAGTCGGAGCTCCGGGAGGGGACCTTCGACAACCACCAGTCCATCGTCGGCCTCGAATACGAGTTCTACGCCGTCGCGGACGGCCGCTGGTCGGCCTCCGACGACGACGCCGACACCTACGGCCTGATGCGCGTCCCCCGCCGACTGCTCGAACTCATCGGCTTCGAGAAGGAACTTGGGCTCCACAACGCCGAGATGACGACCAGCCCCCAGCCCCTGAACCCCGCCGGACTCCGCGCCCAGGAGTCGGAGGTGCGTGCCCGACTGGCCGCGGCCCTGGACTGCACGGGCGCCGAGGGGATCCGGCTCGTCAGCGACGGTCTCTGGACGATTCCCCCCGCCGGCGAGACGGCCCGGGAGTACCTCACCGGCAGCGTCGAGGCCGAGGGCGTCCGCATCGCGACGAATATGAGCGGCGCCGTGCGGTATCACACGATGGCGAACGGACCGAACGCCGCCGAGGAGATGACGATCGACGCGCCGAACGTCTCGCTGTCGGCCGACACGGTGATGCCCGAGTCGCTCATCACCTCGATCCAGCCCCACTTCCAGGTCGCTCACGCCGCCGACCTCCCGACGCTCTTCACGTACGCGCTCCGGATCGCCGGCCCGCTGCTCGCCCTCGGCGTCAACTCCCCGTTCTTCCCGCCGGACCTCTACGACGACGTCGGCGCCCAGAAGATCCTCTCGGAGGGGTACGCCGAGAACCGGATCGTCGTCTTCGAATCGGTCCTCAACACCGACGACGTGAAGAAGGTGCGCTTCCCCGAGGACCTGGAGACCGTCGAACAGGCGGTCGACCGCGTCGCCGCCGACGACACGATGGTCCCGATGCCCGTCGAGGAGGGCAACCGCTTCGACGACCAGTTCGCGACGCTCCGCCGGAAACACGGCACGTACTGGCGGTGGGTCCGCCCGGTCTTCGACGGCGCCTCGCGCTCCTCGGCGAACGCCCGGATCGAGTTCCGCCCGCTGGCCGCCCAGCCGACGGTCCGGGACTCGGTCGCCTTCCAGGCGACGTTCGCGGGGCTGATGGAGAGCCTGCCGCGGCGGCGCCACCCCGCGACCGACCAGTCGTGGTCGACCGCCAGACAGAACTTCTACGCGGCGATGCGCGACGGGCTCGACAGCCGCCAGCGGTGGATCCGCAACGACGGCGCGGAGACGATGGATAAAGCGGAGATCTACGAGGACGTCTTCGCCCACGCGGTCGACGGGCTCACCGCCGCCGGCTGTACCGAAGAGGAGGCCGAAAAGTACGTCAGCCCGCTCCGGGCGCGGGTCGAACACGGGACCACGCCCGCAGACTGGAAGGTCGCGCGGGTGAGAGAGTACTTGGCCGACGGCGACTCCTTCGCCGACGCCGTCACCGGGATGCAGCGCGACTACATCCGGAAGCAGCGGGAGACGCTCCTGGACGGGTCGTTCGCGGACTGGCTGTAGTCGGGACTCGACGGTCGAATCCGAGAGCGTCGAGCCGTGACCGCGGGGCGCCCGTCTACAGGACGTCGTCGAAGTCCTTGTGCTGGGTGATGTCGACGCCCTCTTCGGTGACGACACAGACGTTGATGCCGTTGCCCGAGGCGAGGTCGCGCTCGACGGCGCTCTTGATCGAGCGGGCGGCGACGGATGTTGCCTCCTCGATCGAGAGGTCGTCGCTGTACTCCTGTTCGAGGACACCGAGGGCGTACTGGCTGCCCGAGCCCGTGACGGTGTACTCCTCTTCGAGGATCGACCCGGCCGGGTCGATGCTGTAGATGTGGGGCCCCTCCTCGTCGACGCCGCCGAGGATGGGCTGGACGATGAAGAACGCGCCCGAGCGGAGGAAGTTACCGAGGAGCGTCGAGAGCGCCTGCATACTCATGTCCTCGCCGCGACGGGCCTCGTAGAGCCGGACCTCGGCGCGGATCGAGCTGATGAGCGACTGCGCGGCCGAGACCGACCCGGCGATGGTCAACGCGCCCGTCGGGTGGATCTCTTCGACCTTCTGGACGTTCTTCGAGGAGACCATCCGGCCGAGGCTCGCGCGCATGTCGGTCGCGAGCACGACGCCGTCTTCGGTCTTCAGCCCGACCGTGGTCGTCCCCGTCTTGGTCTCTTTGTCGCCCATCTGTTGGGCCCGCTGTTCGGCGTTCTCGAACTCGCCGAGTTCCGGCGCGAACACGCCGGAGTGCTCGCCGTTCAGCGGATCGAGACGCCCCGAAACGTCGTCGCTCGTAGGAGTACGCATTACTCGCAGTTAACGCCCGCCGCTGATAAATGCCACCCTTCCCACCGCTGTTGCCCGTATCGTCCCGCCGGCCGCGTCGACGCCGCAGGCGCCCGCGTAGCTGACGCTGACGGTGTGATGACGTCCGCACAGAAACAGCGTTTCGATCCTTAGCGACCCTCGGCCCCGCCGTCGGCGCGCTCGTAGGTCCGTTCTGCGGATTCGATGAGCGGGCGGACCGGAAGCGTGAGTCCCAGACGCCGCGCGGCGAGCGCGATCGGCATCGCGAGGATGCCCAACAGCAGTGTCGTCTGATACAGTACGAGGGCAACGCCCCGGTGCAGGTCTTCTATCATCGCCTTGGCGTTCCCGCGGCAGCCGGTGTATATAAGCTTTTCTCGTCGAGTCTGGGGAAAGGGTCGACGCTGTGATGCGATTTCGTCGTTCGTCACGGATCCCCGGACGATTCCGATTCTCACCGAGCGCGAGCCGTACGAACGGGCTCAACAGCACGGTTCGTTCGCATAAGTTATGCGCAGTATCGGAGTGGCGTACGCACCGTAGGGTGCCTGAGATGGTCGATCTCAGTGTCACGGAGTCGCACCCGCGGGATCGAACCACAAGACACGAAACCCCACGGCACCACCTGCTCGTATGAGCAATTATCTCGTCGCGATGGAGGCCGCGTGGCTGGTCCGCGACGTCGAGGACATCGACGACGCCATCGGGGTCGCCGTCAGCGAGGCCGGAAAGCGACTCAACGACAAGGACAAGGAGTACGTCGAGGTCGAGGTCGGCGCCACGCCGTGTCCCGCCTGCGGCGAGCCGTTCGACTCGGCGTTCATCGCCGCGAACACGGCGCTCGTCGGGCTCCTCCTGGAGATCGACGTGTTCAACGCCGACAGCGAAGAACACGCCTCCCGGATCGCCAAGAGCGAGGTCGGCGGCGCGCTGCGGGACGTCCCCCTCGAAGTCATCGAGGTCGTCGAGACCGAGGCCGACGAGGACGATCGGGACACAGACCGCAGTCAGTGAGCGGCCGGCCCCGAAAGGCTTTCGTATAACTTCAGGTAATTAGGGGTATGGACCTTCCCACGCCCGAGGACCTGCGTCAGCGTCGCACCGAACTCGACCTGACGCAGAGCACGCTCGCCGAGATGGCAGAGGTCTCCCAGCCGCTCATCGCCCGGATCGAGGGCGGCGACGTCGACCCCCGGCTGTCGACGCTCCGCCGGATCGTCAACGCGCTCGAAGAGGCCGAAGGCAGCGTCGTCCGCGCCGAGGACCTGATGAACGACGACGTCACGAGCGTCGCCCCCGACGACTCGGTGCGCTTCGCCCGCGACGTGATGCTCGACGAGGGCTTCTCCCAGCTCCCCGTGATCCGCGACGGCCGCCCCGTCGGGATCATCTCCAACAGCGACATCCGGCACGCACAGGAGCAGGACGACGTCGGGACGCTCCCCGTCGCGGACGTGATGCGGGAGTCGGTCACGACCGTCGAGCGGTCGGCGACGTTAGAAGAGATCGACGCGGCGCTGGATCACCACTCCGCGGTCCTGGTCGTCGAGGGCGGAGACACCATCGGCATCATCACCGAGGCCGACGTCGCCGCGCACCTGTAAGCCGGTCGCGAGGCCGCTTCGTCCTGCCCTCAGAGTTCGAGCCCGCGGATCGAAACGCCCGTTCCCTCTTCGACGCGGCCGATCACGCGGCCCTCCGTGTCGCCCGCGAGCGCCTCGGCGTCCTCGGGCGCGAGCGCGCAGACGAAGCCGGTCCCCATGTTGAACGTCCGGTGCATCTCCTCGTCGGAGACGTTGCCCGCCGACTGGACGAACTCGAAGACGGGCTGGGCGTCGAAGGGATCCTCGATCACGTAGCGGTGCTCGCCCAGCCGTTCGAGGTTCGTCCACCCGCCGCCGGTGACGTGGGCCGCCGCGCGGACGTCGTGGTCGCGCATCGGATCCAGCAGGTGCGTGTAGATCCGCGTCGGTTCGAGGAGCGCCTCCCCGAGGGTGTCGTAGTCGCCGAACGGACAGGGATCGGTGTACTCGTGCTCGCGGGTGACCGCCGTCCGCGCGAGCGTCAGGCCGTTGGAGTGGATGCCCGAGGACGAAAAGCCGACGAGCGCGTCGCCCGGTTCGGCCTCGCCGGGGAAGACGGCGTCCTTTGCCGCGAGGCCGGTGCAGGTGCCCGCGAGGTCGAGGCCGCGGACGACCTCGGGCATCACGGCGGTCTCGCCGCCGACGAGTTCGATGTCGGCGGCCTCGGCGCCCGCGTCGAGCCCCTCGCCCACCTGCTCGGAGAACGTCTCGTCGGGCTCGTCCACCGCGAGGTAGTCGACGAACGCCACCGGGCGGACGCCGGCCGCGACGAGGTCGTTGGCGTTCATTGCGATGCAGTCGATGCCGACCGTCGAGTAGTCTGCCAGCGCCTCGGCGACGAGGAGCTTCGTGCCGACCCCGTCGGTCGCCAGCGCGAGGTAGCGGTCGCCGATGTCGAGCAGCCCGGCGTAGTCGCCCTCGCTCTCGCCGACGGCGCCGATCAGCGCCGCCGTCGCCGCCTCGCTGGCCTCGATGTCCACGCCCGCGTCGGCGTAGGTCAGTTCCTCGTCGTCGGCGTCCGAGCCCCCCGGAGCCGCCTCGTCGTCGCTCATACGCGGACACCCGCGGCGAGGAATCAAAATACGTCCGGTCTGCGAGCGCGCTGATACTGTCGGACACAACTGTTTCAAGATATTCGCCGCCCCGGGCGGCGAAATTCTTCACAGACTTGTGTCCGACAGTATGAGGTCCCGTTCGGATCTATTCGTCAAAACCGTCGGAGACGACTCAGATCGGTCTTTGAACGATCTACGGCGTTCTAAAACGCTCGTAAAACGTCGTCAAACCGCCCGGGCGCCGCGGTGAACGGTCGCGAAACGACTGAACGCTACTGAACGCTCTCGGCGTTATATAGGGGTGTGGCCCCTTGGTACGGACGAGAACAGATGTCCAGCGTCCCCGAATCTTTCGACCCCTCCATCGAACGCGACGCGCTCAGGCGGCCGATCGACCTCGCGACCGTCGCGGCCGACGTCGGACGCCGCGGCGTCGCGGCCGTCGGCTTCTGGCTCGCCGTCTTCCTCCCGGTCACCTACCCGCCGCTCCTCGCGGGCGGCCTCGCCGGGAGCGAGGGCGCGCTGTTCGCCGGCCTGCTCGCGGCGAACGCGCTCGCCCTCGTCGCCGGGCACGGCCACCGACAGCCGTCGACGGGCCGCGACTGATCAGAACCCGAACCCGACGACGAAGGCGCCGATCGTCAGCACCACCGAAGGGACGAAGAAGGCCGCAAACGCCGTTTTGCTCCAGCCCAAGACGGTCTTGCCGTCGAGCGGTCCGAAGGGGAGCATATTGAACGTCGCCAGGAAGAGATTGATCGTCAGCCCGCGCGAGCCCGCGAGCGCGACGAACTCCGAGTTCACCAGCAGGCCGACGAAGAACACCGGGAGGAACACGACCGCGAGGACGACGTTCGTCGCCGGGCCGGCCAGCGCGATCAGCCCGTGTTCCCGCCTGGTGAGTCGGCCGCGGTGGTGGACCGCGCCCGGTGCCGCGAAGATGAAGCCGGCGAGCGCGCTCACCACGGCCAGAAAGAGCATCCCGTAGTCGGCGCGGAACTCCGCGACCTGGCCGAACCGGACGGCGACGACCTTGTGGGCGACCTCGTGGAGGAGAAAGCCCATCCCGGCGGTGAGCAGGCTGAGCAGGAGCGGGCCGACGATGCCGCCGCGGAGGATCCCGGTCACGGCGCGCTGGCCGCCGCCTGCGAAGAAGATGGCGAAGGCGAGACCGAGCGCGATCCACGCGAGCGCCAGGTCCTGGAGTTCCTTCGAGCTGAACGAGAGGCTGGGACTGGGCGCGCTCATCGTGGGCGAGGTTGGGGCGAGAGCGTGATGGTCCTTGTGGGCGCGGGCGCGAGTGCGGATGCGGACCGCACGCGATCTTCGGCAGCGCCGGTCGCTCTGTTCATCCGAGCACGCTCCAGAGGATCTCCCAGCCGTTCCGCGCGCCCTCGAAGAGGAGCCGAGTCACGCCCGCCGCGCCGCCGAGGTCGAGCGCGAACAGGGGCAGGAGGTACGCGACGAACAGCGCGGAGGCGACGATGCTGCCGACGTTCGTCGCCGCCACGACGACGATGAGGCGGAACAGCGGGACGGCGAACATCTCCTCCAAGAGGTCGGGGATCGGCTTTTCCTCGTCGGCGAGCAGTTCGTTGAGCGTCCCGATGTCGGAGATGTTCACGGGGTCGTGCTGGAGTTCCATATAGCCCGTGAACCACCCGGGCGCGAGGAAGGGGTTGATCGAGGTCATCCACGCGACGGCGCCGCCGACGAGCGACGACGACCACCGCGCGCCCGCGGCCTTCGCCAGGCCCGCGGCGAAGAGGCCGTTGACGAGGAACCACGCGCCGAACAGCCGGAGCAGGGTGCGGTCGCCGGCCGACGACAGCGCCAGCAGGACGAAGAAGCCGACGACGACGACCGAGATGCCGGTGCCGACGACCTTCGCCCACGGGATCCGGCCGCTCTGGGTGCCCGTGAGCGACTCCATCGGCGGGAGTTCCTCGGGGTGGTCGAGGTAGCGCTCGATCCCCTCGCGGTGGCCCGCCCCGACGACGGCGACGACGTCGGCGCCGGTCCGTCTGAGCGCGATCAGCTTGTGCGCGATGAACGCGTCGCGCTCGTCGATGAGCGCCTGCGCGCCGCCGGGCGAGAACTGCCGGAACTCCTCCATCATCGCGCTCACGACGTCGGTGTCGGTCATCTCGGACATATCCAGTTCCTCGACGTCCTCGACGTCGCCGTAACCGAACGAGGCCGCGAACTGCCCGAGCACGCCGCCGACGAGCAGGCCGCCGAAGACGCCCAGGGTCATACTTCCGACGACGCGAACGACGAAGGACCCGAGCAGGTCGGTGACGGGCGCGGCGAGCCCGAGCCCGACGCCGCCGATGCCGCCCGCGGCGACGCCGATGCCGAGCGCGGCGAGCAGGCGGTCTTCGGTCGAGGCCATCGACGCCGAAGCGATCCAGACGGCGACCGCGGCCGCGACGCCCAGGATCGCGCCGCCGGCGACCCTGGAGAGCACCGGGAGTCCGATGCCGACGCTGCCGCCGAAGATCGCGACGAGCGGGCCGAAGACCAGTCCGAGGATCGTCCCGCCCGCGAGCCCCACGCCGCGGCTGTCGCCGATGCCGAACGCGAGGCCGCCGACCATCCGGAGCTTCTCGACGAGGCCCATCTGCGACCAGAAGCGCCGCATCGTCTCGTTGATGTCGCGATCGACGAGCGCCACGTCGATGCCCAGTTCCTCGGCGGTCTCAACTGCCGAAAGCATATCCGCGCCGGGCGTCACGTCGAACTTCTCGCCCAGGCGCGCCTGGACGTACGAGAGCATCCAGTACGCGATGAACTGAAACACCGTGTTGCCGGAGAGCAGATCGCTCGGCTCGATGTCGTCGGGCTCGCCGCCCTTCAGCTGCTGGTACCGGCCCTCGTCCAGTTCGACGGCGACGACGTCGGGGCGCTCGGCCTCGATCGTCTCCTCGACCTCGCGGACGCTCTCTTCGGAGACGTGGGCGGTCCCGACGACGCGGACGCGACCCTCCTCGGCCGCTTCCTGACTCATTGGTCCTCCTACCGCGCCGTGGTTTTTACCCCTGTCGGAGCGATCGGCCCGCCCTCGCATCGCCCTCTCGTCGACTTTCGGATTCGCCCGACAGGCGCGGCCGCCCGACCGCTTATGTTATTATCTCACTGGAACGTGTGTTTGGTTGATGAGTTCGGGGGAGCGAGGGTGGCGCGATCGGGCGGACGTGCTGGAGGGGCGGGCGATCCGGATGCCGCTACGGACCTACGAGGACGAACTGCAGCTCCACAAGACGGCGATGAAGCTCGCGGAGGGGTGCCGCCGGAAGGCCGATATGCTCTCGGACCCCTCGATTTCGGTCGCGACGGCCTACGACCGGGAGTTCGAGTACATCGCCGAGCGGTGCAAATACCGGCTGCGCCAGGTCGCCGGCGACGACTACGAAGGCGTCGCGAGGGCGTACATTATGGGCGAGCGCGACGATCTGGCCGGCGAGCTCGCCGTCTACTACCTCGAAGCGCTGTGGCGCATCCAGCGGCGTTCGACGGTCCAGGGGATGCTGTTTTTCCCGCTGATCATCCGATACCCGGACAGCTACACGGCGAACCTCCGCTTCCCGCAGGTCCACACCACGACCGAGTCGGTCCTCTTCGAGTCGCCGGAGCACGGCGAGGTCGGCCCCGACGACCCGCACGCCCAGCAGTACTTCGACGAGAGCCAGTACGAGCAGGAGCGCGCGGCAGACTACCTCCGGCGGGCCACGCGGACCTACCGCGAGCAGTTCCCGCATCCCGACGACCTCCCGGAGGACGAGCCGGTCTACGGGGGCATCGTCGGCGCGGCCGGCCGCCGGGGATCGATGTTCACCGAGATGCTGGCGCCCGTCGAGCCCGACCGGGACCGGTTCGACGAGCCCATCACCGAGCCGACGCTCGTGCCGGCGGGAAAGGAGGCCGAGCGGACCGCGCGGGAGTACCTCCCGTCGGGGGCCGAGGTCGTCGGATGAGGGATCCGATCCGCGGTCGCAACGCAGTCGGTTTCTGATTTACGTATTGAATTCCGCAGAATCAGCGCTCGCGACGCTCTCTGATTCAAATCCGTCCGTAGAACCGACCTGCTCGCGTCGCTCGCAGATTCGGATGCGGGGGACGGGATTTGAACCCGCGGACCCCTACGGGAGCGGATCTTAAGTCCGCCGCTTTTGGCCTGGCTCAGCCACCCCCGCGCACACGGGGATTCCGGGGACGTCGGGTTAGTGGTTTCGTTTCGCCCGACCGCTCGCGCTACCAGTCGACGCTGAGCGTCCCGTCGCCGTGCGGGTCCGGCGCGATCTCCTCGTCGGTCCGGCGGTCGACGACGTGGATAACGCCCTTGTCCTTCTTGCCGGGGCAGATCTCCGCGGCCCGGACGTTCTCGTCGAGTTCGTCCTCGCCGATGTAGTACGACTGGGGCCGTCCGAGTCCGGATTTGATGTCCATCTCCCAGTTGTCGGCGACCTCGGCACAGCGGCCCGCGCCGATGCATTTGTTCCCCTCGAAGATGATCTTGTACGGCTTCTCCGAGACCGGCGGCGCGTCCGTCTCGTTGCCGATCTCGCTCGGCTTCGGGGCGTCGCGTTCGGCGTCGCTCATACGTTTCGGTAGCGCGGGCGATGTCTTTGTGCTGTCGGTTCGACTGACTCAGTATTTTCCTTCTCGCGCCCGCGCGTGCGAGGGTTTAAGAACGAACGTGGCTTAACGAAGATACGTTCAATGTCACGCGATACAGAGTACGGTGCCGGGCAGATCCAGGTTCTGGAGGGCCTCGAAGCCGTCCGGAAGCGCCCGGCAATGTACATCGGGTCGACGGACTCTCGCGGCTTACATCATCTCGTCTACGAGGTCGTCGACAACGCGATCGACGAGGCGCTCGCGGGCTACTGTGACCACATCGAAGTCACCCTCCACGACGACGGCTCGGTGTCGGTCTCGGACAACGGCCGCGGCGTCCCGGTCGACACCCACGAGCAGTACGACCGGCCCGCCGTCGAGGTCATCATGACGGTCCTCCACGCCGGCGGGAAGTTCGACAACAAGTCCTACCAGGTCTCCGGGGGCCTCCACGGCGTCGGCGTCTCCGTCGTCAACGCCCTCTCCGAGCGCCTGGCGGTCGAGATCAAACGCGACGGCGCGCTGTGGCGCGACAGCTTCGACCACGGCGAGCCAGAAGAGGGCGCCTTCGAGCGCGTCCGCGACCTCGAAGATGGCGAAGAGACGGGCACGACCGTCCGCTTTTGGCCCGACGGCGACATCTTCGAGACCGTCGAGTTCGACTTCTCCACCCTGGAGAGCCGGCTGCGCGAGCTGGCCTTCCTCAACTCCGGCGTCGAGATCCGGCTAGTCGAGGAGGCCGGCCGCGACGACGCGCCCGAGGGCGAGCGCGCCGACGAGGACGCCCCGGAGGACGTCGCCCGCGAGCGGACGTTCCGCTACGAGGGCGGCATCCGGGAGTTCGTCCGCTACCTCGACGAGACCAAGACCGTCCTCCACGACGACGTCATCTACTACTCGGACTCGGAGAGCGACGTCGAGATCGAGGTGGCGATGCAGGCCACAGAGGAGCTCCAGGGCTCGATCCACGCCTTCGCGAACAACATCAACACCCGCGAGGGCGGGACCCACCTCACGGGGTTCAAGACGGCGCTCACCCGCGTCGTCAACGACTACGCCAAAGAGCAGAATCTCCTGGACGACCTGGACTCCCTGAAGGGCGAGGACGTCCGCGAGGGCCTCACCGCCGTGATCTCGATCAAGCACCCCGACCCGCAGTTCGAGGGTCAGACCAAGACCAAACTCGGCAACAGCGAGGTCCGGGGCATCGTCGAGTCGGTGACCCACGAGAAGCTCGGGACCTACCTCGAAGAGCACCCCGACACCGCCCAGGCGATCGTGATGAAGGCCGTCGAGGCCGCGAAGGCCCGCAAGGCCGCCAAACAGGCCGAGGAGCTCACCCGGCGGAAGTCCGCCCTGGAGTCGACGTCGCTGCCGGGCAAGCTCGCGGACTGTCAGAGCCGCGATCCGGGCGAGTCCGAACTGTTCGTCGTCGAGGGCGACTCCGCCGGCGGGTCGGCGAAGCAGGGCCGCGACCGGCGGTTCCAGGCCATCCTCCCGCTGAAGGGGAAGATCTTGAACGTCGAGAAGCACCGGCTCGACAGAGTGTTGGAGAACGACGAGGTCCGCGCGCTCATCACCGCGATCGGCGCGGGCGTCGGCGAGGAGTTCGACATCGACGACGTGCGCTACGAGCGCATCATCCTGATGACAGACGCCGACGTCGACGGCGCGCACATCCGCACGCTCCTTCTCACGCTCTTTTACCGCCATATGCGGCCGCTCGTCGAGGCCGGCTACGTCTACGCGGCCAAGCCGCCGCTGTACCGCGTCAGGTACCGCGGCGAGACCTACGACGCGATGACCGAGGCCGAGCGCGACCGCATCATCGAGGAAAAGTGCGACGGCAACCCCACCCAGGTCCAGCGGTTCAAGGGCCTCGGGGAGATGAACCCCGAACAGCTCTGGGACACGACGATGAACCCCGAGAACCGGGTGTTGAAGCAGATCACCGTCGAGGACGCCGCGACCGCCGACAAGATGTTCTCTGTGCTGATGGGTGACGCCGTCGAGCCGCGGAAGCAGTTCATCAAGGAGCGAGCCACCGAAGCGGAGTGGGTCGACATATGAGTTCGGACGCCCCCGAGAAGTTCGATCCCGGCGCGGGCATCGCCGCCGAGGTCGAGACCGCCCGGATCGAACAGGAGATGGAACAGTCCTACATCGACTACGCGATGTCGGTCATCGCGGGCCGGGCGCTGCCCGACGTCCGCGACGGCCTCAAGCCGGTCCACCGCCGCATCCTCTATGCGATGCACGAGTCGGGCGTGACCGCCCGCTCCTCGCACCGGAAGTCCTCCTCAATCGTCGGCGAGACGATGGGTGACTACCACCCGCACGGCGACTCCGCCATCTACGACACCCTCGCGCGGATGGCCCAGGACTTCTCGATGCGGTACCCCCTCGTCGACGGCCAGGGGAACTTCGGCTCCGTCGACGGCGACCCGCCGGCCGCGATGCGCTACACCGAGGCCCGGATGGCGCCGATCGCAGAGGAGCTATTGGCCGACATCGAGATGGACACCGTCGACTTCCAGTCCAACTACGACGACCGGCTGGAAGAGCCGGAGGTCCTCCCCTCTGCGTTCCCGAACCTCCTCGTCAACGGCTCGTCGGGCATCGCCGTCGGGATGTCGACGAACATCCCGCCGCACAACTTGGGTGAAGTGATCGACGCGACGACCCACCTCATCGAGCACCCCGACTGCACCGTCGAGGACCTGATGGAGCACGTCAAGGGACCGGACTTCCCGACCGGCGCGAACATCGTCGGCCGCAACGCGATCCACAAGGCGTACAAGACGGGTCGCGGCCGGATCCGCGTGCGCGCGGAGTTCGAGGTCCAAGAGGACAGAATCGTCATCACCGAACTCCCCTACCAGGAGAACAAGGCGCGCCTCGTCGAGCGGATCGCCGACGACGTCAACGAGGGGAAGATCGAGGGCATCCGCGACCTCCGCGACGAGTCCGACCGCGACGGCATCCGCGTCGTCGTCGAACTCAAGCGCGGCGCCAACGCCGAGGTGGTCAAGAACCAACTGCTCGAACATCACCTCGAATCCACCTTCGGCGTCATCAACCTCGCGCTGGTCGACGGCCAGCCGCAGGTCCTCGACCTCAAAGAGACCCTGGAGGAGTACCTCGACCACCGCCGCGAGGTCGTCCGCCGCCGCTCGGCCTACGAACTCGAAGAGAAGGAGGACCGCGCGCACATCCTCGAAGGCCGGCTGACGGCCCTGGAGAACGTCGACGACGTGGTCGACGTCATCCGCAATTCGGAGAGCCGCGACGACGCCAAGGCCGCGCTGCGCGGCGAACACGTCGTCGAGGTCGACGGCGAGGCACTGCCGACCTTCGACTTCTCGGAGGCGCAGGCCGACCACATCGTCGCGATGCAGCTCGGCTCGCTCACCGCGATGGAGGCCGGCGAGATCGAAGACGAGTACGAGGAGGTCCAGGCCCGCATCCGGAGATTGGAGACGATCCTGAACGACCCCGACGAGCTCGACGCCGTGGTGGAGTCCGAACTGGAGGAGATCAAAGACGAGTACGACGACGACCGCCGGACCTCGATCGTCGAGGACACCGGGACGGTCACCCACGAGGACCTCATCGCCGAGGAGGACGTCGTCGTCGTCGTCACCGAGGACGACTACATCAAGCGGATGCCCCTCGATAATTTCCGCGCCCAGCACCGCGGCGGCAAGGGCATCATCGGGACCGAACTGAAGGAGGGCGACCGCGTCTCGTCGGTGTACGTCGCGAGCACGCACGACTACCTCCTGTACTTCACCAACCACGGCCAGGTCTACCAGCTCAAGACCTACCAGGTGCCGGAGATGTCCCGGACCGCCCGCGGGAAGTCGGCGGTGAACCTCCTCGACCTAGACGACGGCGAGGAGATCACTGCCGTCGTCAACACGGCCGAGATGGAGGCCGACGAGGAGAAGTACCTCACGATGGCGACCCGGAACGGGTACGTGAAGCGGACGAGTGTCGAGCAGTTCCAGAACATCCGCTCGACGGGGATCATCGCGACGAAGCTCGACGAGGACGACGCGCTGGCGGACGTAGAGGTCACGGACGGGAGTCGGGACCTGATCCTCGCGAGCCGCGACGGGATGGCGATCCGCTTCGAGGAGGGCGACGTCCGATCGATGGGCCGCTCGGCGCGCGGTGTCCGCGGGATCAACCTCGAAGGCGACGACGAGGTGGCCGCGCTGGCGGCCGTCGAACCCGACCGCCACGAGTGGGTGCTGACCGTGACCGAACACGGCTACGGCAAGCGGACCGACGTCGACCGGTACCGGCGGCAGTCCCGGAACGGCAAGGGGCTCATCGACATCAAGACCAACGACCGCAACGGGCGCGTCTGCGAACTGGAGACCGTCGGCCCCGGCGATCACCTGTTCGTGATGAGCGGCGACGGGCAGATCCTCCGAACCCCGGTCGAGGACATCTCGACGGTCGGCCGCAACACGATGGGCGTGATCGTGATGGACTTAGAGTCCGGCGACGCCGTCGCCAGCGTCGACGTCCACCCCGGCGAGACAGCGGCCGACGAGGTCGCGGCCGACGCCGACTCGGACGCCGAATCCGAAGGGGACTCCGCGCCCGCGTCCGCCGACGGCGGGGACTGACGGCGGGAAATCGACCGGCCCGCCGCGCGACCTGACGCCTTCGAACCGGTCGATTTCACCGGAAACGCGGTGTGGGGGCGTATCGCACGCCCGTCACAGGATCTGTTTTCCGAGCGCGCTCGCCGCCAGCTCCGTCGCCAGCGCCGCGGTCTCGTTGTGCTCGTCGAGGATGGGGTTCACCTCGACGAGCTCCAGCGAGCGCAGGCAGTCGCACTCGGCGACCGCCTCCAGCGCCGCGTGGGCCTCGCGGTACGTGACCCCGCCGCGGACAGGGGTTCCGACGCCGGGCGCCTCGCGGGGGTCGAGCCAGTCGAGGTCGAGGCTGACGTGGACGCCGTCGGTCCCGACCGTCGCGACGTCGAGGGCGTCGTCGACGACCGCCGGGATCCCGCGCTCGTCGATGTCCGACATCGTGAACGCCGTCACCGGGGAGTCCCGGATGGCCCGCCGCTCGTCGGCGTCGACGTCGCGGAGGCCGACGAGCGCGACGTTCTCCGCGTCGAGGCCGACCGCGTTCGCCCACTCGACGCCGTCGAACTCGCCGACGCCGAGGAGCGCTGCCAGCGGCATTCCGTGGACGTTCCCCGACGGCGACGTCGCCGGCGTGTTGAAGTCGCCGTGGGCGTCGAACCAGACGGCGCCGACCCGCGCGTCCCGGGCTGATCCCGTGACCGAGCCGATCGCGACTGAGTGATCGCCCCCGAGGACCAGCGGCGTCTCCCCGGCCGCGAGCGTCTCGGCGACGCGGTCGGCCAGCCGGGTCGCGACCTGGCGGGTCTCCCGGAGGAACTTCGCCCGGCCGCTCGCGAGCGTCTCGGCCTCGGGGTCGCGCTCTTCGGCCCGCGGCGCCGGGATGTCGCCGCCGTCCACGACGTCGATACCGATCTGTCTCAGCTGGTCCGCGAGGCCCGCATAGCGGATCGCCGAGGGCCCCATATCGACGCCCCGGCGGTTGGCGCCGTAGTCGGTCGGCGCACCGATGATCTGGACCGTTCGCGTCGCTCCGTCCATAGGCCTTCACGAGCCAGAACGCACAAAGTGATTCCGCCGACGGTGCCGGCGAGGAGGGGAGCGGACCCGAGCGCTATGTTCCGATATTGAGATACCGGTACGGTTTCGGGTCGAAAATCGGGTGACTGTTTGACAGTCGGTAAAACCATCCACCGGATTTAAGGCCGTATACGGCGAATGATTGGGTATGTCATCCATCGAACTGACGTCCAGTCAGAAAACTATTCTGACGGCGCTGATAAATCTCCATCGCGAGACCGAAGATGCAGTCAAGGGCGAGGACATCGCCGCCGAGGTCGACCGTAACCCCGGCACGATCCGGAACCAGATGCAGAGCCTGAAGGCCCTCCAGTTGGTCGAGGGCGTCCCCGGCCCCAAGGGCGGGTACAAGCCGACCGCGAACGCCTACGAGGCGCTCGACGTCAATCAGATGGACGAGCCCGCGTTCGTCCCGCTCTTCCACGACGGCGAGGAGGTCGAGAACGCCAACGTCGACGAGATCGACCTCTCGTCGGTTCACCATCCGGAACTCTGCCGCGCGGAGATCCACATCCAGGGCTCGGTACGGGAGTTCCACGAGGGCGACGAGGTCACCGTCGGCCCGACGCCGCTCTCGAAGCTCGTCATCGAGGGCGTCGTCGACGGCAAGGACGACACCGGGAACATCCTGATCCTCCGGATCGAGGACATGCGCGCGCCCGTCAGCGACGCCTCGCACTGATCTCTCGGCGCTTTCCGCCTCTCGACTCGCTTCTGCCGCAGTCCGACTGTCGACTCTGCCACGCCGCCGGCGTCGTAGCATCCTGGACAGAAGCGACTCCTGCGCTTCCGTCTGATGTGATTACTCCGCACGCCGATCGTGGCGTGCAGGGTTGCTCCGTCGGGGCGTCGCGCCGCCGACGAGTGGACGCTGCTACGGGTGCCGGATTACAGGCTGTCCCACGCGTCCAGCGCGTGGCGCGGCGAGGCGACGTCGGCGATCCAGCGGGCGGCGATCGTCTTCTTGAGGTTCCGCGCGGCGGGCCCGCCGAAGACGTTCATCGGGAAGCGACCCAGCACCGGCAGTTTGACGTCGTGGGCGACGGCGTCGTCGCCGACGGAGACGACCGTTCCCTTGTCGTCGTGCCGCCAGGTCTTCAGCGGCTTGCCCGCGACGGCGCGGGCGACGTTCTCGCCGGCGACGTCGGCGGCCTGCCAGGCGGCCTGGGCGGTCGGCGGCGCGACGTCGTCGGGACCCTGTTCGACCAGGGCGGTGTCGCCGAGCGCGAAGACGCGCTCGTCGGAGGTCTGGAAGTCCGCGTCCGCGAAGACCCGGTGCGAGCGGTCGTCCTGGTCGAGGTCCATCCCGTGGACCTCGTCGTGGCCGGTGATCCCGCCGGTCCAGATGAGGACGTCGTAATCGAGCGCCGGGTCGTCCTCGCCGCCGCCGAGGTAGGCGGTCTCCTCGTCGACTTCGGAGATGAAGTCGCCGGTGAGGATCTCGACGTCGAGGTCTTCGAGGCGCTTGCGGAGCGCGCCCTGGAGCTCGGGGTCGTTGCCGGGGAAGACCTCGTCGAGGCCCTCGACAAGCGTGACGTCGATCGGCGCGCGGTGCTCGTCGCGGTACTCCGCGATCTCGCCAGCGGTCTGGATGCCCGAGAGGCCCGCGCCGCCGACGATGACCTGTGCGGGGTCGTCGCGGGAGGCGTCCTCTGCGGCCTCCTTCACGTCGGCGTGGATCGCGCGGGCGTCGTCGAGGCCCTTCAGTTCGTGGGCGTGTTCTTCGAGCCCGTCGATGCCGAAGAAGGCCGTGCCCGACCCGACGGCCAGGAGGAGGTAGTCGTAGTCGACGTCCTCGCCGCCGTCGAGTTCGACGACGCGCTCGTCGACGTCGACGTCCGTGACGTGGCCCTTGACGAACGCCGTCGAGTCGGATTTGATCTCGTCGATCGGGATGGCGATCTTCGATTCGACGCTCGGGTCGCGGATGCAGCGGTGGACCTCGTGGAGGACGAGGTGGTACTCGTTCTCGGAGATCCAGGTGAGTTCCGCATCGGAATCGAGTTCATCTTCGAGCCGTTTGACGGCGCCGGCGCCCGCGTAGCCGGAACCGACGACGACGACCTGCGTACTCATACGCGACCCTGCGGCGGCATCGAATAAAGGGACTGCGAAACGCCGCCGCCGGCGAAATCCGCCGTGGTGCGGTTTCCGCGATTCCCGCCTCGCTCACTCGATCGACAGGCCCGCGTGCCAGCGGTCGGCGCCCGCCTCCTCCTTCACCGCCTCCATCTTCGCGAGCAGGTGGACCGCCAGGCTTGCGGCCTCTGCCGCGCGCGACTCGCCCTCGGTGCGGAACTCTCCCGTCACTCGGTTGGCGTAGACCGAACAGACCGCGCCGGCGCGGAGCCCGTAGACGTTCGCGAGCGTGAGGAGCGCGGCCGCCTCCATCTCGATGTTCTTCACGTTGGCGTCCCGGAGTTCTTCGACCAGCGACTCCGAGCCCGCCGCGGTGAAGCCCTCGAAGCCGGCGCGGCCCTGGCCGGCGTAGAAGGAGTCGGCGCTCATCGTCAGCCCCACGTGGTAGTCGTAGCCGAGGCGCTCGGCGGCCGCGACGAGCGCGGAGACGACCTCGCCGTCGGCGACCGCGGGGTAGTCCTCCCGGACGTACTCCTTCGAGGTGCCCTCCTGGCGGACCGCGCCCGAGGTGATGACGAGGTCGCCGACGTCCATCTCGGGCCGGATCGCGCCGCAGGACCCGACGCGGACGAAGGTGTCCACGCCGACGCGGGCGAGCTCCTCGACGGCGATGGCCGCGGAGGGGCTGCCGATGCCCGTCGAGGTGACGGAGATCGGCGTCCCCTCGTAGGTGCCGGTGGCCGTGCGGTACTCGCGGTGGGCGGCGCGCTCCTCGTGGTCGTCCCACAGCGCCGTGATCTTGTCGACGCGATCGGGATCGCCGGGCAGCAGAACGCTGTCGGCGACGTCGTCGGGGCCGACCGCGAGGTGGTACTGGGTCTCGTCGTTCGGGTCTTCGCTGTCGGTCATACAGGCACTCCCGTCCGCGGGGAAAATATACTGTCGCCCGGGCGGGCCGCGTCCGATCTACGCGTCGTCGTCGCCGTCCCGGTCGCCGGCCCGCCTCGCTTCGGCGTCCGAGAGCGTCTCCGTGGAGATGGCGTTCGGGAGGAGTTCGCCGAGCGTGTACGTCGAGGTCTCGTTGCCGCCCTCGTCGCAGACCACTTCTAACCCTGGGTCGGCGAACTCCGCGAGCGTCTGCCGGCACATCCCGCAGGGCGTCACGCCGTCGCGGGCGCCCGACGAAACCGCGACCCGCTCGAAGGCCCGGTGGCCCTCCTTTACCGCCTCGGCGATCGCGACCTCCTCGGCGTGGAGGCTGTTGGAGTAGTTCGCGTTCTCGATGTTGCAGCCGACGTAGACCGAGCCGTCGGCGGTTTCGAGCGCGGCGCCGACCCGGTACTCGGAGTAGGGGACGTGCGCGTCTTCGAGCGCCTCGCGTGCGCGCCCGACGAGGTTATGTTCGTCCGTCATCGATCCCCCGTTCGAGCGGTCGGGGTTTGTACGTTGCCGTCGGGTCCGATCGCCGCCGCTCTCGGGAGGTCCCGACCACGCCGGACCGAAAGGGCAAGGCCCCCGCGCGCCGTAGCGGAGGTGTGCAATCGGAACCGAACGCGGACGCGGACGCGACTCCCGAGGCTGCCGCGGGACGGGAGGGACTCGGCCGCCGGATTATGCTAGCGGTCGGGGCCTCGATCGTGGGGATCTCGGCCGGCATCGGATGGCTCGTCGGAAGCAACGGCTCGGCCGTCGCCTCGGAGATACCGGTCCTGGGCACCGGCGTGACCCTGCCGGTGACGCCGCTCGCCTTCGCGCTATACGGCGTCGTCATTTCGGGCGCGCTCCTCGGGCTGCTGTTCGGCCTCGTGGAACTGGCCTCACGCGCGGAACGCGCCGAGGACGGCGTCTGATCGGCTCCCGGTCCGGGGTCGACGGAGGGGGTAGCGTTCGCGACTGATCGCTCGTCCGATAACACGCAGTCGTCGATCAGGTGAGTGAAGACTTGTAGAGGCTACTGTCGTCCGTGCTGAAATCGGAATAGGCCCGACATCGACGGCCTCCCCGCGGCCGCGAGCGCGGCGCTTTTGTCGCTCCGGCGCCGACTTCGGGTATGGCCTCGTCCACGACGGCCGACGATCGCGGCGACGCCGCGGCGCCCGACGAGGAGTTCGACCCCGACGCGCCCCTCCAGGGCGACGACGGCAAGAATCGCAAACGCGCCGCGCTCGCGGTCGCGCCGTTCCTCGCGATCGGGCTCGCGGACGTCGTGCTCCTCCTGGGCTGGGGGATCGAGCCGCTGTGGGCGTTCGCGATCCTCCCCCCGATCCTCTTCTGTTCGGTGCTCGCGTACATCGTCTTCAGCACCGACTTCCTCGACGATCGGACCTGATCTGTCTGTTGTCAGTCAGTAGCCGCCCGCGAGCGTCAGTTCCCGGTGTCGTACTTGTACGTCGCCTCGTCGGCGTCGATCCCGAAGTCCTCGGCGGTCTCCTCGACGGGGACCTCGCCGTCTTCGGGCTCGTCCGCGGGCGAGGCGTTCTTGAAGCGCTCGCGGAACCGCGACGGCACCGAGAAGTCCGCCCGCTCGACGGCCATCGCGATGACGTCTTCGCCCCGCTCCTTCCGCACTCGCCGGAGGCGCTCGGCCACCGGCTCGGGGAGTTCGCTCGTCTCGCGCGGCTCGAACCCGAACGGCGTGAAGTACTCGGGCTGGCGCGTGAACGTGTAGACCGTGTCGTAGCCCTCGTCGGAGGCCTCATCGACGAGCCGCTCGATGACGTGGGCGGCGACGCCCTGCTGTCGCCACGGCGGCAGGGTGTAGACGAACGCGAGCTCGCAGAAGTTCCCCGCGTCGGTCTTGTGGACGCGGATGCGCCCGAAGCCCGCCTTCCGCGACGTCTCCTCGTCGAGCGCGATGACGTAGTCGCGCGACCGGAACGCGGGGTCGTCGATGTCGGCCTCCTCGATCCTGTCGAGCAACCAGACCTCGTCGCGGTTCTTCGCGTCCCGGACGTACATAGCCACCAGTACGACGCCGGCACGCAAGTGTATTGCGGAGCGGTCGATCGATCGACCGCACCGACCCCGCGAGAACAACAGATTTGTATCGGACCCCGTCGTACGGTCGGGCGATGGCCCGCCTCCTGCCCTCCCAGTCCGAGCCCGAGGTCGACGCCTCCCCCCGGGTCGTCGGACTCGACGACGACGACGCCGACGAACTGCTCTCGGTCCTCTCTTCGGCGACCGCCCGGAAGATCCTCGCCGCGCTCCACGAGGAGCCGACGAACCCCGCCGCCCTCGCCGATTCGGTCGGGACGTCCCTGCAGAACGTCCAGTACCACCTCGAACGCCTGGAGTCGGCCGGCGCGGTCGAGGTCGTCGACACCGTCTACTCCGAGAAGGGCCGCGAGATGAACGTCTACGGCCCCGCGGACCGCCCGCTCGTGGTGGTCGCGGCGAACGACGAGGAGAAGGCGGGGCTGTCGTCGGCGCTGAAGAGCCTGATCGGCGGCGTCGCGGTCGTCGGCCTCGTGAGCGTCGTCGCCCAGGTCGCGCTCGAAGGACTGCCCTTCGGCGCGAAGACCGGCGGCGGTGGCGACGCCGGCACCTTCTCGGCGCAGTCCACCGAATCCGCGCGCATCGCCGCCGAATCGGCCGCCTCGGGCGTCCCGCCGGGCCTGCTCGTCTTCCTCGGCGGCGTGACGGTCCTGCTGGCGTGGTTCGCGGTCTGGTTCGTCCGACAGCGCCGGTGATCGGTGCCCGCGGACTGCCGCGGCACCGCCCGCCTCCCGTAAGTATTCGTACCAGGACGCACTACGGGGAGGTATGAACCACCCGGGCGAGGTCGAGGGCATCGCCGTCGGCGTCGACGCGGACGGCGATAACATCCCGGCGGTCGTCGTGTCCGCGCGGGAGGAGTACCTCCCGATCGTGGTCACGGCCGACCAGGCCCGGGCGATCCAGTTCGCGCTCTCCGGCGACGCGTTCGAGCGGCCGCTGACCCACGACCTCCTCGTGGAGATGCTCACCGAGTTCGGCGGCGCGATCGACCGCGTGCGGATCGACGACGTCGCGGACGGCACCTTCTACGCGAAGGTCGACGCCGAGCGCTACGAGCGCGGCCAGGCCCGGGAGTTCGTCTTCGACGCCCGACCGAGCGACGCCATCGCGCTGGCGGTCCGCGTCGACTGCCGGATCGAGGTCTCCGACGTCGTCCTCGACGAGGCGGGCCAGCCGCCCGAGCGCTTCGACCTCGACGACCCGGAGAACGGTCGACAGGGATCCTCCGGTCCCGGCGGCCCGGACGAACGGACCGGCGACCCTCCGGGAGAGCGCGACGACTTCGACGAGTTCGACGACTTCGGCGGGCTCGGCGGCCGGTGACGGGTCGGCGGCGCGCCTCGACTCCCGACAGTATATCCCGGTCGCGCTCGAATCGGACCCTATGACGCTCTCGGTCGAGACCCCGGCGGTACCGGAGCTCGAAGACGCCGTCGACCCCAACGAGTACGACGACGCGGAGATCGTCGGCGACGCCGACTACCGGCGCGACGACCTCGAAGCGCTCCTCCGCGACGGCGCCTGGGAGGACGCCTTCGTCGAGTGGCGCGAATCGACGGACGTGACCGAAGCCGAGTGGGAGGTCGTCCTCGATCTGGATCTGCTCTCGCACTTCGACTTCTTCTGGGACGACTTCGCCGACCGCGTGGGCTATCACGCGCCCGGCATCCCCGAGGACTGGAAGGAGCGGGAGATCCACCCCGACGTCGACTCCTGGAAGACGGTCTCGTCGATCAACGCCGGGCTGACCGAACTGGGACAGACCGTCTGCGACGTCCTGAAAGACGAGTACATCACCTGGGAGTCCGAATACGAGGCGCCCGAGGACCTCCCCGATTTCTAAAGCCCACCTTTTTGCTGCGTCGGGTGCGCCTGCGGCGCACCACTCCTTACAAAAATCTGGACCAAAAACGAGCCGCTCGCTCGGCCTCCGGCCTCGCTCGCGGTACGCATCGGTGCGGCGACCGCAACGTTATCCACTCTGCCCCTTCCGCTTCCGCGGCTGCCACAGCTCCGCCCCGCACTGAACCGGTTCTGGTACCACGACGACCGGACACCCAGTATTCTCACCGAATGGTGGCCCACAGGGGATATTTGCACACGACCCTCTTCGGTCGCGGTCGGATCCGTGGTTATATTTTCGTCGCTCCGAGAGAGTCGACCGTGAATCGCCGAGCCCTCCTCTCGACGACGTCGGCCGCCGCCCTGTCGCTGACCGCCCTCGCCGGCTGCACCGGGACGGTGCGCCGAGAACTGAGCGGTGACGTCGAAATGGACGTCGCGACCATCGCCTTTCACCCGGCGTCGGAACCGTGGTTCGTCGACGGCCTCTCCGCGTCGTCCTCGTCGAGCCCTCACACCGAATTGTTCGCCGACGCCCCGTCCGACGTGTCGGCGCTCTTCACCGATGGGTACTCACCGGACGAGCACTCCCTCGACGACCTGTTGGGAGAGGCGGACGACTCCTCGACGTTCTTCGTGCTCTACGAGGCCCGGATGTCGCGATCGAACGCCTACCAGGTCGCCCCCACGATCCTGTACGGCGACCTCGGCTGGACCGGCTGGCGGACCGTCACCGCTCCGATGGCGCGAGCGCCGCGGGACCCCTCGGAGCTCGATCTGCCGCCGGACACCGAGGAGGTGATCGCGACGACGCTCGTCCGGTACAGCGCCGATGTGAGCCCCCGAACGGTCCGCCTGCCCGTGTACGACGAAGAAACGGGGACGTTGCTCGCCGAGCGGACGGTCCGCCTCGGTTCTTGACATCCTCCCCGCGCTCGGAGAACCGATCGTTCGCGGCCGTTCCACGGATTTCATATACGTTCGCTGGCACTCCACCTGTATGGACGAAGTCGACGACCAGTACACGCCCGCGGCGGTCGAGTCCGCGGTCGAGGAGTACTGGGACGACGCCGACGCTTACGAGGCGACGAAGGAGGCCCACGCCGACGACCCGCCCTTCTTCTTCGTCGACGGGCCGCCGTACACGTCAGGTCAAATGCACCTCGGCACGGCCTGGAACAAGACGCTGAAGGACGCCGTCATCCGGTACAAGCGGATGACCGGCCACCGCGTCACCGACCGGCCGGGCTACGACATGCACGGCCTGCCGATCGAGGTCAAAGTCGAGGAGGAACTCGGCTTCGAGACCAAGCGCGACATCGAAGAGTACGGCATCGAGGAGTTCATCCAAGAGTGTAAGGAGTTCGCCGTCCGCAACCGCGAGGCGATGGACGAGGACTTCCAGTCGATCGGCGTCTGGATGGACTGGGAGAACCCCTACGAGACCATCACGCCCGAGTACATGGAGGCCGCGTGGTGGGCGTTCCAGCAGGTCGACGAGCGCGGCCTCGTCGAGCAGGGCAAGCGCTCGGTGAACTACTGCCCGCGCTGTCAGACCGCCATCGCCGCAAACGAGGTCGAGTACGACGAGATCACCTCGCCGTCGATCTACGTGAAGTTCCCGCTGGAAGACAGAGCGGGAAGCCTCGTCATCTGGACGACGACGCCGTGGACCATCCCCGCGAACACCTTCGTCGCGGTCGACGGCGAGATGACCTACCAGGCTGTCCGCGCCGAGAAGGGCGGCGACAGCGAGGCGCAGAGCGCCTCGGACAGTTCGAGCGGCGGGCAGCCGCGAGAAGAGGAGGTCCTCTACATCGCCGAGCCCTGCGTCGAGGACGTCCTCAAGGAGGGTCGCTACGAGGACTACGAGGTCGTAGACGAGTACGCGGGCGAGGAGCTGACGGGCTGGACCTACGACAACCCCCTCGAACCGCACCTGAACGAGCACGCCGACTTCGAGGGCGCCCAGGAAGTGTACACGGCCGACTACGTCGAGGCCGACCGCACCGGCCTGGTCCACTCCGCGCCGGGCCACGGTCAAGAGGACTTCGCGCGCGGCCAGGAACTCGATCTCGACGTCTTCGTGCCCGTGAACGGCCGCGGGGAGTTCACCGACCAAGCCGGCGAGTACGCGGGCACCTTCGTCCGCGACGCCAACGAGGAGATCATCGACGACCTCGACGAGGACGGCGCGCTGCTCGCGTCGGGCACCCACGAGCACCGGTATGGTCACTGCTGGCGGTGCGACACGGACATCATCTTCCTCGCGACCGACCAGTGGTTCATCACGGTCACCGACATCAAGGACGACCTCCTGGACAACATCGAGGAGACCGAGTGGTACCCGCAGTGGGCCCGCGACAATCGTTTCCGGGACTTCGTCGAGGACGCGCCCGACTGGAACATCTCCCGGCAGCGCTACTGGGGCATTCCCCTGCCGATCTGGCAGGCCGACGACGGCGACTGGGTCGTGATCGGCACGCGCGAGGAGCTCGCCGAGCGCGCGGACCAGGACGTCGACCCCGACGAACTCGACCTCCACCGGCCCTCGGTCGATCCGCTGACGATCACCGAGGACGGCAAGACCTACGAGCGCGTCCCCGACGTCTTCGACGTCTGGATCGACTCCTCGGTCGCGACGTGGGGCACGCTCGATTACCCGAGCGAGACCGACGCCTACGAGGAGCTGTGGCCCGCCGACTGGATCGTCGAGGCCCACGACCAGACCCGCGGGTGGTTCTGGTCCCAGCTCGGAATGGGCTCTGCGGCCGTCGGCCGCGCGCCATACGAGGAAGTGATGATGCACGGCTTCGTCAACGACGAGGACGGAAGAAAGATGTCCAAGTCGCTCGGGAACATCGTCACGCCCGAGGAGGCCATCGAGCGCGCCGGCCGCGACCCGCTGCGGGCGTACCTCCTCAGCCACGACCAGCAGGGCGTCGACCTCTCCTTCGAGTGGGACGGCCTGGGCGAAATGCAGTCGACGCTCAACATCTTCTGGAACGTCTTCCGCTTCCCCCTGCCGTATATGGACCTCGACGGCTACGATCCCGCCGAGGCCGACCTCTCGGACGGCGACCTCACCGTCGTCGACGAGTGGGTCCTCTCGCGGCTCCAGTCCGTCGAGGCCGAAGCCAGAGAGGCCTGGGAGGACTACGAGGTGAGCACCGCGCTCAACACGGTGTTGGAATTCCTCACCGAGGACGTCTCGCGCTTCTACGTGAAGGCGATCCGCGAGCGGATGTGGGAAGAGGAGGACTCGGCGTCGAAGCGCGGCGCCTACGCCACGCTCGCGACGGTGATGGACGAGACGATCCGCCTCCTGGCTCCGGTGACGCCGTACCTCGCCGAGCGGATGTACCAGCACCTCGACGGATCGGCGACGAGCGTCCACGCGCTGTCGTACCCCGAGGCCGACGCGGACCGCCGCGATCCGGAACTGGAGCGGCAGATGGCGGTCCTCCGCGACGTCGAGGAGGCCGCGGCGAACGCGCGCCAGCAGGGCGGCCGGAAGCTCCGGTGGCCGGTCCAGCGCGTCGTCGTCGCCACCGAGGACGACGGCGTCGCCGACGCGGTCGAGTCGCTGTCGGCCCTCCTCTCCGAGCGGGTCAACGCCCGCGAAATCGACGTCGTCGCGGAGTTCGACGAACTGGTCGAGCGCGCCAGCCCCGAGATGGGCGTGATCGGCCCCGCGTTCGGCGCCGACGCCCAGAAGGTGATGGAGGCCGTCCGGGGCGAGACGCGCGCGGCGGTCGAGTCCGGCGTCGACGTCGACGGCGAGACCTACGAACTCACCGACGAGATGGTGAGCTACGAGGCCGAGCCCCCAGAGCACGTCTCGGGCGCGGACTTCGACGGCGGCACCGTCTACGTCGACACCTCCCTCACCGAGGAGATCGAGGCCGAGGGCTACGCGCGCGACGTGATCCGTCGGATCCAGGAGATGCGCAAACAACTCGACCTGGAGGTCGACGCCGAGATCGAGACGGCCGTCGAGGTCGCCGACGATCGGGTCGCCGAGTTCGTCGACCGCCACCGCGACGTGGTCGCCGAGGAGACCCGCACGCGGGCGTTCGTCGACGCCGACGAACTCGGCGACGCGGCGCTCGTCGAGGAGTGGGACGTCGAGGGCGTGACCGTCACGATCGGCGTCGAGCCGGTCGACGCGTAAGCGAGTCGCGGTCGCGGCCCACGGACAGCTCTCGCGACCCGCCAAACGGTGCTTCTTTCCCCCGGGCGGGCCTATCAGCGTCAATGACCTCCGAGCCTCCGCTGGTCCTCGACATCGACGGGACGCTCACCGACGGGTCCGGCAGACTCGACCCGCGCGTCTTCGCCCACCTCCAGGCCTGGACCGCGCCGGTCGTCCTCGCGACCGGGAAAGCGTTCCCCTACCCGGTGAGCCTCTGTCACTACCTCGGGATCGAGCCGACCGTGATCGCCGAGAACGGCGGCGTCGTGCTCGCGGCCGGCGCCGTCTCCTACCAGGGCGACCGGGAGCGGGCCCAGGCCGCGGCCGACGCGTTCGTCGAGCGGGGCGGCGACCTCGGCTGGGACGGATTCGACGCGGTCAACGAGTGGCGGCGGACGGAGATCGCCGTGAACCTCGACGCCGACGAGGAACTCCTCCGCGAGGTCGCCGCCAAGTTCGACCTCGAAGTCGTCGACACGGGTTATGCGTACCACCTCAAGACGCCGGACGTCGAGAAGGGCGACGGCCTGGAGGCGGTGGCCGAGGCGCTCGACCGCGATCCCGACTCGTTCGTCGCGATCGGCGACAGCGAAAACGACGTCTCGACGTTCGGCGTCGCCGGCTGGTCCTACGCCGTCGCGAACGCCGACGCGGCCGCGCGCGAGGCCGCCGACGTCGTTCTCGACGAGTCGTACTTCGACGGGACCGCCTCGGTGCTGGAAGAGCTCGGCTCGCGGGCCGAGTGACGAGCAGTCGTAGTGATTACTCTCACTATCAAGCCGTCGCGGGGTGGTCGTCTTCGAACGGGACGAACGAGCCGTTGATGTCCCACTCGTGGATGCAGTACGGGCTCCCGACGGCGCGCTCGCCGTCCGTCTCGGCCAGCCGCCAGGTGCCGGCGTCGCCGTCCCAGACTTCCTCGCGACCGCACCGCTCGCAGGTCCGTTCGGTCGGGGTTCGGAGTGTCGGTGCCATCGCCCACCCGTCGGCGCGCGATCCTGTTAACTGTGACTGTCGACCGCACGGCGAGCCGCCCGGACGGACACACTTAGGTCCGGCGCGCGCCTGCTTCTGTTATGGGATTTCATACCTTCGACGCCGACGAGTCGGCCAAGCTCGAACGGCCGGACCGCTACCGCTTCGGCTCCCGCGAGGAACTGCTCGCCGCGCTCGGTCTCGGCGGCGAGGACGTCGTCGCCGACATCGGCAGCGGAACCGGATTCTACACGGACGAGGTGGCCCCGTTCGCCGGGACGGTCTACGCCGTCGACGTCCAAGCGGAGATGCACGACCGCTATCGGGCGAAGGGGCTCCCGGAGAACGTCGAAACCGTGACCGCCGAGGCGTCGTCGCTCCCGCTCGCGGACGACGAACTCGACGCCGCGTTCTCGACGATGACCTACCACGAGTTCGCCACCGAGGCGGCGCTCGCAGAGCTCGCGCGCGTCGTCCGGCCCGGCGGCCGCGTGGTCACCCTCGACTGGTCGGCGAACGGCACCGGCGACGACGGCCCAGCGATGGACGAGCGGTTCGCGCTCGCGGACGCCGTCGAGGCCTTCGAAAGCGCCGGCTTCCGAACCGTCGGCGCGACGAGCCGAAAAGAGACGTTCTTCCACATAGCTCGCAGATAGCGTTTGAAACGTGGTCGAAACAGAAAAATATTAGTTTATCTTAGGAGTTCCGTTCTCATAATTTCCGTATCAGGGAAACAGTTATGACCGTGTGTGTACTGCTACCACATATGGTGATATACCACGGGACAGTCGATCCATACCATCCCGACGAGAGTCGCTACGAGTGCCGCGAGTGCGGTGCGCGCATCGAGAGCGGCAGCGTCTGTGAGATGTGTGGCAGCGAATCGCTCGTGAACCTCGCCGTCCCACGGGAGTGATACCAGCCACGGGAACACACACTGCGGCGACGGCGGTCGGTCGGCGTTCGGGTCACGGTCGCCCCGCGCCGACGACCGACCGCCCGCCGCGCAGCCGAAGACCTCGAATCCGACCGCGCGGGCGCCCGTCGAGCCGGACTCCGCTCGGGCGCGCCAGCCGACCGCCGCGACGGTCGGAGATCCTGTGTCCTGCCGTCGTCAGTCAGTTCCGGCTCACCCTCCTTCGAGACCCACCGCGTAGCCCTCGCGCCGTTCGTCGCTTAGTTCAGACCGCTTCGTCCATTTCGGCGATCCCGGTGTAGCGCTCTAGGAGTAGTACGAACACCGCCCCGACGACCGCGGCGCCCGCGAAGAGCGCGATCGCCGTCGGCGTCCACGTCCGACCGAGGTCGGCCAGTTGCTCGCCGGTCCGGACGACCGGCGCGCGGAGCGCGCCGACGATCAGCGCCACCAGAAAGGCGAGCGTCGCGGTCCGGGCGCGGTCGAGCGCGAAGCGCACCGCGTGGGCGACAGTGAACAGGCCGACGACGGCGCCCCCGACGAACGCGACGACGACGACGCCGTGTTCCCTGACGGGATCGACGGGGCCGCCGGTCGCGAGCGCGAGGAGGCCGTCGACGAACGACGACAGCGTCCCCGTCATGTACTCGTACTGGCCGAGGATCACGAGGATGAGCGAGCCGGAGATGCCCGGGAGGATCATCGCGCTGACGGCGACGGCGCCCGCGAGCACCGTCACCGGGAGGCTCTGGCCCAGCGTCGCGGCCGCGCGGCCGGAGACGACGAACGCGACGGCGAAGCCGGCGACGGCGGCGGCCATCCGGGGCGGCGTGTCGACGCTGACCTCCGAGAAGAGGACCCACGCCGAGGCGGCGATGAGGCCGAAGAAGAACCCGAAGGTGAGCACCGGCATCGACTGGATGCCCGCGTGGACGACGCGGGTGACGGTGACGATCGCCGACGCGATGCCCAGGCCCAGCACGATCAGGAACACGGTGTCGACGGCGCGAAGGGCCTCGTAAGCCCTCCGACGGCGGTCCGGGAAGACGCCGAGGAGGACGTCGCGGATCCGAGCGATGGAAACGGCGGTGATCGCACCGATCAGCCGCTCGTAGATCCCGGTGATGAGCGCGATCGTGCCCCCCGAGACCCCGGGGACCGCGTCCGCGGCCCCCATACAGACGCCCTTCAGGAAGATCACGAGCCACGACGAGTCGTCGGACAGGAGCTCGGTACCGACGTCTTCGGCAGCGGCCTCCGACTCCGTCACGCCCGCCGACCCGTCCTGCTCTCTCGACATAGCGTGGCGTTGAGGCGCCCCCTACTCCGACCTTTCGCTTCGGAGCCGGACGGAGAGCGAAAATTGAAACCCGGGGCTGGCGTGCCTCCGCCTATGGAGCTCAGCATCGTCGGCAGCGGCTACGTCGGCACGACCATCGCAGCCTGCTTCGCCGAGGTCGGCCACGACGTCGTCAACGTCGACATCGACGAGGAGATCGTCGAGACGATCAACGACGGGCGGGCGCCGATCCACGAGCCGGGACTCGACGAGCTGGTCGCCGAACACGCCGGCGATCGGCTCCGGGCGACGACCGACTACGGCGCCGTCCGCGACACCGACGCGACCTTCCTCGCGCTCCCGACGCCCTCCGAGGCGGACGGCCACATCGACCTCTCGATTATGGAGGCGGGCGCGCGGTCGCTCGGCGCCGCGCTCGCCGAGAAGGACGACCACCACGTCGTCGTCACCAAGAGCACCGTCGTGCCGACGACCACTGAGGAGGTGATCGCGCCGATCCTCGCCGAGGAGTCCGGCAAGGCCCTCGGCGAGGACCTGGGGATCGGGATGAACCCCGAGTTCCTCCGGGAGGGCAGCGCCGTCTCGGACTTCCTCGATCCCGACAAGATCGTCCTCGGCGCGGAGAGCGACCGCGCCAAAGCGGCGCTCCGCGGGGTGTTCGAGCCGCTTGCCGAACGGGCCGGCGATCCGCCGATCGTCGAGACCGGCGTCGCCGAAGCGGAGATGATCAAGTACGCCAACAACGGCTTCCTGGCCGCGAAGATCTCGCTGGCGAACGACCTCGCGAACATCTGTAAGGAGTACGGGATCGACTCCGAGGAGGTGCTGGAGGCGATCGGCCTCGATCACCGGATCGGCGCGGCGTTCCTCGGCGCGGGCGTCGGCTGGGGCGGTAGCTGCTTCCCGAAGGACGTCGCGGCGATCATCGCCGCGGCCCGCGACGTCGGCTACGAGCCCGCGATGCTGCAGGCCGCGGTGGAAGTGAACGACCGCCAGCCCGTCCGGCTCCTGGAACTGCTCCGCGGGCACGTCGACCCCGACGGCGCGCGAGTGGCCGTGCTCGGCCTCGCGTTCAAGCCCGGCACCGACGACATCCGGAACTCGCGCGCGCTCCCGCTCGTCGACGCGCTCGTCGACGCCGGCGCCGACGTCGTCGGCTACGATCCCGTGGCGACCGAGAACTTCCGCGAGCGCTACCCCGACATCGACTACGCCGAGACGGCCGAAGCGGCCCTCGACGACGCCGACGCCGCGCTCGTCGTGACCGACTGGCCGGAGTTCGCCGACCTCGACGGGGCGTTCGACGCGATGGCGACGCCGATCGTCGTTGACGGCCGCCGGATCGTCACGCGCAGAGAGGGCATCGTCTACGAGTCGCTCGTCTGACGGGGGCGATCCTCACCGGGTGAAAACGACCGAAAAGCACAGTGTGTTGTGGTGTCATATAGCACGCGTGCCATCGATCACCGTCGACGTGGGCGAACCCCTCAAGGAGCGGATGGAACAGTACGGCGACGTCGAGTGGGACGAGGTGTCGCGGCGGGCGATCCGCGAGAGGCTGGAGACGCTGGAGCTCGTCGAGGAGGCGACCGCCGACACGGACATCAGCGACGCCGACGCCGCGGAGCTCGCCGATCGGATCGACGAGATCGCACAGCGGCGGATCCGCGAGGCGTCGGACTGATAATGGCTCCTGTCAGTCATTACCGCTGGTTCGCCGAAACGGGGTGGCGAACCCGCGGTAAACAGTGACAGGAGCCATTATGACCGGCCGCGGACGGAAACCTACTTGCCGCAGACGGCCGTCCGTCCGGTATGCTCTCGCTCGCGCTCGCCGGCAAGCCCAACGCGGGCAAGTCTACCTTCTACAAGGCGGCGACGATGGCCGACGTCGACGTCGGCAACTACCCCTTCACGACGATCGATCCCAACCGCGGCGTGACCCACGCCCGGACGCGCTGTCCCTGCCTCGACCGGGAGGAGCGCTGCGGCAACTGCGAGGACGGCGTCCGCTACGTCCCGGTCGAACTGCTGGACGTCGCGGGCCTGGTCCCCGGCGCCCACGAGGGCCGCGGCCTGGGCAATCAGTTCCTCGACGCGCTCACCGACGCCGACGCCATCCTGGCGGTCGTCGACGCCGCCGGCGCCACCGACGCCGAGGGCGAGCCGGTCGAGGTCGGGACCTACGACCCCGTCGAGGAGGCCGACTTCGTCGAGGCCGAGTTGGAACAGTGGCTCGCGGGGATCATCGAGCGCAACTGGGAGAGCGTGGTCCGGAAGTCGCGCTCGCCGGACTTCGACATCGACGAGGCGCTGACCGAGATGCTGACGGGGTTCGGCGCGACCGAGTACGACGTCGCGGCCTCGCTCCGGGCGCTCGAATACCCCGAGGATCCCCAGCAGTGGACCGACGAGGACCGCGAGCGCCTGGCGACGGACATCCGCGAGCGGACGAAGCCCATCGTCCTCGTGGCGAACAAGGCCGACGCCGCGCCGCCGGAGAACCTCGAACGACTGAGCGAGGCAGAAAAGCCCGTGATCCCCGCGACCGCCGACGGCGAGCGAGCCCTCCGAACGGCGGCCGAGGGCGGCGTCGTCGAATACCTGCCCGGCGACGGCGACTTCCGCATCGCGGGCGACGTCTCCGACGCCCAGCGCCAGGGCCTCGACACCATCCGCCAGGTGCTCGACGCCTACGGCGGAACGGGCGTCCAGCAGGCGATCAATACCGCCGTCTACGACGTCCTCGATATGGTGACGGTCTACCCCGTCCAGAGCGAGTCGAAGTGGACCGACGGGACCGGCGAGGTGCTCCCCGACGCCTTCCTCCTGCCGCGCGGGTCGACGCCGAAGGACCTCGCGTACGCCGTCCACTCCGACATCGGCGAGGGCTACCTCCACGCGGTCGACGCGCGGTCGAAGCGTCGGATCGCGGAGGACTATCAGTTGGAGGAGGGCGACGTGATCAAGATCGTCAGCACGGCGAACTGAGGGCACCTTCTGCGGTTTTTGCGGAAACCGCCGAAAGGATATAACCGATGAGGGTGCTTAGTGAGCCATATGAGTGTCACCCGTAATGATGACGTACTAGGGGGCGAGCCGCGGATCGCCGGCACGCGCGTCGGCGTCCGCCACGTCGCCGCGCGGGTGATAGACGGCGGGCAGTCGCCCGCCCACGTCGCGGATCAGTTCGACGTCGCCCTCGCCGACGTGTACGAATCTCTCTCGTACTACTACGCTCACATCGACGAGATGCGCGAACTCGAACGGGAGAACGAAGCGGCGTTCGATCGCGTTCGCGAGTCGTCCCTGAAGCCCAAAGAGACCGTGCAGTGACGGGCGTTCGGATCCTGCCGGACGAGCACGTCGGACGAGTCTTCGAGCGACTGCTCCGGGAACGCGGCTACGAGGTCGAACAGGCGAAAGACCGCTTCGGAGAACACACGAGCGATTCGGAACTGCTGTCGTGGTGCGGGGAGTCCGACAGCGTCCTGCTGACGAACAACGCGAAGGACTTCGAGGCGCTCCACGGAGAGATCGATCACGCGGGGATCTTACTCTACTACGATCAGAGTCTCCCCGACGCCGATCCGGAAGGGCTCGCTCGCGCCGTCGACGAGGTGTTCACTCAGTACGGGTCCGACGGAGTCAGCGACCGACTGGTCGACCTCGGAGAGTGGTACGAGTGGATTCACAGTCGAACCTGACAGCCCTACGCGGGGTCGAGGTCGCGCTCAGACCACCGCGTCGTAGGCGTCTTTCATAACGTCGAGCGCCTCCCGCAGCGAGTCCTCGTCGGTCGCATACGAGAGCCGCGCGTAGCCGTCGCCGTGCTCGCCGAAGGCCTCGCCGGGGACGACCACGACGCCGCGGTCCAGACACTCGTCGACGAAGCCCTCGGGCACCTCCGGCATCACGTAGAACGCGCCGCCCGGGGTGGGTACGTCGAGGCCGATCTCCTCTAACCCCTCGACGACGAGGTCGCGGCGCTCCCGGAACGATTCGGTCATCTCGTTGACCTGATCCTGCGGCCCCGTGAGGGCGGCCTCGGCCGCGAACTGCGACGGCGCGGCGGCGCAGGCCTGGGCGTACTGGTGAACGCGGAGCATCCGCTCGATCCGGCGCGAGGAGGCCGTGACCCAACCGAGCCGCCAGCCCGTCATCGAGTACAGTTTCGAGGCGGAGTTGACGACGACAACGTTGTCGGAGTCGGCGAACTCCATCGGCGAGCGGAACTCCCCGTCGAAGACGGTGTACTCGTAGACCTCGTCCGAGATGCAGAGCACGTCGTGTTCGTCGGCGATCCGGGCGAACTCCCGGACGTCCTCGGGCGGCGAGACCGCGCCCGTGGGGTTGCCGGGGCTGTTGACGACGAACGCCGCCGTGTCGTCGGTGATCGCTGCTTCGACCGCCGCGGGGTCGATCGTGAGATCGTCGCGGAGCGGCACCGGGACGGGCGTCCCGCCGGTGAGTCGCGTGAGGGCGTCGTAGGAGACGAACCCCGGGTCCGGGATGATGACCTCGTCGCCGGCGTCGACGTGGGCCTCCAGGGCGACGTGCAGCGCCTCGGAGCCGCCCGCGGTGGCGATCACGTCGTCGGGGTCGACGTCGAGCCCCTGGTCTCGCAGGTGTTTATCGGCGATGGCTTCGCGGAGGGAGCGGGTGCCCTTGTTTTCGGTGTAGCCGTCGGCGAGCCCCTCGCGGATGGCCTCCGCGGCGGCCTCGCGGGCGTGGGGCGGCGCCGCGAAGTCGGGTTGGCCCAGCCCGAGGTTGATGGCGTCTTCGCCCGCGGCCTCGAAGACCTCGCGGATGCCGCTGATCGACACCTGCTCGACCCGATCGGAGAAGTGCGTCATACCCTCGCCCGGGGAGGCCACCGAGTTAGGTCTTGCTGGTCGCGGTCGGGGGCTCCGCAGAAATGTACGGGCAATATTTTCTTTTATCTACGACGTATTTGTTCCTTCACCTCCCTGAAATACGCTCTCGTTCGGGCGCCTACCGGCTGAAACGCCGAATTCGACCCGTCGAGTATCAGTGCGATGCTCGCCGCGTGCGCGGTCTAAATATGGCCGAGACCCCTACAGTCGTAAAATGACGAACGACGCTATGGCCGACGGGACTCCGATATCGCGACGACGACTCCTCAAATCGACGGCCGGTGTCTCGGCCGCCGGACTGGCTGGCATCGCCGGCTGCACCGGCGGCGGTAGCGGTAGCGGCAGCGGCGGCGGATCGGGTGGCGGCCTCGACGAGATCCGCGTCGCGTACATGCCGATCTACCCCGATATGCAGTACTTCGTGATGGACCAGGAGGGGTACTTCGACGAGCTGTCGGCCACCGTCGAGGGCGAGGTGTTCTCCGACGGCCCGAGCATCGTGCAGGCGTCGGCGACGGGGGACTTCGACGTGATGATGTTCGGGATCGTCCCGGCGATGATCGTGATGGACAAGGGCATCCCCTCGAAGATCACCGCCGCGAACATCCAGAACGCGATGCAGATCCTCGCCCACGACGACTTCGCGGCGATCTGGGAGGACGCCTCCTCGGGCGCGGAGGCCTTCGCCCGCTTCGAGGAGGAACGCGGCCGGAAGTTCAAGTTCGGGACCTTCCCGCCGGGCTCGGTACCGGATATCCTGCTGCGCTACTGGCTCGCGGAGATCGTCGGCGTCGACCCCGAGACCGACGTGAACATCACGGCGCTCGGCGGCGCCGGCCCCGTTCGGCAGGCGCTTCTGGCGGGGGAGATCGACGGCACCTCGATCATGGAGCCGGTCCCGACCATCGCCGAGGTGAAGGGCGCGCCGTACCAGTCGATCGCCTGGGCGGGCGACTTCATGCCCGGCCAGCCCGCGGCGGTGACGCTGATGCACGATCGGCTCCGCGAGGACAACCCCGAACAGGCGCGGGCGTTCGTCGGGCAGCACCAGCGCGCGACGACGTTCGCCGAGGAGAACCCCGACAAAGCGGCGAAAGACGCCAGCGCCGTCATCGGGGAATCGTCGCTCCCCGTCGAGATCGCCCGCAAGGCGATGGACTCGCGAGCCTCCGATTTCATCACCGACCCGCACAAGATCGCCGACGGCGCGCAGATCTTCTCGGAGTACGCCGCCCGTCTCGGTAAGATCAGCAAGCCGCTCTCGAACGACGCGATGTTCGACTTCGGGGTGTACGACTCGCTATGAGCGTCGAGGCCGGGACGGCGTCGGAGTCGAGTACGACCGAACTGGCGCGGTCCGGCGACGGCGAGACCGAGGGGGCCTCGGGCCTCGACGCGGTCGGTCTGGCGTACGGCGCCGTCGGCTCGGTTGTCTTCCTCGCGGTCTGGCAGGCCGCGGCGATGGCGGTCGGCCGGACGTACCTCCTCCCCTCGCCGGTCGAGGTCGCGACCGCGTTCGTCGTCGAGCTCACCGCGCCGACGACGTTCGCCGTCCCGTTCGTCGGCGTCACCGTCCCGGCGACTCGGCTCACGGCGAACCTCGCCCAGAGCCTGCTCCACTACGTCCCCGGCCTCGTCGTCGGGAGCGTCCTCGGGATCGCGCTGGGCGTCGGGATGGGCTGGAGCGCCCGCCTCGACGACGCGCTCACGCCCGTCACTCGGTTCCTCCGGCCGATCCCGCCGCTGGCGTGGATCGTCTTCGCGATCGTCTGGATCGGCATCGGCCACGGTGGCGCGGCGTTCATCGTCGGCATCGGCGCCTTCTGGATCAACTTCTACAACGCCTACGCGGGCGTGGAGGGCGTCTCGACCCACCTGAAGGAGGTCGCGGCGAGCCTCGGCGTCGACGACGACCTCACGATGATCCGGAAGGTGGTCCTGCCCGCGGCGACCCCCTCGATCGCGACGGGGATCCGGACCAGCATCGGGCAGTGCTGGATGATCGTCGTCGCGGCCGAGCTGTTCGGCGCGCCGGGCGTCGGCTTCCAGATCATCAACGCCGCCCAGAACCTCGCGACGGACGTGAGCGTGGCGTATATGGGCGTCATCAGCCTCGTCTTCCTCGTGAGCGACGGGCTCTTCCGACGGGTCGAACGGAGGGTTCTGGCGTGGCGGGAGTGAGCGACGACGCGGCCGCGGCGGCCGGCTCAGAGGAGTCCGACGCCAGCCTGAAAGTCGTCGTCAACGGCGTGGGCAAGGTCTACGAGTCGGAGCGCCAGCGCGTCGAGGCCCTCTCGGACGTGCATTTCTCGGTCTCTGACGGGGAGTTCGTCTGTCTCGTCGGCCCGTCGGGCTGCGGCAAGACGACCCTCTTCCGGACGATCGCGGGCCTGGAGGCGCCGACGAGCGGCGAGATCCGCCTCGACGGCGAGCCGGTCACCGGGCCCGGAACGGACCGGGGGATGGTCTTCCAGGAGTACGGCCTGTTCCCCTGGCGGACCGTCCGCGGCAACGTCGCATTCGGCCTCGAAGAGCAGGGCGTCGACGGCGCCGAGCGGACGCGCCGGATCGACGAGATGCTCGATCTGGTCGGGCTCTCGGACTTCGCCGACGCCTACCCGAAGGAGCTCTCCGGCGGGATGAAACAGCGCGTCGGGATCGCGCGGGCGCTCGCGGTCGACCCGGAGATCCTGCTCGCCGACGAGCCGTTCGGCAGCGTCGACGCACAGACCCGGGATATGCTCCACGGGGAGCTCCTCCGAATCTGGTCCGAGACCGAGAAGACGGTGCTGTTCGTGACTCACGACGTCGAGGAGGCGGTGAAGCTCTCCGATCGGGTGGTCGTGATGGCGGCCGACCCGGGCCGCGTCCGGGAGGTCGTCTCCGTCGACCTCGACCGCCCGCGCGAGCGCACCGACCCGGCGTTCGGCGAGCACGTCGAACGGATCCGCGGCCTGATCGGCGAGTAGCTCTGTTTCGGCTCGCTACTCGTCGCCGTCCTCGCTGCCGGCTGCGTGTTCCTCCCGCAGTCGATCGACGTGCGACAGCACGACCGACAGCGTCGCGTCCGCGTCGGTGTAGCCGCGGTCGTAGTCTTCGCGTGCCGCGTCGACGTCTCGGAGGAACTCAGTCACGACGTCGTCGAGGCTCTCGTTCGATGCTTCGGCTTCCGGGTCGGCCGCGTCAGCGTCGTCAGTCATACTCGACCGTCTCGTCCCGAGTGTGAAAAGCGCGCCGTCGCGGACGACGGCCTCGGCCCACATATAAATACGACCGCGACGGACTCACGCCCGTGCTCACGCTGCGGTTCGAGGACGGAACGATCCGGATCGACGGCCTCGACGAGTCCGACGTCGGGTCCGACTCGCTCCCGGGCGTCGCCTGGGACGACCGCGGCCTCGTCGCCCGCGCGCCCGCCCACCGCTACGCCGACCTCCGGCGCGCGCTGCGCGAGGCCGACGTCCGATTCGAGGATCGGGTGCTCCCGGAGACGTCGCTCTCGCTGTCGCACGCGTACGACCTCCGCCCGTATCAGGAGGAGGCGATCGACGCCTGGCGCGCCGGCGACGACCGCGGCGTCGTCGAACTCCCGACGGGCGCCGGGAAGACCGTCCTCGCGGTCGACGTCGTCGCCCGACTCGGGGTGCCGACGCTCGTGGTCGTCCCGACGATCGACCTCCTCGACCAGTGGAAGCGCGAACTGGAGACCGAGTTCGACGTCCCCGTGGGGCAGTTCGGCGGCGGCGAGCAGACCCAGGAGGCGATCACGGTCTCGACGTACGACTCGGCGTACCTGCGGGCCGAAGACGTCGGCGGCGACTTCGGGCTCGTCGTCTTCGACGAGGTCCACCACCTCGGCGGCGAGGGCTACCGCGACGTCGCGCGACTCGTCGCCGCGCCCGCCCGCCTCGGGCTGACGGCGACCTTCGAGCGCCCCGACGGCGCCCACGAGGTCATCGAGGACCTCGTCGGGCCGAAGGTCTACGAGGCCGGCGTCGACGACCTCGCGGGCGAGCACCTCGCGGACTACGAGGTCCGGCGCGTCGAGGTCGAACTCGGCCCCGAGGAGCGCGAGGCCTACGAGGCGGCCCAGGGGACCTTCGTCGGCTACCTCAAGCGCTCGAACCTCTCGCTGAAGAGCGGCTCCGATTACCGGAAGCTGGTGATGCGTTCCGGGAACGATCCGAAGGCCCGCGAGGCGCTCCTGGCGAAGCAGCGCGCCCGGCGGATCATGATGAACGCCGACGCGAAGGTGGAGACGCTCGGCCGCCTGCTCGATCGCCACCGGGGGGATCGGGTAATCGTCTTCACGGCCCACACCGACCTTGTCTATCGGCTCTCGGAACGGTACCTGCTTCCGGCGATCACGAGCGAGACCGGCGCGAGCGAGCGCCGGGAGATCCTGGACCGATTCAGGGGCGGGACGTACTCGCGGGTCGTGACCGCGAACGTCCTCGACGAGGGCGTCGACGTCCCCGACGCCAACGTCGCGGTCGTGCTCGCCGGCTCGGGCTCCGAGCGGGAGTTCACCCAGCGGCTCGGCCGGATCCTCCGCCCGAAGGACGACGGCGGACGCGCGCTGCTGTACGAGGTCGTGAGCGAGGAGACCGCAGAGGAACGCGTCGCAGACCGGCGCCGGTGAGTGTGCGGTGAGTGTGATCAGTGTGATCGAGACGATACTCAGGCGACGTCGACGCTGAGGTTCCCGTTCGTCGTGAACCGCTCGTAGGCGACGTCGAACGTCACCGACCACTCGGCCGTCTCCCCCGCGGGGACCGCGAGCGACGCCTCCCGCTCGAACTCCTCCTCGCCGAGGCCGACGGTGACCGTCACGGTCGCAGTCCGCTCGGCCTCGCTTCGGTTCCGGACCGTCCCGAACACGCGGAGGTCGCCCGCGTCCGTCGCCTCGAAGTCGAAGGTGCCGACGCCGAGTGGGGGCGGGGCCGTCGTTCGGCGGGGTTCGCCGGCGGGCGCGTCGGGCGGGTGGCGCGGACCCGTCGCTCCCGGCGCCGCGCCGAGGCAGCCGCCGAGAAGCGCCGAGAGCGACCCGGTCGCGGCGGCGAGTACGGTGCGTCGGTCCATCGTGCCACGAACGGCCGGCCGTGGTGATGAGTCTTCTCCTCGGGACCTGCGAGAGCGGCACGCTCTTGGCCCGCGGCCGCCAACGCGGGAGCGTGCTGCGAAAGGACCTCCTCCGGGTCTCCAGGGCGGGCGGCGGCTACCACCCGCAGTTCGCGGGACGCGAGGACCGGCCGCTCGCCGCGCGCGTCATCGGCGTCTTCCAGGGGCACGTCGGCGAGCCGCGCCGGCGCCTGAACGAGGCGCTCGACGACCTCGAACGCGACGCCGACGACTTCAAGCTCGTCCGCGGGTTCGCGGCGCTCGTAGAACGCGAGGGGGTCTTCGAGACGCGCGCGCCGCTCCCGCCCGAGCGCGTCCGGCGCGTCGTCTTCGAGTCCGCGGAGGGAGTCGGCGCGGTCGTGACCGAGAGCGACCGGCGGGAGGCGCTGGAGACGGCGGCCGACGCGCTCGGGACCGACGTCGAGTCCGTCGAGACGTCGCTGTACGCCGATCGGGAGGTAAACGAGGTGCTGTCGTCGTTCGAACCGCGGTGGGACCCCGACCAGCTCATCGAGCAGTACAACCTCTCGCTGGCCCAGACTGCCCTCTTCGACGCGACGGAGGTCCGCGTCCGATGTTCGGACCCGAAGCGGCTCGTCTCGGCCGTCAAACGCCTCGGTCTGATGTACGAGATCCGTCGCGACGGCGGGAGCGGAGGCCGCGCGGACGACAGCATCGCCGAGCGCGAGCTGGTCGTGACCGGCCCCGACGCGCTCTTCCGACGGACTCGCCGCTACGGGACCGCCTTCGCGCGCCTCCTGCGGAGCGTCGCCGGGACCGCCGAGTGGTCGCTGTCGGCGACGATCGACGACCGCGGCACCGAGCGCGAACTCCGGCTCGGCTCGGGGGACGTCACAGTGCCCGACGTCGATCCCGTCGCGGAGCCGACCTACGACAGCGGCGTCGAGGCCGACTTCGCCGCCCGATTCGCCGGCCTCGACCTCGACTGGGAACTCTCGCGGGAACCCGAGCCGCTCGCGGCGGGCGCGCGGGCGATGATCCCCGACTTCGCGTTCGACTACCGGCCCGGCGGCGCCGACGCGCCCGCGCTCCGGGTGTTCTTCGAGGTGATGGGCTTCTGGACGCCCGAGTACGTCGAGAAGAAGCTCGACCAGTTCGGAAGCGTCGACGACGACGTCGAACTGCTCGTCGCGGTCGACGAGTCCCTCGGCGTCGGCGAGGAGATCGAAGCCCTCGACCACCGGGTGATCACCTTCACCGATCGGGTGCGCGTGAAGGACGTCGTCGATGCCCTCCGGGAGTACGAGTCGGCCCTGGTCGACGCCGCGGCGGAGTCGCTCCCCGACTCGCTCGTCCCCGACGACGACGTCGTCCACCTCGATACCCTGGCGCGCGACCACGGCGTGAGCGCCGCGGCCGTCGAGTCGGCGTCGTTCCCCGAGCACGAGCGCGTGGGTCGGTCGCTGATTCGCCCAGCGGTGCTCGACGCGCTCGCGGCGGACATCGAGCCGGGGCTGTCGCTGTCGGAGGCCGAATCGGTGCTGGAAGACCGCGGCATCGACGACACATCCGCCGTCCTCTCGCGGCTCGGCTATCGGGTCGCGTGGGAGGACCTCGGCGGCGGGACGATCGAGGAGAAAGAGCCGTAGCGCTACGAGAGGTCCTCCCGGCGGCCCTTCGGGATCGTCGAGCGGAGTTCGCCGTGGAGGTAGAGCCCGACGCCGATCGGCTCGACGTCGCCCGCGAACTCGTGGGCGGCGATCACGTAGCCCCAGTCGCCGTCCCAGCGCGGCAGGTCCTGGTCGTCGCCGCGGGCGAAGCGCTCGGCCTCTTGCCTTTCCAGGACGACGACGTTCTCTGTCGCCGCACCGCCGAACCGCTGGACCGCGTTCGTCGAGGGCTTCCAGTGCTCCTGGCGCGCGCGGAGGATCCGCAGCCCGAGCCCTTCAACGGCGACGGGCGAGACGACGTCGGCTGCGAACGCCCAGAGCTTGCCGTTGCCCTTCTCCCAGAAGGTGTAGTCGTCCCAGGTCTCCGGCGGGATCCCGTAGCGGTCGTGCCACCAGTCGACGACCTCCGAGCGGGCCGGCCGCCCCGGGACCTCGCGCTCGTCGGGCGTCGCCGGCAGGCGATCGAACCGCTGGCCGTCGTTCTCGGGCGGGTCGCCGCCGCTACCGTCCCCCGTCTCGTCAGTCATCCTGTCACCTCCAGTTTCGCACAGAAGAACCCGCCCGTGTCGTTGCGGTGCGGGTAGACGCGGTGGGCCCGCTCGACGGTCGGATCGTACTCCTCGCCGTCCCACTCGGTGACGCCCGGGTCCGTCTCGAAGCCGTCGGGAGCCTCCCACTCGCGGAGCTCGCAGTCCTCGGATTCGAGCGCGTGGTCCAGGACGGCCTCGTTCTCCTCGGGCGCGAAGGTACAGGTCGAGTAGACGACGGTGCCGCCCGGTCGCGTCGCCTGGATCGCCCGCCGGAGGATGCCCTTCTGGATGCCCGCGACGCTCTCGACGTGGTCCATCGACCAGCGGTCCAGGGCGTCGGGGTTCTTGCGGATCGTCCCCTCACACGAGCAGGGCGCGTCCACGAGCGCGCGGTCGAAGGCCTCGACTCGCTTGTCGTGGTCGGTGCGGTCGCCCAACGGCTTGAACGAGAAGTTCCGCGCGTCCTGGTTCGTCACCGCGAGGTTCGTGATCCCGAGGCGCTCGGCGTTGTGCCGGAGCGCCGAGAGCCGCCCGAGGTTGTTGTCGTTGCCGATCAGGAGGCCGGAATCGTCCATCAGGTCCGCGAGCTGGGTGGTCTTGCTCCCCGGCGCGGCGCAGGCGTCCCAGACGACGTCTCCCGGCCCTGGATCGAGCGCCAGCGCGGGCAGCGCCGACACCTCCTCCTGGCCGTGGAGCCAGCCGTGGAAGTACGGCCACGACGTCCCCGGGCCGCGCTCGTCGAGCCGGAAGATCCCGGGATGCCAGTCGGTGACTTCGTAGTCGACACCCTCGTCGTCGAGGGCCTCGCGGGCGCGGTCGACGGAGGCCTTCAGGGTGTTGACGCGGACGACCGAGGGGAGCGGCCGCTCGCACGCCCCGCGGAACGCGTCGAAGTCGTCGACGAGCGACGCGTACCGCTCGAGTAGTTCCATAGGGGAGGCAACTCGACGGGCCCGCTTGTGGGTGTCGGTTCCGCGACTCCCCTCCGAGCAGGTCGGTTCGGTCCGGTTCCCAGCGGTTTTACCACGGTCGGCGCCGTGGTGACCGTATGGCTCGCATCTCCACGCTCGCCGCCGACGTGTCGCTGTCGGAACCGTCGCTGGTCGAGGGGTTCCCGGGCGTCGGCCTCGTCGGCAAGATCGCCGCCGACCACCTCGTCGAGGAGTTCGAGATGGTCCACTACGCCAACGTCTACTGCGACGGACTCCCGAAAGTCGCGGTCTACGCCGAGGACGACGCCGAGCTCCGACCGCCGGTCCGGATCTACGCCGACGCCGACCGCGACCTGCTCGTCCTCCAGAGCGACGTCCCGATCCGACCGGACGCCGCCGTCGAACTGGCCGACTGCCTGTCCGGGTGGTTCGACGAACTGAACGTGACGCCGCTGTACCTCTCGGGGATCCCGCGCGAGAAAGACCAGGGCACCGTCCCGTCGCTGTACGGCCTCGGCGTCGCCGACGGCGTCGATCGGATCTCCGAGGTCGGGATCGAGGCCCCACACGAGATGGGTCTCGTCTCGGGGCCCACGGGCGTCCTCCTCAACCACGCGGTCGAGTCCGGGCGGACGGCGGTCGGGCTGGTCGTCGAATCGGACCCGCGGTTCCCGGACCCGGAGGCGTCCCGGATCCTGATCAAGCAGGGCATCGAGCCGCTGACGGGGCTCGACGTGCCCGTCGACGACCTCGTCGACCGCGCCGAGCAGATCCGGCAGGCCAAAGAGCGGCTCGCCAAGCGGATGGAAGAGGCCAGCGAGGAGAGCACACAGGCCCGGCCGATCGGGATGTACCAGTAGAGTACAGTAGCGCAGCGGCCCCGTCGTCGACCCCCTTTCTACACGTTTAAGACTCGTCGTCCACTCTCACCGGATATGAGCGACGAGTCCCCCGAGGGCCGCACCGCGGCCGCCGAGTACTCCGACGCCGACGCAGACGCAGACGCAGACGCGGACGACGAGGCCACGGACGCGCAGGATGCGGACGCGGACGTGTCCGACGACGCCGCGCCCGACGAGCAGGCGGACGCGACGCCGGACGCCGACGGGGCGGGCTCCGTGGACGACCCCGAGGAATCGGATCTCGCCGACCGAGTGGCGGAGTACGACGAGGCGCTCGCCGACGAGGTCGCGGCGCTGGAGTCGCGAGTCGCCGATCTCGAATCCGACCTCGAAGACCGGGACGACCGCATCGAGGAACTGGAGTCGGCGCTGAAGCGCTCGAAGGCGGACTTCAAGAACTACAAGAAGCGCGCGAAGAAGCGCCAGGAGGAGATCCGCGAGCGGGCCACGGAGGACTTCGTGGGCCGGATCGTCAGCGTGCGCGACAACCTCGTGCGCGCGCTCGACCAGGACGAGGACGCCGACATCCGCCCGGGGGTCGAATCGACCCTGGAGGAGTTCGACCGAATCCTCGACGAGGAGGACGTCTCGGCGATCGAGCCTGCGGCCGGCGACGACGTCGACCCGACGCGCCACGAGGTGCTGATGCGCGTCGAGGACGCCGACCAGCCCGAGGGAACGGTCGTGGACGTCTACCGCCCCGGCTACGAGATGGCCGGATCGGTCGTCCGGGAGGCCCAGGTCACCGTCAGCGACGGGTCGGGCGCCGACAGCGACGAGGATGGCGAAGCAGACGAGGCGGACGCGGAGTAACTCCGGTCAGCCGCCGTCGCCGCGGCTCGGGAGACCGAACCGGCCGCGGTACCGCCAGATCGCGCCGCCGACGAGCACCACCGGGAGGCCGAACGCGATGAGGTACGGGAGCGCGTAGGCGAGCCCGACGACGATCGCTCTGGCGACGACGACGACGCCGTCGACAGACTGCAGGAACGCCGAGAGGACGGGCGTGTCGTACCACCGATCGGGCGCGACGCGGTTCGGCGTCGGCCGCGGCTCCTCCAACCTCACGGTCAGCGTCGAGTAGGCGACCTGGTTCTGCAGGGACTGTAGTCGAGCCTCCAAGCGCTCGATCTCGCCCTGGACGTCCGAGAGCTCGCGCTGGACGGCCAGCACGTCCTCCGTGGTGTTCGCCTGGTCGTAGAGTTCGCGCAGGCGGTCGCGCTCCGCGCGGAGGTTCTCCAATCGGGCCTGGATATCGACGATCTGTCCGGTGACGTCGCGGGCGTTGGTCTCGACGGACTCGACCTCCCCGAGGGCCTTCGCGTCGTCGACGAGGTCGTCGAAGCGGTCCTGCGGCACGCGCAGGACGACCTGCCCGCGGACCCAGGTCTCGTTGTCGATCTCTCGACGCTCCTGAGAGGTGTCGCTGACGTAGCCGCCGTAGCCCTCGACCGCCGAGGTGATGTTCGCCCGGGCGCGCTCGAAGTCGTCGACGGTGACGACGACCGTCCCGGTCTTGATCACCTTTCGCTGCTGGACGTTCACCGCGACGCCGCTGCCGCTGCCGCCGCCCCCGCTCGCGGCGTCGCCTGCGACGGGCGTGCCCGTCGGTGCCCCGGTGGCTTTCGCTCCCGACGCCGCCAGTTCGGTCGCCTGTTGGTAGCCCCCGTCGGCGCCGCCGCCGCTGCCACCACCGGTCGCGCCGCAGCCGGCCAGCGCGACGAGCGCGACGAGCGCGAGGGTCGCGAGCGTGCGTCTCGATGTCATCACGGATACGGGTACGACACCTCACGGGAAAGACGCGCCGATGGCACAAAGGGGTCTTTGAGTTTCGCGAATGGGCTGACAGCCGGCCGTCGATCGCCTCGCCCGCACCGGGTGGCCGGACAACCGCGGCCGGCGCGGGGCTGTCGCTACGTCACGGCGGTGCTGGCCGCGGTTCGCTATATAAGATCACGCCCGCGAATCGGCTCCTATCCGGGGCCCGTCACTCCGCGTCGCGGGAGGCGTTCGAGCGGATCAGTCGGACGTCGCCCTGGGCCCGGATCGTCCCGTCGACCTCCGCGCCGTCGTGGAGTTCCAGCGCCGAGCAGGAGACGTCGCCGAGGATCTGGGCGCCGTCAGCGATCGTGACCGTCCCGTCGCGGGTCGTCACGTCGCCGTGGATCCGGGTGCCCTCCGCGATCGAGATGTCGCCACGGGCGCGGAGGCTCCCGAAGATGTTGTTGTCCTCGCCCACTTCGAGCCGCTCGGCCCGGATGTTGCCGTGGAGCCGACAGCCGTCGCCGACGACCGCGGGCGTCGAGGCCTGCCAGGCGTCGTCCGAGACGGTCGACCCCCGCGGGATCACGAGCGGGTCGTCCTCGCTGTCGCCGGAGAGCGCCTCCGCGAGTTCGTCGGCCGCGTCGTTCTCGCCCAAGCGGAGGAGCTGCGAGAGCACGACGAAGTAGAAGACGAGCGTCGGCACCGGATTGCGGATGACGATCCAGCCGTTGGCCTCGAAGCCCTCCTCGATGTCGACGTCGTCGCCGATGTCGAGGTCGCCGGAGACCATCAGCCGGCCGCCGATGTGGACGCGCTCGCCGAGGTAGGCGTCCTCGCCGACGAGGACGTTGCCGGCGACGTCGCACCAGACGTCGAGGCGGCAGTCGCCCTCGGCCTCGATGTCGCCGCCGAAGGTGACGCGCTCGCCCGCGAGGACGTTCCGGCCGCGGACGCCGAACTCGACGGTGCTCTGCCCGCCGACGACGACGTCGCCGTCGGTCACGAGGTCGTGCTCCTCGACGGTCGTTCCGTCGGGGATCTCCAGGGCGTCGAGCGGGTCCTTCCCGAGTGCCACACACCGCACCAGCGCACGCGTCGTAATAAACGGCGCGTCAGACGCCCGTCGGACGAGCGGTCGGGAGCGATCCCGCCGCGACGCGGACTGATGGGCTTTTACTCCGCGGCCGAGTAGATCCGCGTATGACCGCACTCTCTTTCGACGAGGACGGCGTCGACGTCGTCTACGAGGGAACGGAATTCCGCCTCGAAAAGGAACTCATCGAGGAGGCGACAGAGAAGTCCTACCCCGACGTCACCGACCACGAGGTCCTGAAGATCGTCGAGGAAAACCCCGCGCTGAGCGGCGAGCCCCGACGGATCGAGGACATCATCCGCTGATCCGACTGCCGCGTCGATCCCGCTACCCGAACCGCTCTTCGAGACACACCTTCACGATCGACTTCGCGATGGCCGCGCCGCCGCCGAGCGGATCGAGCTTCGTCTCGCCGGCGCGCTCGCGATAGGGAATCGGCTCCTCGCGGACCTCGTAGCCCCGCATCAGCGGCCGAATGAGGAGTTCGGCCGACAGCCCGGTGTTCTCGGTCCACTCGATGTCGTGGAGGAGCTCCCGTCGGTAGGCGCGCATCCCGGTCGTGGTGTCGTGGACGCGCTCGCCCATCAGCGCGGACGCGACGAGCGCGAACGCGACGTTGCCCAGCCGATTGAAGTCGGGCATCGCGTCGGCGCCGTGGTAGAGCCGGTCGCCGGAGACGACGTCGTAGCCCTCGTTGATCAGGTCCAGAAACTCGGGGAGCTTCTCCATCGGATAGGTGTCGTCGCAGTCGGTCGTGACGACCACCGGTCGGTCGGGCGCGAGCACCGCCTCCCGGACGGCGTGGCCGTAGCCCATCGGCGGCTGTTCGATCACCGTCGCGCCGTGCTCGCGGGCGATCTCGGGGGTCCGGTCGTCGGAGCCGTCGACGCAGACGACCTCCGCGCGGCCGTCGGTGACCTCGTCGACGTCTTCCAGGACTGTCTCGATGGCCGCCTCCTCGTTGTAGGTCCCCATCACGACCGCGAGGTCGTCGAAGGTGTACTCGGTCATTACCCGCCGTTTCCGCCGGGTGTATTTGAACTTTTAGGTTCGCCAAAAAGCCGGCGAACGAACGTCTCCTCAGCGCGGGTCGGGGATTCCGGCGGGCTCGCCGGCGACCGCGCCGATCGACGTCTCGTGGAGCCGGCGGGCGACGACGTCGGCGAGGTTCCGAAGGTTCTCGGTGTCGTCGCGGTTGTACGAGACGAGCGTGTCGAGCGCGTCGTCGTCGCCGTCGCGGGCGTAGCGGTACCAGAGCCGGACGGCGTCCCGCCCCGAGAGGTCCGGGCGGTCGCGGTCGATGCCGACCTCCTTCTCGATCGCTTTCAGGCCGCCCGTCAGGTCGATCCGCCGGCAGGGGTAGATGAGGTCTAAGTGCGGCGCGTCGATCGATATCTCGAAATTCTGTTCGAGGAAGGGCACGTCGAACTGCTTGCCGTTGAAGGAGACCACGAGCGGCGCGTCGCGGAACTGCTCGGCGAGCGCCTCGCTCGTGAGGTTCTCGCCGCGGACGAGCGTCGTGGTCTCGCCGCCCCGCGTGACGGAGACGGTGGTGACGTCCTCGGTGTGAGCGTCGAGGCCGGTCGTCTCGATGTCGAAGAAGAGCGCCTCGTCGCGGAAGTTCTCGTAGAAGCGCCACGTCTCTTTGGCGGGGAACCGCTCGCCGAAGTAGCGCGCGTCGCCGTCGTCGAGCCGTTCGAGCGCCTCTGCGAGGAAGGACTCGACGCGCTCGCTCGTCTTCGGGCCGAGCGGCGCGCGGTCGGGGTCGAAGTCCGCCCACCGCACGATTCCGGCCTCCCACAGCGAGCGCTCGCGGGCCTCGCCGACGCCCTCCGCGGGGACGAAGCTGTTCTCGATTCGCATATCCGAGTCAGGGGGTGGCGGGGGCCTAAGGGTGTCGGACGGACGCGGGCAACTCCACGGCCGATTCCGTTTTGTCCCCGGGCGATCAGGGGCGGGTATGTGCGGCCGCTACACGCTCTTCACGCCCGCCGACGAACTCGAAGCGCGGTTCGATGCGACCTTCGCGGAGCCGCCGGGGCCGCGGTACAACTGCGCGCCCGGGCAGTCGCTGCCGGTCGTCAGGAACGACGCGCCGGACACCTTCCGCCGCCTCAAATGGGGGCTGATCCCCTCGTGGGCCGACGACGAGTCCGCCGGCAACGACCGCATCAACGCCCGCGCGGAGACGCTCTCGGAGAAGGCTTCCTTCTCGGAGGCCTACGAGCGCCGCCGGTGTCTGGTCCCCGCCGACGGCTTCTACGAGTGGGTGCAGGAGGGGGAGACCAAACGGCCCTACCGGGTCGCGCTCGACGACGACCGCCCGTTCGCGATGGCCGGGCTGTGGGAGCGCTGGGAGCCGTCCCACGCCCAGACCGGCCTCGGCGACTTCGGCGGCGGGGGCGCGGCCGACACCGACCCCGAGGCGGTCGAGTCGTTCGCGATCGTCACGACCGAGCCCAACGACGTCGTCGCCGACCTCCACCACCGGATGGCGGTGGTCCTCGACCCCGACGAGGAGGAGACGTGGCTCCACGGCTCGACCGACGAGGCCGCGGCGTTGCTGGACCCGCACCCCGGCGACGAGTGGACGGCCCATCCGGTCTCGACGCGGGTGAACAGCCCCGCGAACGACGACCCCAGCCTGATCGAGCCGGCCGAGTCCGACTCGATCTGACTGACCGGGTCGCCCGGCTACGAAGCGTCCGGATCCCCCGCTACAACAGCGTCCGGGCCGACTCGTCGACGGCGACGTCGACCGGGGATCCGACGGCGGGCGGATCGGTCGCGAAGGCGTCGAACCGCTCGCCGCCGACCGACAGCGAGACCCTGAACGCCGCGTCCTCGCGGATGACGCTCTCGATCGTCGCGGTCCCGTCGCTCGATAGAGTCGCCCCGCCGTCGGCCTCGGCGGACGCGGAGAGGCGGACGTTCTCGGGCCGGAACGCGACCCACTCGGCGCTCGGGTCCCTCACGTCCAGTGCGGTCCGCACCGCGTCGTTGGACAGCGAGACGCAGTTGCCCCCGGTGAAGCGGGCGACGAACGGTGAGGCGGGCCGCTCGAAGATGGCCTCGGGCGTCCCGCGCTGGACCACCTCCCCGTCGTTCATCAGGACGATCCGATCGGCCAGCATCCTGGCCGTCGTTCGGTCGTGGGTCACATAGACCGCCGTCACCCCGTCCAGCACGTCGAGCATGTCGCGGCGGAGGTCGTCCCGCGTCGGGACGTCCAGCGAGGACAGCGGTTCGTCGAGGAGGAGGATCTCGGGTTCGACATACAGCGAACGGGCGAGGGCGACGCGCTGCTTCTCGCCGCCCGACAGCGTCGGCGGGTATCGCTCGGCCAGGTCGCCGATTCCGAGCCTCGACAGCAGCTCGTCCGCGTCGCCGGTCTCCTGTCGGTATCGGCCACCGAACCGGACGTTCTCCCTGATGGAGAGGTGCGGAAAGAGGGCGTAGTCCTGGAACACGAAGCCGAAGTCACGCGACTCCGGGGGCGTCGCCGTGAGGTCCGCGTCGTCGAGCGCGATCTCCCCGTCGTGGTCGTGAAAGCCCGCGATCGTCTCCAAGAGCAGGCTCTTGCCGCTCCCGCTCGGACCGAGTACGACGACGGTCTCGCCGCGTTCGACCGCGAAGGCCGCGTCGACCTCGAAGGCCTCGGCCCCCTCGGCTGTGAACGTCGCCGAGACGTCGATCTCGAGCGTCATCGCATCCCCCCGGTCGTGGTCGCGGTGTCGTATGCGAGCCACCGGATGAGGAGGAAGACGGCGACCGACAGGAGCAGGAGGAGGAACGTCACCGCGCCGCTCGACTCCAGGCCGCCCGTGAGGTACGCCTTGCGGATGAAGATCGGCGCGTGCTGCGAGATCACTTTGCCGCCCGCGGGCGGGTAGAAGAACCGGACGCTGTAGGCGACGATCGCGACCGCGCCGAACTCCGAGACCGAGCGGGCCCACGCCAGGATGCCCCCGGTGAGGATCCCGCGGAGCGCCAGCGGACCGGTGACCCGTCGGAACGTCTCGAAGCGGCTCGCGCCGTGGATCCGGGAGGCGTACTCGACCCGGTCGTTGATCGACGCGAACGCCTCGCGGGCGCTGTTGACCGCGTAGGGCGCGCTCACGAACACCATCGCCAGCACCATCCCCGTCATCGTCGTGAGGAGGGTCAACTGCGGGAACGCGCCGCCCTGGCCGAACCCGAACAGGATGAGGATCCCGGCGGCCGAGTGCGGGACGACGAGCGGCAGGTCGACGAGGCTCTCGACGATCGAGCGCCCCGGGAACCCGCGGGCGAGCGCGAGCGCGAGCGGCACGCCGAACGCGAGGCTGAAGAGCGCCGCGAGCAGCGGGCCGTACACCGAGAGATACAGCATCCGGTGGACCTCCGGATCGAGCGCCCGCTCGACGATCAGCGACGGGTTCTGCCGCGCGACGAACATCGCCAGGGGGAGCCCGACCGCGACGAGCAGGACGCTCCCGAGGACGGCGACCGAGATCCCGAAGGCGCCCTCGTTCGCGGCGTACGCCGTCGCGAAGACGCTGAGCACGACGAAGACGGGATACGCCGTGGGGTATCCGGCCGCGTACGCCGCGACGAACGCGGTTAGTTGGACGACGACGAACGCGAGTACTAACGAACCGCGCGGGAGCGATCGAAACAGGCGGTTCCGCCCGACTCTGACGTCCGTCGTTGGTGGGGCCGACATATGTTATCGTGTTCGGACAGCCGCTCTCAAAGCTGCAGCGGGCCGAGGTTCGACTTCGCCGCGGCGTACTCTATCACGTTGGACGGGACGGACTCCGACCCGGACTGGGGGACGACCGCCGGCTCCACGGGGACGAGGCCCTCGTCCTTGAGGATCTGCTGGCCCTCGCCGTGGAGCATAAACTCGACCCACTGCGCGCCCCGTCCGGGCGCTCGGGCGACGCTCGGGACGGTCATCCCGTAGGCGATCGGCGCTCCGGTGAACGTCCCGCTGTCGGTTTCGACCTTGGCCTTCGCGTAGTGCTCCGCGTACTTCGAGGTCGCCTTCGAGAGGTCGACCTCGGGCTGGAGGTCGATGTACGGCCGGTCAGTGGTCGAACTGATCGACTGGTAGTAGATCGCGTAATCGAGCTTGCCGGTCTCGAGCTGGCCCTTGAGGTTCGTCTCCGTTCCGGTCGGGACGATCGAGTTCTCGCGGAGCTTCTGGTACGTGGCGTCGTCGTACAGCGCCGAGCCCTCGAAGGGGATCTTCCCGAGCTGCTGGGTCATCACGGCGCGGTACCCGCCGGGGTCGACGGCGGGGTCGGCGTGGCCGATCGTGACGCCGTCCCGCGAGAGGACCTCCCACCAGTTGTCATTGCTGATGTCGGCCGCGCCCTTGGAGTCCTCGCGGTACTGGATCGACATCGAATTGGTGGTGAAAACCGTGTACCAGTTGCCGTACTCGGGGAGGACCCGGTTGCGGATCAGCCGGAAGTCCGAGACGCCGAGGACGTCCGCCGACCGCCCCTGCTGGGTGATCTTCTTCGTCGAGGCGACCGAGCCCTTCGGTTCGCGGTTGACCTCGATACCGTACTTCTCCTCGAAGGCCGGCTCGGCCGCGCTGAACGGCGGCGCGAGCGACCCCGCGTGGAAGATCGTCATCGAGTCCGCCATCGGGGTCGCGGTCGGCGTCCCGGTCTCGGTGGCGGTCGAGTCGCCCACGGAGGCCTCCGTGGCCGTGTCACCGCCGCCACCGCCCGAACAGCCGGCGAGCGCGGCGACGCCCGCGGCGCCGGCGGCTGTCAGGTACCGTCGACGCGAGGTGTTTCGTCCGCCCCGCTCCGCCGGGTCGCGCTCGGACCGTTGTTTCGGCATAGATACATCCCCGTATTATCAGCGGAGACATAATGCTTTTGCTCGCGGCCACGAAGAACATCTATGGACGTTCGCCCCTCGTTCGACGCCTACATCCGGAACGACGGCGTGACGCTCGACGCTCGCGACGCCGCGCTCCTGCGCGCCATCGACCGGGAGGGATCGCTGAACCACGCCGCGGAGGTCCTCGGCCGGTCCTACGCGCACGCCCAGCGGCGCGTCGTCGAACTCGAAGAGGCGTTCGGGTCGCTCGTCGAGCGCCGCCGCGGCGGGTCGGGCGGCGGCGGGAGCGAACTCACCGAGACCGCCAAGGACCTCCTCACGGCGTTCGAGCGGACCCAGCGGAGCTTCGAGGGCGTCGCCGACATCGCCGAGACGGTCCTGACCGGCGAGATCACGGCGCGGGACGGCGAGCTCGTCACCGTCGACACCGACGCGGGACCCGTCCGCGCGCTCGTCCCGGAGGGCGAGGGCCGGGTGCAGCTGTCGATCCGCGCCGACGCCGTGACGCTGACCGATCCCGCCGATACCCCCGTCCCCGAGCACACGAGCGCGCGAAACCGCTTTTCGGGGACGGTCACCGGCGTCGAGTCGGGCGAGCGCATCGCCCGAATCGCTGTCGATATCGGGACTGGGGAGCCGCTCCTGGCGCTTGTCACCCAGGACAGCCGCGAGAAGTTGGGGCTGGCGCCCGGAAGCGACGTGGTCATCTCGTTCAAGGCGACGGCGACCCGCGGCATCTCCGTCTGATCGCGTGTGCGCTGTCGTCGCCCTCGACGAACGAAACCGTACGTGGTTTCGTTTTCTGAATGAGTAATCGTCACTACTGATCGCGATCGCAGACCTGACGCCGCGGAATCGACTTCCTAGCCGAATCCGTCATCCGAACCAAGCGGTTATGTGGGGCCGGATCCTGTACGAATGTGATGGAGAACCTCGCTCGCGTCCGGCGGCTCTCGGGGGTCGAGCTCTCCCGGAGCGAGCTGACCGGGGCGTTAGGAGATTCGGTTACTGTTCTTCCGGTCGTCGTCGCGGTCGCGGCACTCACGGACCTCTCGCTGTCGCGGTTGCTGCTCGGTTTCGCGGTCTTCCAGGTCGTCTGGGGCGTCTACTACGGGCTCCCGATCTCCGTCGAGCCGATGAAGGCGCTCGCCGCGCTCGTGATCGCGGGCTCGCTCACGCCGTCGGAGCTCGCGGCGGCCGGCCTGCTCGCGGGCGTCACGCTGCTTGCCGTCGGCGCGACGGGGACGCTGGCCCGGATCGAGCGCTACGTCGACCGGCCGGTGATCCGCGGCGTGCAGCTCGCGGTCGGGCTCGTGCTCCTCCGCACGGGCGTCGAACTGAGCCTCGACGGGCCGGTGTACGCGCTCGTGGCCGTCGGCGTCGTCGTCGGGACTGTCGCCGTCGGATACCGCCGTGGCAGCACGCTCGCGGTCCTCGCCGTCGGGATCGCCGTCGCACTCGCCGAGACCGGGATGCCGAGCCCGCACCTCCCGACGCTCGCGTTCGTCTCCCCCGGCGCCGTCGCGCTCTCGACCGACGCCGTCGGCGCGACCGTCGGCCAGCTCGCGATGACCGTCGGCAACGCCGCCGTGGCGACGTCGCTCCTGCTCTCGGACTACTTCGACGCCGACGTCTCCGCCGACGACCTCGCGAGCAGTATGGGCGCGATGAACCTCCTCGCGGTCCCCGTCGGCGCGATGCCGATGTGCCACGGCAGCGGCGGCGTCGCCGGGAAATACGCCTTCGGCGCCCGGACCGCCGGCGCGAACGTGATCCTCGGCGTCCTCTACGCGCTCGCGGCCGTCGTCGCGGTCGGCGTGGTGGCCGCCTTTCCCCTCTCGATGCTGGGTGTCGTCCTCGCGGTCATCGCCGTCGAACTGGGCCGAGCCGGCCTGGATACGGACGACCTCCCGATCACCGTCGGGGTCGGCCTCCTCGGCGTGGCGACGAACGTCGGGATCGCGTTCGTGGTCGGCGTCGTCGCCGCCCGTCTCCGCCGACGCGTCGCCGACGCGTGACGCGTCCGCGACGTCCTCGCGGGCGCGGAACGCAACCGCTATCCAGCGGGACCTGATACCACTACTACGTTGACGACGGCACTGCAACTGGTCCGCCGCGCTCGCCCTCCGACCGACGACGCGCTCTCGACGGGAGCGGAACGATGAGCGGGAGCGACGCCCCCGACTCGGGCGGGCGGCGCGCGGTGAACGTCACCGACGGCCCCCTGCTCAAGCCGCTCGTGGTGCTGTCGCTGCCGATCGTGCTCACGAACCTCCTGCAGGTCGCATACAACCTCGCGGACACCTTCTGGGTCGGTCGACTGGGTCAGGATGCGGTCAGCGCGCTCTCGTTCTCGTGGGCGATCGTCTTTCTGATCATCACCCTCGCCGCCGGCTTCACCGTCGCCGGGACGGTCCTCGTCGCTCAGAACAAGGGCGCGGGCAACCTCGATCGGATCAGCGCGGTCGCCGGACAGACGATCGCGTTCGTCATCGGGGCGTCGGTCTTGCTCTCGGTGGTCGGCTACGCGCTGGCGCCGTGGCTGCTCGGACTGATCGGCGCGACGCCCGGGACCGAGGTGTTCGCCCTCTCTGTGACCTACACGCGGACGATGTTTCTGGGGATCCCGTTCGTCTTCGGCTTCTTCATCTTCCAGTCGCTCCTCCAGGGCTGGGGCGACACCCGCACGCCGCTGTACCTGATGCTCCTCGGCGTCGTGCTCAACGTGGTCGCCGATCCCTTCCTGATCCTCGGCTTCCAGGACAATCTCCTGTTCGAGGTCGCGGGCCTGACGGCGCTGCAAGCGGACCTGTTCGCCGCGACCGGATTCACCGGCTTCGGCGTCCAGGGCGCGGCGATCGCGACGATCGCCTCGCGGGGCCTCGGGGCCGTCGTCGCGATCGGGCTCTTGCTCTCCGGCCGCGTCGGGATCCACCTCGCACCGCGTGATTTCGTTCCCACGCGCGAGACGATCCGGAAGATCGTCCGGATCGGCGGCCCGGCCAGCGTCGAGATGAGCACCCAGTCCCTGGGCGTGACGGTCGTCACCGCGCTCGTCGCACTCGCTGGCGCCGACGCGGTCGCGGCCTACGGAATCGGAACACGGGTCACCTCGCTCGTCGTGTTGCCCGCGCTCGGCCTTGCGCGCGGGACGGAGACGATCGTCGGGCAGAACCTCGGCGCGGAGCAGCCCGACCGGGCGAAGCGGTCGGTCGTCGCGAGCGCTGCCATCACCGCCGTCGTGCTCGCCGTCGTCTCCGTGATCGTGTATCTCGGCGCGGCCGCAATCGTCGACGTCTTCATCACCGGCCCCGACGCCGCACGCGTCGTCGCGGTCGGGGCCGAGTACCTCCGCATCGTCGGCGCGACGTACGCCTTCCTCGGCGTGTTCCACGTCCTCCAGGGCGCCTATCGCGGGAGCGGGAGCACTCGACTGGCGATGATCTTCGGCGTGCTCGGGCTCATTCTCCTCCGCGTGCCGCCGGCGTACGTCCTGCTCGCGTGGTTCGATCTCGGCGCGACCGGCGTCTGGTACGGGATCGCCCTCGCCAACGTCGCGGTGGTGCTCATCTCGGGACTGTACTTCCGGCGTGGCACCTGGACCGACGGCGTGATCGAGCGAGGCCGCGAACGGGAAATGCCGGCGGACGATTGAGTTTACTGCCGGACCGCTCGTCACGGCCCCTGCCTTCTTCCATCCGACTCTCTTGATGGCTCTCGGTGATCGATTCTGGCGTTATTGTCCGTGAACGAGGGTAAGTGACCGATTTTACCGATCTCATTCGGCGATCGGTAGGATCCGGACGATCCGAATTCCTGTCACTCGGTCGCGTCACGGATGTACCAATTCACAATCAAATTGCATAGCGTGAGCACCGGACAATCGATATAGCAATATATGATTTACAAGTGCGAGCGAAGACAGTCGTGGATATGTAGGATGTTACCAAATATTACTGTCGATCGATACTAGAAGGGAATAAAATACAAAAACGGATGACGCAGACCCGTTCAGCGTTCGGAGATCCGTCGTGCGTCGGGATCGATAGACGCTACCCTCTCGTGAAGACCGCTTTGGATCCTGTGTGTGAGAGCTGAGTCATAGTCCCCAGCAGCCAGCTTAGTGGTAGTAGTCGGCCAGGATTCCGCACGTCTACACTGCACACGGACTCCGAAGATCGGCTGTATCTACGAAGAATCCCACTCGCTGATGGCTTGATGCGCTCTAATGAGATTCACCGCGCTCGCTATCGAGTCAGTGGGTGGTCCGGAACCGAACGTCAGTCACCATATGGAAGCATCCGAAAATCTGACCTCTCACCGATCGAGTGCGAACTCCAGTCACGAACTATCGTCGGAAGTCAGGAGACGGGTGTCGTTCACGGTCCGTCGAATTCTCGTTGGACCAATCCTGGAGGATAGCTGTTCGCGATTTCAACACTACGTGATTGATACTGTCGGACACAAGTCGTGAAGAATTTCGCCGCCCGGGGCGGCGAATATCTTGATTGAAACAGTTGTGTCCGACAGTATGAGTCAAGAACGATGCGTTCGAGAAATCACGTCAATTCGGGGCGAAACTGTTTTTCAGACCTCACATCTGGAAGGGCTTCTTCACCCCATCGATCCCTGGGGTAACGCTCCGAAGACCCCCGATCCGATTTTGGATTTTCGTTCCCGTCGACACCGAATCGAAGTTGTTCATCGGAAATCGTGATCGAAGAAACAGCGGGATTTCCCAGCCATACTATGACCTTTTGTACCCAACTAATACTAGATGTGTAGGTACTATTTTTATTGCTAAATTTGCTTGTATTCAGACAAATAATTAAACTCAATCCCCCGTTTGACGCATTCACTAGCACACCTAATCTCCCTTATCCTGGTATCTGCAAACACTGAAGTGGATCGCGTTCGCAGTCGGTTCTATGTCGACCGAGGAATCGGAGACAGAGCGGACCACGGTGATGACGTACGTGCCGGCATATCAGAAGGAGCGGTGGGCGACCCACGCCGAGGAGCTGGGAATGAGCCAAAGCGAGTTCGTTCGTACGATGGTCCAGGCCGGACGGCGGGACTTCGAGGTCCCCTCGTTGACGACAGACGAAGACGAGGCCGGTTCCGGAGCGTCGACCCCCGAGTCCGACCGGACCAACGATCCGGAGGACGCCTTCGAGCGCCGCGTCAAGCGCGTCCTCTCGGCATCCGAGTACCGTTCGTGGGACGAACTGCTGGCGGAGCTGACAGACGACATCGAAGATCGACTCGACGCGACGCTCCAGGAGTTACAGGCGTCGAACGCCGTGCAGTACAGCGGTCGTCACGGCGGGTACACCCTCGCGGAGTCCGCGGAGGACGTCGATGAGCGGTGAATCGGTCACCGCAGAGCGGCCCGAAGACCCGATCGCCTACTTCCTGGAGGATATGACCTACCACGGGAAGTCAGAAAGGACTCGTGAGGCGTATGAGCGGGTTCTCAGACGGTATGAGGCATTCCTCGCCGATCCCGACGCGAATCCACAGAACGCCTCGATAGACGTCGCTGAGGCCACCTATCGGGACTGTATGGCCTGGATCCATACGCTCAGGCGTTCCGACGCGGCCGACAGCACAATCGCGACGTACGCCTCGTACCTTCATCGCTTCTACGCGTATCTGACGCAGGTCGGGACCTTCGATTCGAATCCGATGGCGCTCGTGATGGAGGAGATGGACGAACAGATCGACACCGACCCGTCTCGCCGTGAGATCTCCCTGCCGGCGATGCGGGAGTTCGTCCGCGACGTCGCCCATCCGCTCGACCACGCGGTGGTCTGTACACTCCTGAAGACCGGAATGCGGGTCGGCGAACTCTGCAATCTGGATTTGCGCGACGTCTCCCTAGCCGAAGATACACCGCTGCGTGCTGTCACGAACGACGACGTGGTCTCCCGGACGCAGCTTGACGGCCGCGGACCGTCGCTGTACGTCTCTGCCGAACCCACGGCGGGCGAAGTCCTCAACGACGAGAAGCGCTCGGCGTCCAACAAGCGGAAGCGCGCGACGGTCGTTCCGGTGGACGAGGAACTCGAAACGGCGCTTCGTCGCTGGCTCGCCGTGCGCCCGGCGACACGATCGTCCGCGGAGCCCCTGTTCGCCAGCACGTCGGGTACCTGGGGCGCGCGGCTGACGCCGGATATGGTCCATCACATCGTCGAACGCCACGCGAAGACCGCCGGCTGGCATCGATCCGGCGGCGGGGCCGACGAGAACGTCACTCCGCACTATTTCCGGCACTTCTTCACGACGCACCTCCGAGACCGGACCGGCGACCGGGGGATCGTCAAGTACCTCCGCGGCGACGTCGGCGGCGACATCATCGACACGTACACCCACAACTGGGGCGATCGGGTCCGAGAGACCTACGAGCGCCAGATCTATTCGTTGTACTGATACGAAAGCCGTTCGGAGAGCGACTGATAAATTTTATTTCGCTATATAGAATTCGATGAGTGGATCCACGATCAGTTCGAGATCAGATATCCAGAATTCTACGGTTTTCGGGGTCAAAACGCCGAAGTAGGGGATCGCTATCGGATGAGATGAACGGAAGAGCGGGGAATCACGACGCGGACGGCTGACCCGTCGGCCGCGCGCAACGCCTCGAACACGGGCGGCTGGACCGCCGCGACGATCGGTGCCGGGACCCCTTCGACATCGACGACGACCCGGTACTCTCCGCCCTCGTTCAGCCAGTGGTCCACCGTTCCCGGGAGGGTAGTCGCCTCGTCGTCGGTTCGGTCGTCCGGCGAGGCGAGTCCGATGCGGGAGGGATGGACACAGGCCGTCACGGACGCTCCCTCCGGGACGGATTCGTCGACGTCGAGTGTGCGGTCGCCTACTCGGATCGACCGGCCGTCGCCGACGGCGTCGAACACGTTCTCGGTGCCGGTGAACCGGGCGACGAACTCGTTCGCGGGTTCACAGAGCACGCGCTCGGCGTCGCCGATCTGTTCGATCCGGCCGTCTCGAAAGATCGCCATTCGGTCGCCGAGTGCGGTCGCCGTGCGTTGGTCGTGGGTCACATAGACCACCGGAATCGAAAGCGATTCGAAGAGCGCGTGGAGTTCGCTCCGGAGGCGGCGTCTGATCGGCGCGTCGAGGCTCGATAGCGGTTCGTCCAAGAGCAACACGTCCGGGTCGGCGGCGAGCGTTCGGGCAAGGGCCACCCGTTGGCGCTCGCCGCCCGACAGCTGCCCGGGCTTGCGGTGGAGGATGCCGCTGATTTCGAGGCGTTCGGCCAGTTCGTCGATGCGCTCGGAGTCCGCGGCCGCGTACCTGACGTTCTCACGCGCGGTCATATGCGGGAACAGCGCGCCGTCCTGAAACACGAGTCCGGTCCGTCGGGATTCGAGCGGCGTGCCGACGAGCGACCGTCCGCGCAGTTCGAGCGTTCCGCCGTCCGGTTCGACGATCCCGGCGATCAGCGACAGCAACGTCGTCTTACCGCTCCCCGAGGGGCCGAGGACCGCGAGGACGTCGTCCTCGACGGTCAGATCGAGAGGGCCGAACGCGAACCCGTCGTAGCGCTTCGTGAGGTCTGTGAGTTCGAGCATCGCTACTCCAGTGGATTCCGTCCGAGGGCGTTGAGCACGACGAGCGTCGCGACGGCGATCGCGACGAGGACGACGGCGGTGGGAAACGCCCGATCGAGGCCGAGCGTCGTGAACGAGACCCAGATCTGGACGGGCATCGTCCGCGGGTAGTACGCCAGCATAATCGTCGCGCCGAACTCGCCGATCGAGCGCGCGAACGCCAGCGTGATCCCCGCGAGGATGCCCGGCCAGGCCAGCGGAAGCGTCACGCGCCTGACCGTGACGAGCCGGCTCTTTCCCAGCGACCGCGAGGCGTATTCGAGGCTGCGGTCGACGCTCTCGAAGGCGGCCTTCGCGGTGACGACGACGAACGGCGAGGCGACGAACGTCTGCGCGAGGACGACGCCGGCGAGCGAGCGCGTCAGCGGGAGGCCGTTCGCCGCGGCGAGCCGCCCGACGAGCGTCTCGGGGCCGACCACGGTGAGAAGCACCATCCCGCTGACGATCGGCGGGAGGACGAGCGGCAGGACCACGAGCGCGGTCACCAGGGTCTCGATCCGCCCGTCCGCGCGTGCGAGCCAGTAAGCGAGCGGGAGTCCGAACGCGGTCGCGATGGCGGCGCTCGCGGTCGCGGCGAGCAGCGAGGTCGTCGCTGCGGCGACGACGTCCGGACTCGACAGGCGGCGGATCACGGCCGCCGGCGGCTGGCTCACGAGGAGCGACACCAGCGGAAACAGGTAGTACACCAGAAGCACCGCACCGAGAACGAACACCACCGAGAGCCAGTCGAGCCGCCCCTCGATCGACCTAGCCCGCGATTTCGCCGGGAGCATTTCCACTGTATCGGGGGTAGTCATCGGGCCGGTCGAATCCATACGCCGGGAGGTATTCGCCCGCGACGTGCGCCTCGAAGACGTCGCGGACGGAGGGCCCGTCGCGTCTGATCGTCGAGCCGTAACTGATCGGGCCGCCCTCGATTACCGTCCCGCTCGGGAGTTCGTAGGTCGACGTCGCGTACGACTCCGCGAACGCGGGATCGCTGAGGTCGATCTCGGCGGGCAGATCGAGGTAGTCGTAGTCGCGCTCGACGGCCATACTGCGGTAGGCGATCGCGGCGTCGATCGAGCCCGTCTCGAACTGGCTGATGAGTTGGGTCTCGGGGTAGATCTGGTCCCGCTCCGGAATCGCAGTCCGGAGGTCCCGTTCGGTGCCGTAGTGGCCGGTCGCGAGATCGAGCGCGAAGAGCGTCCGGTAGCCGAGCGGATCGAGGTCGGGGTCGGTCCGACCGAGATCGACCGCGCCCGCCAGGATCGGCCGATACCACCCCTCGCGGCCGGCGTCGGCCACGCGCCGTCCGCCCTCGGTCTCGGGGTTGTAGGCGACGACGATCGCGTTCGTAGCGAACTCCGCGTACCACTCGGGATCGAGCGGGCCGTCGAACAGCGCCACGTCCGCCACGGACACGATGTCGGGATCCTTCTGTCCCTCCGCGACGAGGCGAGCGACCCGCGCCGAGCCGTGAGACTCGACGCGGAGTCGCGCGTCGACGGCCGGCCGGAGACCGTTCTCCAATGCGTTGTTCAGGCTGCCCGCGGCGAGCATCGAGACGGTCTCTGTCCCTCCTGAGCCTCCCGAGGTCCCCACACAGCCCGCGACGCCCCCGAACGCGGCCCCGATACCCGCGAGAACGGACCGACGGCGGACGGGACGGTGCGGGGAAGTCGGCATAGGGGCAACATATTCTGTTTGACCAATAAACTTACCTCAAACGGATCTGTTTGACAGGGTATGACCGACCCCGGGGCGACGATCCTGACCGATCGACAGGTGGAGGTGCTGGAGCTCCGCGAGCGCGGGCGGACACAGCGGGAGGTCGCAGCGGAACTCGGCACGACCGACTCGAACGTGAGCGCCATCGAACGGGCCGCAGAGGACAACGTCGAGAAAGCGCGCCGGACGCTAGATCTGGTCCGGACGCTCCGCGCGCCCGCGCGGTTCACGGTACCGGCGGGGACGTGCTTCGAGGACCTCGTCGATCGCATCTACGAGCGCGGCGATGAGGCCGGTCTGAAAGTCGATTACTGCCGGCCGGAACTGTACGCCCACCTCTACGGCGTCCTCGGCGACGTCGCGAACGAGAACATGCTGAACGCCGCGGTCAGCGTGGGGCTAACGAGTGACGGCGAGGTGCGGGTGTTCGCCGACGAGTCGTGACCGCAGACCGTCGGCCCGGACCCGTCCCGTTTAAGTTCCGGGAGGACCTCGGCCGGATATGCACGTCGCTCTGGGCGGGACGTTCGATCCGGTCCACGACGGCCACCACGCGCTCTTCGAGCGCGCCTTCGAGTTGGGTGACGTCACCGTCGGGCTGACGAGCGACGAACTCGCGCCGAAGACCCGCCACGTCGACCGCTACGTCCGACCGTTCGACGAGCGGAAGCGCGACCTCGTCGCCGAGTTGGAGCCGCTCGCGGAGGCGCACGACCGCGACTTCGAGGTCCGGGAGCTGACCGAACCGACCGGGATCGCCACCGAAAAGCAGTTCGACTACCTGATCGTCTCTCCGGAGACCAAAGACGGTGGCGAGCGGATCAACGAGATCCGGCGCGAACGCGGCTGCGACCCGCTGGAGATCGAAGTCGTCGATCACGTCACCGCGGAGGACGGCGAGCGGATCTCCTCGACTCGGATCGTCAAAGGCGAGATCGACCGCCACGGCAACATAACCCCGGAGCGCGAGGGCCGCGGGGCGGAGCGGCCGAGCGCAGACGGATGACGGTCGGTTCGGCCCCGAGACCTCACCACGACGGCGGCCGGAACCCCGCCGCTTCGAGGACGGGCTTCCAGTTCTGTTGGACGCTGAGCCGACTGACGTCCATCGCGTCGGCGACGCGCGACTGCGAGCGCTCCTCGCCGGCGATCAGCGCGCCCGCATAGAGGCTCGCGGCGGCGATCGCCCGCTTCGATCGCTCCTCGTCCGGGACCTCCGAGAGGAACATATCCGTCGCGAACGAGCGGGCTTCCGACCCGAGGTCCAGGCGATCGGCCGCCTGTTCGATGCGGGCCAGCCACTCCTCGTTGGCGACGCGGTCGCGGGCGCTGTACACACCCGGAGTGGGTCGGGACCGTATAAGAATCCTCCGCGCGGAGCGATAGGTTGATTTGGGACTTGGGTGTAGTGGCGTCTGCGCGCGGGTAGCCAAGCGGTCAAAGGCGCAGCGCTTAGGACGCTGTCCCATAGGGGTCCGCAGGTTCGAATCCTGTCCCGCGCATATTCTGTCCGAGCGACAGCGAGGACGAATATCGTTCCGAAGGATTCGAATCAGGGAGCGACGTGAGCGGAGCGAGCAGAGCGACCGTGGTTCGAATCCTGTCCCGCGCATCTGACCTCGACACGGTCCGTCGGTTTTTGCTTCGGTAGGACCAGAAAATGAAATCAGCCTACAAGACCTACCGATCACGCCGAATAACTGGATCATCGGAGAACAACCCAGCGAGAGCGAGGCCGATCTCGGACCGAGTCGCATCCACACGGCCTCAAGCGCCGATAGACCCCTCGCTCGCGACGGGATCGGCATCGAGGACCACCGTCGACTGCGTCAGCACGGCGTCAGTCATCCAGCAACCGTCGTACTCCCCGTCACCGACCTTCCGCAGGAAGAACGCGTAGCGTCCGGTCACGGTGTCGTTTTCGCGCGTCACGACCCGCACCTGTGCAGTGCGTTCGCCGGTGCGGACCGGATCGTACTGCACGCTCTCGTAGGTGAGCATCGCCGCGTAGCTCGGGCTGCGGATCACCTCGGCGTACTCGCGGAAGCTCCCGATGGCGCGGCGGTTCGTGGGCGAGGCGAACCGCCGGACCGTCCGGATGCCCGCGTCGGTCTCGTTGTCGTTGTACCGCAGCGCGTTCATCTGGATCTGCGTGACCAACAGGAACGAGCGCGTACACGTCGGTTCCGGCCTGAAGTGTCGCTCGCGTTCCGAGACCCCGTCCTGAACGCCCGCCTCGCTCCCGTTCGTCCCGTCGTCGAGGACCTCGGCTTCCATTCCGGCACCGGTCGAAGTCCCAGGCTCTTCGGTCGTCGCCGTCCCCGTCGCGGGAGCGGCGCCGGTCACTTCCCCCTCCGGTCCTGTCAGCGACTCACCGCCGTCGCCGGCGGATCCCGAGAGCAGTCCCGCGGCGTCGCCGAGCGGCCGATCGGCCACGGAGGCCACACCGCCCGCGGCGACGAGGAGGACGAGGGCAACCACGACCGCACGCCGTGAACTGACTGCATTCGACAGGCGCGTCGCGGTCGTCGGGTGCCTCCGGGAGTCCGACCTCTCGTCAGCGTCCCTTCCGCGCGGACCCGTCGAGGCCGACTCCCGCTTCGATCCTCTCGATTGCGACGACCGGCTCTGACGGCCGCCGGACGCTCCCGCTCCGGACCTCGATTCGCCGGTCGTCGCGTCCACGGTCCGCTCGGCCCCCGTCGATTCGGCGGTCTCGGAGGCGTAGGACACAGACCGCGCGGCCGTCTCGAGGAACTCCTCGCAGACCGCCTCGGCCTCCTCGGGAGCGAGTCCGTACAGCAACTGCTCCCGAAGGTCCGAGGGCGTGAGAACCGACGGGTCGGCCGCAGCCGCGTCGTCCTCGACAGGCCGGACGATCCGATCGGCGTCCGTCGATCGGCCGGGTTCGCCCGACGCGCCCGCCACGAGGACTGTCGTCCGGATATCCTCGCTCCCGACGGTGACGTACGGGGGATCGATCTCGACCGCGACGTCCCCGCTCGTCCCCCGCTGGAGCGCGCCGACGAACGCGGCGAGTTCGGACTCGTCCAATCGCGCGACTGCGTCGGCGAAGACGTCCGGCGGGATCGGCGTGGGGTGGGTCATACGGGACGGTATCCGGTTGCGATCCCTGAGGACCGAACTCATTTGCCGCTTGCGGCCGCAGCACCCGCTCCCGGCGGGACGGATCCGTTCTCGCAGTGATTATTCTCGTCTCTTCCCGCCAAACGCCGTCGCCGGGGGTGGCGTTCGGCGGGAAACAGTGAGAGTAGTCGCTATCAGTCGTCGGCCAGTCTGTCCGCGAGGTTCGCCAGCGTCCGCTCCAGCTCCCGGCGGTTGTACCGGTTCGTGAGCGGCCTGAGGAGGAGGTCGAGCGCCGTCGGCAGCCCGAGGTCGTACTCGGCCGTGTAGGTGACGCGCGTCCCGCCGTCGTCCTCCTCGAACGTCCACTCGATCCGGCCCTCGATGTCGCCGTCCATCTCGAAGACGACCCGCTCCGGCGGCTCGTGGACGACGCCGCGGACCTCGCCGTCGAAGCCGAGCCCCAGGCGGTAGGTGTACGACGCCCGCTTCCCGCCGTTGTCGAGCGTTCCCAGGGTCTCGACCGCCGAGAGGCGGGGCGAGATCCGCGCCTGGTTCTCGGGGACGTCCATGTACTCGAAGACGGCTTCTCGCGGTCGGTCGACGACGATCTCGGCAGAGGCCTTCATACCCCACGGTAGCGCGGTGACGGAGAAAAGCCCGACGCCCGTCAGCTTCCGTTCCCACTTTCGGCGCTCTCGACGCCCATGGCCTCGAAGAGCTTCCGCCGGACGGCCTCCTCGGTGAGCTTGAGGAGCGTGTCGCGGTTGTCGTCGCTCGTCTCGATCCCCGTGAAGATGCCCAGCGGGATCTCGACGTCGCCCTGGGTGGAGTGGCCGCCCGTCTCGCCGATCTCCGCGAAGGCGTCTTCGAGGATCTTCCCGATGTTCATCCGGATGTCCTTCGAGCGGGCCGAGAGGTAGATCCGGTCGTCGGCGATCCCGAAGACCGCCGTGGTTGTGATCCCCTCCAATTTGAGGAGGTGCTGGGCGGCCTGTCCGAGCGCGTCGCGGTCGCGGATGAAGCCCGCGTTCGAGACGAGGTGGCTTCCCTGGACCTCCCGGTTCTGGATGGCCTCCGCGAGGACGTCGAGCGTCTCCGGCGACATCGACGGCGACTCGACCTGTTCGAGCGTGTCGTGGTTGGCGAAGGGATAGAGGTACGCCGCGGCGGTCAGGTCCGCGGGCGTGGTCTCGCGCTTGAAGTCGAGCGTCTCCGAGCGGATCCCGTACAGGAGCGCCGTGGCGACCGCCTCGCTCGGCGAGATGTCGAACTCCTGGAGGTACTTCGTGAGGATCGTCGACGTCGAGGAGACGTTCGGCCGGACGTCGGTGAATGCAGCCTCGATCGCCTCCTCGGGCTCGTAGTGGTCGATGAAGATGTCGACGTCGACGTCGAGTTCGGGATCGCCCGATTTCATGTGGTCGACGAGCGCGACCGCGCCGTACTCCGAGAGCGGCCTGCCCTCCGAGAGCGGCACGAGTTCGATGCCGAGGAGATTCACGAAGGCGCGGTTCTCCTGCTGGCCGATCTCGCCGTCGTAGTTGATCACGGCGTCGATGCCGTGCTCGCGGGCGATCGCCTGCAACGCGACCGCGGAGGCGATCGAGTCGGGGTCTGGGTTGTCGTGGGTGAGGACCGCGAGCCCCTCGTCGGCGCTTTCGAGGACCTCCGCGAGCTGGCGGGCCTTGTACTCCAGTTCGCCTGACTCCAGCGAGCGGAGCGCGGAGTCGGCGATGACCTCCGAGGGGTTGATCACGACGTCGGCGCCCAGCTCGGAGAGTTCGTCCTCCGAGACGGGGTCCGAAGCGCGGACGACGACGAACTGGTCGCCGCCGCGCTCGCGGATCGCCGACACCGCGGCCTTGTTCGCTTCGACGTCGGACGCGAGGATGAGAACGACGTCGCGGTCTTCGACCGCGTCGACGACGTCCGGATCCGCGATGTCGGTCCGCTGTGCGTTCAGGTCCTGATCGCGGAGTGACTCGACCCGGCTCTCGTCCTTGTCGAGGATGAGGACGTCCTTGCCGTCCTCGACGAGATCCTCCGCGACGGCGTAGCCGACGCTCCCGCACCCGAGGATCGCGTACGACGACATCGACGAGATAGTGACCCCGGCGCTCATTGTGTGGACCACTGCGGTCGGCCGCCACTTAACAGCACTCGTTCGCGCGGCTTCCGCATATCCGAGCCCGCCGGCCGAAAGGAAACATCTTTACTTACCCCACCGAAATGATCGATTGCAGTGGGCCGGTAGCTCAGTCCGGCAGAGCGTCTGACTCTTAATCAGACGGTCGCGCGTTCAAATCGCGTCCGGCCCGTTCTGTTGCGAACGACAGTGAGCGGGAAGTTTCATTCGTCGGCCAGTTCCTCCAGGAGCGTCTCCAGATCGTAGTGTTCGAACGCTCGCGTGCTGTGTCGGAGCGACGAGACGACGAACGTCGAGTTCGTCCGCCGGATCTCCTCGATGGTCTCCAGGTCGGTGATGAGCCGCTCGACCATCTCCTGGTCGGGGAGGTGTGCGATCACGACGAAGTCGGTCTCGCCCATCGTGAAGTACGCCTGCGAGACGCCCTCGACGTCGAGGATCTTGTCCTCGAAGTCGTGGTGTGAGCCGTTGTAGTCCGTCAGCAGTTCCACGATGACGGTCACGCCGAGGCCGACGGCTTCGAGGTCGATGTCGTAGAGGTCGTTCTCGATGATGCCCGCCTCGCGGAGGTTGTTCAGGCGGTAGTGGATCGTCGAGACCGGGATGTCGGTCTCTTCGTGGAGCCGTTCCGGACTGCCTGTCCCGAGGTCCGAGATAGCTTTCAGGAGGCGGATGTCGCGTTCGTCCATATTCCGATGGGGTCCGTTTCGGCCCGCGTTAGTTGTATATTGCGCCTGTCAGAGGCCCGATATATGTCAGGTCGCGTGAACGATCGGGGGCCGAACCTCCACAAACGACTTATACCGCCGAAGCGGAGGTCAGCTATGTTCGAGTCGTTGCAGTTGTCCCTGGACCCGACCCAGCTCGGCCTCGAATTCGGGAGCGGCGCGGTCATCGGGGGGATCATCGGGTTCGCGGCGAAGAAGGTCGCGAAGATCATCGCCGTGATCGTCGGCCTGGAACTCGCGCTCTTCAAGTTCCTCGAATCGCGCGGCATCCTCAGCGTCGACTGGGAGCGGCTCACGGCGGGGATCATAGAGCCGGCCCAGAACGTCGCGACGGGCGCCCCGCCGGACTGGCTCTCGACGATCCTCTCGACGCTGTCCATCTCGGCGGGCTTCACCGGCGGCTTCCTGGTCGGGTTCAAGAAGGGATAATCGTCTTCGGCGCCGCTTTTGGCCGCTACCGCCGCTATCGCGTGCTGAGTTCGTCTTTGTCCTTGATGATTCGGGTCTCCGCCTCGCCGGAGGTGTGTTCGTTCACGAGATCGTAGAAGTCGTTCTGCATCCCCGCGGGGAAGGTGACGACGCCGACCCACGAGCCGTCGGGCTGCCACTCCTCGCGTTCGAGGTCGCCGTACTCCCGGACCTGGGCCTGGGTCTTGCCGGCGTACTCCGCGGGGATCTGGACCGCGACGGTCACCTCGTCGAACCGGATCGGGATGACCGGCCGCAGCGCGTCCAGCGCGTCGTCGACCTGCGATTCGACCGGCTCCATCGGGTCGACGCGGAAGCCCGCCTCTTCGAGCGCGCGCTCGATCCGCTCGGGCGGGTGCGGCGCGTTGTCCATCTGGGGGTTCACCGCGTTCCGCGCGATGCGGTTGATCAGCTGCTTGCGCTTTTGTTCCTGCATCTCGCGTCGCTGTTCGGCCGTGATCTGGATCTCCCCGCGCTGTACGACCTCGGGGATGATCTCCAGGGGATCTGTCGTCCCGAAGACGGTCTCTAGATCGGATTCGGCGGGCCGATCGCCGCGGGAGGCGTCCTCGAAGACGTCCTCGGCGGCGATCACGTCCTCTAGGTCGCCCTCGAACTCGCCGCGTTTGATCGCCAGCGCCGCGTCCGGATCGACGAGCACCTCGAACCGCTCGCCGTGTGATTCGAGTCGAGCCGTCACGGCCTCGTCAAGTGAGATCATACCGCTTTTTTTTCTCTCGGGGATAAAAAGCCCTCCCCGCGGCGCCGCGTCGCCGCCGGGTCGGCCGCGGATCACCGTACCCCGTCGACCTGAGCGCCCGGATCGATCACGGCCGTGGTTGCAGTGCTCACCGATTAATCAGTGGTTACACCGAGCGGTCGGCCCCGTAATTCACCATTAATTATATTTGTCGAGGATATTGTTCAACTATGACACGCGCCGTCGACACCAACACCTCCGAGGAGCAACGGTCCGTCTACCACCTAGTCTGTCACGACTGCCCGACCGAATCCGTGATCGCCGGCGAACGGGTGGCCCAAGAGCAGCTGGAGGCCCATCGTGCCGAGACCGGGCACAACGTCGAACTCGCCCCGATCACAGCAGTCGAAATCGAGTGAAAACGCGGTCTGCGGTCTCCCTCTTTCTTCGTTCTCTGCTTTCACTCCGGAACCGACGTTCGCCGACGTTCGCGTCCGTCAGGCCGAGAGCTCCTCGATGACGTCGAGGAGGTCGTCTTTGTCCTGGACGCCGATGACGCGGTCCTGGGACTCGCCGTTCTTGTAGAACTCCAGCGTCGGGACCGACCGGACGCCCGCCTCGCGCGCGAGGTCCTGGTGCTCGTCGATGTCGACCTTCAGGACGACCGCGTCGGTCTCGGCGGCGAGCTCCTCGACGGTCGGTTCGAGCATCTTGCAGGGGCCGCACCACTCGGCGTGGTAGTCGACGAGGACGACGTCGTGGTCGGCCACGAGCTCGTCGAACTGCGCTTGGCTCTCGATGTGGATCGGCGCGCCGGTCGCTTCTGGCGTACTCATACCGTCCCGTAGTCGGGGGAGCCTCTTACCTATTTCGAGGGTTGGGGCGACCGCCGCACGACCGCCGGAGTCGGCGCCGCGGCTCACTCAGTCCCGACGTCGTACCGCAGGAGGACGCCGTCGTCGATCCGAGAGACCTCCCGGAGCGAGAGCGGGGGGAACGACTCGACGAAGCCCTCCCCGTCGGCGAGAGTCGGGGCGTCGCGGCCGCCGATGAGCAGCGAGCCCACGTACACGGAGAGCTCGTCGACGAGACCGGCCTCGAAGAGCGAGAAGATGACCTCGCCGCCGCCCTCGACCATCAGCGCCTCGATCCCTTCGTCTTCGAGCGCGTCGAGCGCCGCCGCGAGCGCCACGCGCTCCTCGCCGGCGACGAGCACCTCCGCGCCCGCCGATTCGAGCGCCGCCAGGCGTTCGTCGGCGATGGCCTCCGCGGCGAGGACGTACGTCGTCGCCGCGTCGTCGAGGATCCGCGCGTCGGTCGGGGTCCGCCCCGTCGAGTCGACGACGACGCGGGCGGGGGTGGGCTCCTCGCCGCGCCGCTCCCGATTTTCCCGGCGGTCGGGATCGTCGAGCGTGAGGTGCGGGTCGTCCGCGAGCACGGTGCCGACGCCGACGAGGACGGCGTCGCTCTCCGCGCGGAGCCGATCGACGCGGTCGAAGTCGTCGGGGCCGCTGATCCGGACCTGCTCGCGCCGGCGCGTCGAGAGCTTCCCGTCGGCGCTGACGGCGGCGTTGACGACGACGTGCATACGGGGCTTCTGACGCCGATACGTCAAGCGGATTTCGGTTTATCGTCGGTTGACGGCCCCTCGGGCGCTGCCGCGGCGACAGGACTTAGGTGATCGAACGTGGTGGTTCGAAAGTGATGTCGCCGAAAGTGCTGATGCTCGGTTGGGGGTTCCCCCCGAACGTGAGCGGCGGACTCGACACCCACGTCGGGGAGTTGTTCGACGGGATGCGGGCGCGCGGCCTCGACGTCGAACTGGTGCTCCCCGCCGAGTACGCGCCGCGGGACCGGGAGGGAATCGTCGCCGTCCCGACCGGCGACGGCGACATTATCACCCGGGTCGGCCGGATGAGTTCGACGTTCGCCGAGCGCGCCGCGGACGCGGACCTCATCCACACCCACGATTGGTTCGGCTACGGCCCGGGGTCGCGCGCGGCCTCGAACGCCGACGTCGAGTGGGTGACCACCTTCCACTCGCTTTCGAACGACCGGAACGTCGACCCGCCGAAGCGCGAGGTCGAGACCGAGCGGCGCCTCGTCGAGCGCGCGGACCACCTGATCGCGGTGAGCCAGCTCACCGCCGACGAGGTGCGCAGGCAGTACGGCGGCGACTGCCGGGTCATCTACAACGGCTTCTCGGAGTGCGAGACGACCGGCCGCGACTACAAGGCCGAACTTGGCATCGACGGGAAGATGCTCTTTTTCGTCGGCCGCCACACCGACCAGAAGGGCATCTCCCACCTGGTCTACGCCCTGGAGAAGCTCCGCCGCGACGACGTGACGCTCGTGATGGGCGGCTCGGGTCACCTCACCGATCAGCTGAAGCGGTTCGCCGAACTGCTCGGCGTCGACGACCGGATCGAGTGGGTGGGCTACGTGCCCGAGGAGGAACTCGGCGACTACTACGCCTCGGCGGACCTGTTCGTCTCGCCGTCGCTCGCGGAGCCGTTCGGCATCACGATCACGGAGGCGCTCTCGGCGGGGACCCGCGTCGTGGCGACAGAAAGCGGCGTCAACGAGGTGCTTCCCGACGACTGCGTCGTCGAGGTCGACCCCGACTCGGAGTCGATCGCCGCGGGGATCGAACGCGGCCTCGACCTCGAAGGGACGCCCGAGTACGAGCCGATCACCTGGGCGGAAGTCGTCGACGAAACCGTCGGCTTCTACGAGGAGATCCTCGGCGACGGGAGTCAGGAAGCGAGCGGTTCTTAGCGCAACACGCGCACGTCGCGTGCGGACTCGGGGTGGCGGATCCGATAGCCGTCCGCGGTGGGGACCATTCCCTCGCTCGGAAGCTCCTCGCGCGCGGCCTGATACGGGCTGTCGCTCTCGATGCCGCGGTAGGGACTGGAGCTTTCGGCGCCCTGATACGGGCTGGAACTCTCGGCGCCGCGGTAGGGGCTGGCATCCTCGGCGCCCCCATACGGGCTCGCGCTCTCGGCCTCGCGCTCGAAGTCCTCCGGCGGGAGGTAGATCCGCTCGCCCATCTCGGAGCGCACGATCACGGCGGTGTCGCGGTCGCCGCGCATCGTGATGATCGTCTCGCCGTTCTCGATGGCGACAGTGAAGGTGACCGATCCGGCGTCTTCGGCCGCCTCGTCCGTCGTCCCGTCGTCGGGGCCGCTCATACCGGGAGGGCGTTCGCTGCGCACTTATATGCTCGGGCGCGCTTCACGCCGCCGTCGGCGCGTCGAATTTGACATCCATTCAGTAATTTCCGGGTACCTCCGTTCGTATTGGGAAAGAGTCCCACCCAGGCGCCGATGTCCCTGAATGTCAAGTAGGAGGACGCCGAATCGACTACTATGGACGTGCGCGATGCGACGACGGACGACGTCGACGAGATTCGCCGGGTCGCCACCGAATCGTTACGGGCCTCCTACGGCCACGCCATAGACGAGGACGTGATCACCGCGGCCGTCGACAAGTGGTACAGCACAGAGCGCGTGACGGACTCGCTCGGCGACGACAGCGAGGTGTTCGTCCTCGCGGAGGACGATGGGAGCGTCGTCGGATTCGCCCAAAGCGAGATCTCCGACGGCCGCGAGACCGTCGGCTACCTCGATTGGCTCCACGTCGTCCCGGCGCACCGCGGCGAGGGGATCGGCTCGCAGTTGCTCGCGCGGCTCGAACAGGAGCTCGTCGACGGCGGCGTCGACCGCCTGGAGGGCCGCGTGCTCACCGAGAACGAAGAGGGCGTCTCGTTCTACGATGAACAGGGCTTCAGCGTGGTCGGCGAACGGCCCGTCGAGATCCACGGCGAGACCTTCACCGAGCGGGTTTACTCGACGTTCCTCGACGAGGAGGAGACCGACCCCACGGGGCTCGTCGAGCGCGACGCCGACGGGACGACGGTCCACGTCGCCTACGACGAGTCCGTCCGGGGCTCGGACGCGCCGTTCTTCGCGGTCTATCTCGACGGCGACCGGACGGAGAAGTACGGCTGGATGTGCGGCGTCGACGAGAGCCTCGACATCGCGATGGACACGATGGAGCGCCTGGAGTGCAACGCCTGCGGCAACCGACGCAAGCCCGCCCGCTGGGACGCCGCTTACCTCTGATCACCCGCGGTTTCATCGGGACGTTCGGGTTGCTGCTGTGCGCGTGCGGATTTGTCCGTCGATCGCCCGCTCGACACCTCTCGGGCGTGACGCGAGCCGGGGCGGTGCAATTATCACGATCTGTACCGTGGACCGCAGGCTTATCACGGATAGCCATCAGACGAGGAACATATGCCACAGCACTCCCGCGCTGTGTCCACCGTCGTCTCGGTGTCCCTGATGATCGCGATCGTGGTGATCCTCGGCACGGTCATCAGTATCTACACGGTGGGCACGTCCAGTACGCAACCTCAGGCGCCGCTGATAGAGGTGTCGGCCGGCCTCAGCGACGCCGTCGACGACGGGGAGCACGCGGTCGCGATCACGCTCGGTGCGGGCGATGCGGTCCGCACGGGTCACCTCTACGTTTCCGGATCGAAACCGCTCGATATCGGCGGAAAACCCGGAGACAGTTCCACGCCCGCAAACGACGATCACGCCAGCGAGCGGGAGAAGTTCACCGAGTCGAGCGGCGACAATCCGCCGCAGGTCGGCATCGGCGAGACGTGGGAGGCTGGTGAGACAGCCTACCTCGACCCGGCGGGTACATTCGAGGAGGTGACGATCAGCATCTACTGGGCGAGCCAGCCCGTGGAGGGAGTCAACCCCGGGACGCCGACGGGTGAGGCCGCGTACAAGATCGCGACGGTGACGATCGAAGCGCCATCGTGAGGGGGCTCGCGGGCGCTCCGGTCTCGGTCCGCGAACCGCCCCGCGGCGTCTCACCGTCGGTGGTGCGTCGTTCCGACGGCCGATCTCGGCGACAGATCAGTCCCGTACTTTCGCCTGGATCTCCTCGACGATCTCGGGGTTGCGGAGGGTGGTCGTGTCGCCGAGTTCCTCGCCGTTGGCGATCTCCTCCAGCAGGCGGCGCATAATCTTCCCCGACCGGGTCTTCGGGAGCTCGGGCGTGAAGATCACCTGCTCGGGGCGGGCGATCGGGCCGATCGCGTCCTCGACGCCTTCGATGATCGCCTCGCGCATCTCCTCGGACCCGCCGTAGCCGTCTTCGAGGATCACGTAGGCGTAGACGGCCTCGCCCTTGACCTCGTGGTCGCCGCCGACGACGGCGGCCTCGGCGACGCCCTCGACGCCGACGATGGCCGATTCGATCTCCATCGTCCCCAGGCGATGGCCCGAGACGTTGATCACGTCGTCGACGCGGCCCAGGATGGTGATGTAGCCGTCGTCGTCGATCTTCGCGCCGTCCTCGGGGAAGTACACCCACTCGTCTGCGTCGGGGTCGGAGTACTCCTCCCAGTACTCCCCGATGAACCGCTCGTCGTTGTTGTACAGCGTCCGCAACATCCCCGGCCAGGGTTTGTCGACCGTCAGATAGCCCGCGCGGCCGGCGCCGACCTCCTCGCCCTCGGTGTCGACGACGCGCGCGTCGATGCCCGGAAGCGGCGGGCCCGCCGATCCGGGCTTCATCGTGCCGACGCCTGGCAGGGTGGTGACCATCATCCCGCCGGTCTCGGTCTGCCACCACGTGTCGACGATCGGGCACTCCTCGTTCCCGATGTGCTTGTAGTACCACTTCCACGCGCGGGGATTGATCGGCTCGCCGACCGTCCCCAGCAGTCGCAGGCTGGAGAGGTCGTGCCGTTCGGGGTACTCCGTGCCCCACTTCATAAACGCCCGGATCGCCGTCGGCGCCGTGTAGAACACGTCGACGGCGTACTTCTCGACCAGTTCCCACAGGCGGTCGCGCTCGGGGTAGTCGGGCGTGCCCTCGTACATCACCGTCGTCGTGCCGAGCGCGAGCGGGCCGTAGACGATGTAGGAGTGGCCCGTGATCCACCCGATGTCCGCCGAGCACCAGTAGGTGTCCTCGGGTTCGAGATCCAGGACGGCGTGGGACGTCCAGGTCGCATATGCGAGGTAGCCGCCGGTGGTGTGCTTGACGCCCTTCGGCTCGCCGGTCGTCCCCGAGGTGTACATCAGGAACAGCATATCCTCGGCGTCGCGCTCGACGGGGTCGACGCGGGCGCCCTGGTGGTCGGCGACGAGGTCGTCCCAGTCGTGTTGGTTCCCGCTGAGGTCGTGGCCGAAGCCGTCCTCCCCGAGGCGGTCGACGACGACCGTCGCGTCGACGCCGTGGTCGACGCCCGCGAGGCCCTCGTTCGCCTTCGCGAGGTGGTCGAGCGGGTCGCCGCGGCGGTAGTACCCGTCGCAGGTGATCAGATACCGCGAGTCGGCGGAGTTCATCCGGGTCGCGAGCGCGTCCGCCGAGAAGCCCGCGAAGACGACAGAGTGCGGCGCGCCGATCCGCGCACAGGCCAGCATCGCGATCGGCAGCTCGGGCACCATCGGCATATACAGCGTGACGACGTCGTCCTCCTCGACGCCGAGGTCGCGGAGCGCCGCGGCGAACTCGTTGACCTCACGGTAGAGGTCCTGATAGGTGTAGGTGCGCGTCTCCCCGTGTTCGCCCTCCCACTTGATCGCGGCGCGGTTCTTGTCGCCGCGCTCGACGTGGCGGTCGACGCAGTTGTAGGAGGCGTTCAGGGTGCCGTCGGCGAACCACTCGTAGAACGGCTCCTCGGAGTCGTCGAGCACCTCGCTGTACGGCGAGTCCCAGTCGAGCAGGTCGGCCGCGCGGGTCCAACACCGGGGCCAGTCCTCTTCGAACTCCTCGTAGATGGACTCGTCCGAGACGTTCGCCTGTTCGACGAACTCGTCGGACGGCTCGAAGGTCTCCTGTTCGACGAGGCGGGCTTCGAGGTCTCCGTCTCCGTCGTCGGTCATACTCGTTCGAAACATTCTATCACCAGTTCATAAATCCTCGCGACTCGTTCGCACGGTCCGTCCCACGATCGGTATTTCTCGATATTGTAAATATTCCAAACAGTTCTCATAAGGCTGGAACCGACCCGCGTGTTTTATCCGGCGCACCTCTACGCACGCGTATGAGAGACGAGCGACGGGCGGCGGGCGACGCCCGTATCGACACCGACGGCGTCCGGCGGCGGCCGTTCCTCCTCGCCGGGGCCGGCGCGGCGACGACGGCTCTGGCCGGGTGTCTCGGCAGCGGGAGCGACGGGGACAGCGACGGCGCCGACGCGCCCGCGGCGGTCACGGTCCCCGAGGGCGCCACCTGCGACGTCTGCGGGATGACGATCCGGCAGCACCCGGGACCGACGACCGAGATCTTCTACGCGGACCAGCGGCCGAACGGCCACGACAACCCCGCGCGGTTCGACAGCACCTGGGAGGCCTACCAGTACGAGTTCGAGCGCGAGAACCGGGGCTGGGACGACGTAGCCTTCTACGTGACGGACTACTCGGCGGTCGACTACGAGGTGTTCGAGGACGGCGGCGACACCCTCATCTCGCGACACTACGAGGCGTCGGCGTTCGCGCCGGCGGGCGACGTGACCTACGTCGTCGACTCCGAAGTGAAGGGGACGATGGGCAGAGACCTCATCGCGTTCACGAGCGAAAGCGACGCGGAGGCGTTCCAGACCGAACACGGCGGGTCGCTCGCGACCCACGACGGCGTGACCCCGGAGGTCGTCGCCGGCCTCGGCAAGTGATGGCGCTGCTCTCGCCGTCCGGGACCGCGTGGCTGACCGCGGGGGTCGCGTTCGTGCTCGTCGTCGCCGGCCTCTCGTTCGCGCTGACGCCGGCCAGCGGCGAGACGCTCAGCCCCGTGGACTTCGAAGACACCGTGAGTATGGGCGGCACGGGCGTCGACGCCCGGCGGGCCGAAGCCGAGGGGTTCGCGCTCCCCCGGGCTCAGGTGTTCTACTCCGGATACCGCTACGTCGTCGGCTACGTCGGCATCGAGACCGTCGCGAGCGAACTCGGCGATGCGAGTGCCCGGCGGCAGTTCGGCGACCCGCTCGCGGTCTACGTCTCGGACTTCTCGACGGTCACGCCGACCCTGACCGACGAGGGGTACGTCGTCCCCGAGCGCGGCCGCGCGGTCGGCTGGACGCCCGCCGAGAGCGCTCACTTCGTCGTCGGCAGCGCGGCGCGAATCCCCTCGGGGCCGATCGTCGTGCCCTTCGCCGAGCGCGCCGACGCCGAGCGGTTCGCCGCGGCGCACGGGGGTTCGATCGTCGGCTGGGAGGCGCTGAAAGACAGCGTCGGCGACCCGCTCGACGCCCGACTGGCCGAGTTCGAGGCGTCGATCGAGGAGCGTCACGCCTGGGCGGACCGAACGGTCGGCGAGGCCGCCGCGCGACGTGACCGACCCGTGAGCGTCGTCGTCGGCAGCGGCGGCGCCGCGGCTTCGGGCACGCCTGCGGACGTAGAGACCGCGCCGACGGTCGCGGCCGCGGTCGCGAGCGCGCCGCCGAACACGACCGTCTACGTGCCGGCCGGGAGCTACGACGTCGACCAGGTCGTCCTGAACCGCTCGGTGACGCTGGCTGGCGCTGGCGCTGGTGCGACTGCGATCGGCGGAGGGGACGGTGACGGAGCCGCGCCCTCGACGACCCTCCGCGGCGACGGCAACGGGACCGTCGTCGTGGTCAGGGCCGACGGCGCGGCCGTGACGGACCTCCGGATCGCGGGTGTCGGCGACGTCGGCAGCCGCGGCCGCGGGCGCCGGAACGAGTCGGCGGACTGGGACACCACGGTCCAGTTGGCCTACGGCTACGGCGACGCCGGGATCGTCCTCGACGGGGCGGCCGGCGCATCGGTCGCGAACGTCGCGATCGACACGCCCGCCAGCGGCGTCATCGCCCGCGAGAGCCCGCGGAGCGTCATCTCGAATCTGACCGTCCGCGGCGCCGACACGGCCAGCGAGGGCTTCATGGGCGTCGTGCTCATCGGCGCGCCGAGCGTCGTCGAGGACTCGACGTTCCTCGGCGGCCGAGACGGCGTCTACACCCACCGCGCGGACGGGAGCGTCATCCGCGACAACTACGCGGACCCGGGCCGGTACGGCGTCCACGAGATGTACACCTCCGCGTCGCTGGTCGCGAACAACACCGTCCGGGACGCCCAGGCCGGCGTGATCGTGATGACGCGTCCGACGGGGAACCTCGTGGTCGGCAACGACGTGCGCGACAGCACCTACGGCGTCGTGCCCGCGGGCGGCGCCTCCTACTACGCCCGCAACGTCGTCGCCGGCAACGAGTACGGGATCACCGTCGCGGGCGACCGGAACGCCTTCGTCGGCAACGTCGTCGTCGACAACCGAGTCGGCGCGCGGGCGGGCGAGATCCTGCCGTCGAACTGGGTCGTCCGCAACGACTTCGTCGGCAACGGACGCGCGGTCGAGTCCTCGCTCGGCCCGCTCCGGACGTGGTCCCACCGCGGCGTCGGCAACCACTGGGGCGCGCTGCCGATCCCCGACGCCAACGACGACGGCGTCTACGACCGGCCGTACCGGCCCACGGGCGCGGTGGACTCCCGGCTCGGCGAGGTCCCGGGTGCGACGACGCTCGCGCAGTCGCCCGCGGTGGCGACGCTCCGGCGAGTCCAGGACGCCGTCTCCGGCCTCCGGCAGTCGGGCGTCGTCGACGCCGCCGCGCGTACGCAGCCCTTCCACCCCGACCTCGTCGCGGCCGCGCGGAACGCGTCCGAATCGGCCACCGCGGACAGGTCGAGCACGCCCGTCCCCGAGCCGACACACGGATCGACCGGAGGTGAGGCGGCGTGAGCGACGACGCGAGCGACGACGGCGCGAGCGATGGTCCGAGCAGGGATTCGGTCGCTCTGCGCGCAAACGGTATCGAACAGGTGTTCGGCGACGTCGAAGTGCTCTCGGGCGTGGACCTGACGGTCGAGCGCGGCGAGGTCGCGGCGGTCGTCGGTCCCAACGGATCGGGGAAGTCGACCCTGCTCCGGGCCCTCGCCGGCCTCGACGAGGCCGCCGGCGGCGACGTCGCGGTCCCGAGCGGCGCCGGGGGCGCCCGACGCGTCGGCTTCCTCCCCCAGCAGCCCGCGTTCCGCGAGGGCTTCACCGCCCAGGACACCCTGGAGTTCTACGCCTCGCTGCTCCCCGGCGTCGGGAGCGACGACGTCGCGGCCACGCTCGATCGGGTCGGCCTCGCGGACGTGGGCGACCGCGCGGTCGGCTCGCTCTCGGGCGGGATGACCCGACTGCTCGGCCTCGGGCAGGCCGTCCTCGGCGATCCCGCGGTCCTGCTCCTCGACGAGCCCGGCAGCGGCCTCGACCCCGCGATGGTCGAGCGGCTGTTCGCCGTGGTCGGCGACCTCGCCGCGGAGGGCACGGGCGTCGTCGTCGCCTCCCACGAACTCCCGGCCGTCGAGGCCCACGCCGACACCGTCTACGTCCTCGACGACGGCGGGTTCGTGGCGAGCGGCGCGCCCGCGACGCTCCTCGAGGAGACCGGTACCGCATCGCTCTCGGAGGCGTTCCTCCGGCTCGTCCGAGCCGAGGCCGGGGAGTCGACGGTGCGGGCCGGCGCCGGCGGAAACGGGAGCGAGCGCGACGCCGAGGAAACGGAGGTGCGCGACGATGAGTGAGGCGGATGGCGAGGCGAGCGGGGCGACGGGCGGAGGGAACGGAGACGCCCCCGACGGGGATTCCGATGCGACGACGTGGACCCGCTCCGAGCGGGTCCGGACCGATCTGCTGGTCGTCGCGACGCGCGAACTCCGGACCATCGCCCGGACGCCCGCGTTGCTGGCGCTGTCTGCGGCGTTCGTCGCGAGCGTCGTCGCCGTCGCCTGGGCGGGCACGGGCGGCGGCGGGGGGTTCGTCCCCCTCACGCTGGACCTGCTCACGTTCGTCGAGGTGCTGGTGCCCCTCTTGGCCGTCGCGTTCGGATACCGATCGGTCCTCGGCGACCGCGAGACGGGCGAACTGGACGTCCTCCGTACCTTCGACGTCCCCCGGCTCGCCTACGTCGGCGGGATCTACCTCGGGCGCGCGCTGGCGCTCGTGAGCGTCGTCGTCGGGGCGCTGGTCGCCGTCGGCCTGCTCGTCCCGCTTCTCACCGCGGACATCCCGACGTTCCTGGCGATCAACGCCGCGGCCGACTCGGGCGTCCGCTACGTCCGCTTCGTGGCGCTCGCGGCGGCGTTCACGCTCGTCGTCCTCGCGGCGACGGTCGCCATCTCCGCAGCGGCCCGGACCGTCCGGACGGCCTTCGCGCTCGCGGCCGCGCTCGCGGTGACGCTCGTGTTGGGGATCGACACGGCGCTCGTGGCCGGGTTGGCGAGCGGCGTCGTCTCCGAGGAGGTAGTGGCCGCGCTGCTGGCGCTGAGTCCCAACAGCGCGTTCCGCGGGCTCGTGCTCTCGTCGGCCGTGGGCGTCGTCGGCGGGGCCGACGTCGCCGCGGGGAACGCGCTGGCGAACGCGTTCGGCCTCCTGCTCTGGTGGCTCGGCGCCCTCGCGATCGCCGTCTGGCGGGTCTGGCCCGTCGTCGACGAGATCGAGACCGAGAGGTGATGCGTCCCTAGAGGACTATTTAAATCGTCGTTCGGGGTCGATCGCCGCCGGCTCGGCCGGCGCTCCGACCTTCTCGACGTCGCATCTCTCCTCAGCCGAAATTCTCGAACTTCGCCCGGTCGGTGTCGACGCTCGCCGCTTCGAGCGCCGCCGTCGCGTCGTCGACGAAGTCGGCGAAGCCGTAGACGAAGATCTGCTCGCCCTCGGCGCCGGTGGCCGCGTCGGCGACCGCGTCCGTGATGTCGCCGTCGGTGACGACGATCGACACGCCGGCGTCTTCGAGCGCGTCGAGGCGATCCTCGTGTGCCGGAGCGTCCGTCAGGTAGACGATCGCGGCCTCGTTGCCGCCGGCGACGGCCGCCTCGGCGATCCCGACCGCGGGGCCGATCCCCGGGCCGCCCGCGAGGACGACCGCGCGCGGTTCCCCGTCGTAGAAGCTCCGCCCGAACGGCCCGGAGATATCCAGGGTGTCGCCCGCGGCGAGGTCGAGGAGGTACTGACTGAACGGGCCCGCCTCGTCGGGGTCGACGCCGACGGTGACCTCGAACGTCGCGTCTGCGTCCGGCGACGAGAGCGTGTAGAACCGGGCGTAGTCCTCGCCGTCGACGGTGCCGCGGAGCTTCACGAACTGCCCGGGCTCGGCGTCGAATCCCTCCGGCGACTCCAGTTCGAGTGCGATCGTGTGGGGCCCGACGTCGCGGACCGCACTGACGGTGACTGTCGCGTCCATATCCCCACTATCGGATCCGGCGAGAAGGCCTTTGCCTTCCGGCCTCGTAGTCGACGTCCCCACCGATCCGCTCGCGCGCACGACGACGAGGAACCGCCGGTATAAGTGCCGCCGAACCGGCGAGTCGACGGCGTTCGCGACCGGAAATTTGGGGTTTACATTTGGCCATTCTAGACGAGTATATCGGCATATTATATTAATTATTAAATTTATGTTCCGTATAATCCCTGTTACTGTTAACTTTTGGCTGTCTCGAACCGTTTCTTTTTTCAAGGCTTTTCAGAAGGCTTTTGTTCGGGCCTGGGCAACCCCTTAGCCACATGCCTGCGGACTTCAACTGGGCCATCGGCGGGGAAGCCGGCGATGGCATCGACTCGACGGGAAAAATCTTCGCCCAGGCACTCTCTCGGGCCGGGCGACACGTGTTCACGTCGAAGGACTTCGCGTCCCGGATCCGTGGCGGCTACACGGCGTACAAGGTTCGAACCGCGGTCGATCCCGTCCAGAGCGTCGTCGACCGGCTCGACGTCCTCATCGCGCTGACCCCGCGCACGATCGAGGAGAACCTCGACGAGCTCCACGACGGCTCCGTCATCATCTACGACGGCGAGCGCACGACGATGGAGAACGTCGAGATCCCCGAGGGGATGATCGGGCTGAACGTCCCCCTCAAGCGCCTCGCCGAGGAGGCCGGCGGCGCGATTATGCGCAACGTCGTCGCGCTCGGCGCCGCCTGCGAGGTCGCGGACTTCCCGATCGAGAACCTCGACAGCGCCTTGGAGAAGCGCTTCGGCTCGAAGGGGAAGGCCCTCGTCGACAACAACAAGGAGGCCGCCCGGAAGGGCCGCGACTACGTCGCCGACGAGTACGACCACGACTTCGACTACGAACTGGAGACGACGGATTCGGACTACGTCCTCCTGAACGGCGACGAGGCCATCGGGATGGGCGCGATCGCCGCCGGCTGTAAGTTCTACGCCGGCTACCCGATCACGCCCGCGACCGACGTGATGGAGTACCTCACCGGCCGGATCGAGCAGTTCGGCGGCCACGTCGTCCAGGCCGAAGACGAGCTCTCGGCGATCAACATCGCGCTCGGCGCGGCGCGCGCCGGCGCCCGCTCGATGACCGCGACCTCCGGGCCCGGGATCGACCTGATGGCCGAGACCTTCGGCCTGGTGGCGACCTCCGAGACGCCGCTCGTCGTCGTCGACGTGATGCGCTCGGGGCCCTCGACGGGGATGCCGACGAAGCAGGAACAGGGCGATCTGAACATGATGCTCTACGGCGGCCACGGCGAGATCCCCCGGTTCGTCCTCGGGCCGACGACCATCTCGGAGTGCTTCTGGAAGACCGTCGAGGCGTTCAACCTCGCCGAGAAGTACCAGACGCCGGTCTACATCGCCGCCGACCTCTCGCTTGCGGTCACAGAACAGACCTTCCCGCCGGAGACGTTCGATATGGACGAGGTCGAGATCGAGCGCGGCAAGGTCGTCGACGAGGAGTCCATCGAGGAGTGGCAAAACGAGAAGGGCCAGTTCAAGCCGCACGCCCTCACCGACGACGGCGTCTCCCCGCGGGCGTTCCCCGGCACCGCCGAGGGCGCACACATGTCGACGGGCCTCGAACACGACGAGCTCGGCCGCCGGACCGAAGACACCGAGATGCGCGTCGAACAAGTCGACAAGCGCAACCGCAAGGTCGAGACCGCGCGTGCGGAAGAAAACTGGGAGCCGCGGGAGTTCGGCGACCCCGACTCCGAGAACCTCGTGATCTCGTGGGGGTCGAACGAGGGCGCGATGGAGGAGGCGATCGACTTCCTCGAAGAGGACGGCGTCGACGTCCGGTTCCTCTCGGTGCCGTATCTGTTCCCCCGGCCGGACCTCACAGCGGAGGTCGAGTCCGCGGAGAACGTCATCGTCGTCGAGTGTAACGCCACGGGGCAGTTCGCCGACGTCGTCGAACACGACACGCTCTCGCGGGTCGACCGCCTGAACAAGTACGACGGCGTGCGGTTCAAAGCCGACGAACTCGCAGACGACATCAAAGCGACCCTCCAGGAGGCAGACCAATGAGCTCAGACGTACGTTTCACCGACTTCAAATCGGACAAGCAACCGACGTGGTGTCCCGGCTGCGGCGACTTCGGGACGATGAACGGGATGATGAAAGCGCTCGCGAACACCGGCAACGACCCCGACAACACGTTCGTCGTGGCCGGAATCGGCTGTTCCGGGAAGATCGGGACGTACATGCGCTCCTACGCGCTCCACGGCGTCCACGGGCGCGCGCTCCCGGTCGGGACCGGCGTCAAGCTCGCGAACCCCGACCTCGAAGTGATGGTCGCCGGCGGCGACGGCGACGGCTACTCGATCGGCGCGGGCCACTTCGTCCACGCCGTCCGCCGGAACGTCGACATGACCTACGTCGTGATGGACAACCGCATCTACGGCCTCACGAAGGGTCAGGCCTCGCCCACCTCGCGCAAGGACTTCGAGACGTCGACGACGCCCGAAGGGCCCCAGCAGCCCCCGGTCAATCCGCTGGCGCTCGCGCTCGCGTCGGGCGCGACGTTCATCGCGCAGTCGTTCTCGACGGACGCCCAGCGGCACGCCGAGATCGTCCAGGAGGCGATCGAACACGACGGCTTCGGCTTCGTCAACGTCTTCAGTCCCTGCGTCACCTTCAACGACGTCGACACCTACGACTACTTCCGCGACAACCTCGTCGACGTCGCCGAGGAGGGCCACGACCGCACGGACTACGACGCCGCCAAGGAGAAGATCCTCGACGCCAGCAAGGAGTACCAGGGCGTCATCTGGCAGTCCGAGAAGTCGATCCCCTACAGCGAGAAACACGGCGTCGACGCCGACATGTCCCAGATCGACGACGGCGCCCCCGAGGGCGCGATGGACCTCGTCCGCGAGTTCTACTGAGGGGCCAGGGGCGGTCCCGCGGCGCACCGTTTTTCCCGTGTCGCTTCGTATCATAGGCGTATGGCCCGAAGAGCCCTGCGTCCAGTGTGCGCGACAGTCGGAGCGCTCGCGGTGGCCACCGGATCCGCGGCGGCCCACGTCGACTACGTCACAGAGGAGACCGCGCCCGGATCGGCGGCGGAGCTCTTCGCGGCGGTGATGTCCTCGCCGCTCGCGCTCGCGCTGCTCGCCGGCGGCGGGGCCTCCGTCGCGGTGGCGGCCCTCGGGTACCTCCGCTTTTCGGCGTCCCTGCGGGACGTCGAGGTGGCCCGGCGGACACTGGCGTCGTACCGCCCGTACCTGCCGTGGATGCTCCGGCTCTCGGTCGGCCTGCCGCTCGTTGGCGCGGGCTTTTCGGGCTATCTGTTCTCGCCGACCGTCACCGCCGACGCGCGGCTCCTCCAAGTCGGGATCGGATTCCTCCTGCTGTTCGGCCTGCTGACGCGCGTCGTGGCGGCCGTCGGCCTGCTCGCGTACCTCTGGGCGCTCGCGGGCGCCTTTCCCGAACTCCTCCTCGCCAGCGAGTACGTCGCCGGCTTCCTCGGCATCTTCGTCGTGGGGCCCGGCCAGCCCAGCGCCGATATGATGCTCAGGCGGATCGTGGCCGCCGAGGGGACCCTCCTCAGTCGCTTCAGGTGGTTCCCCAAGCCCGAGGACGTCCTCTCGGAGCTCGGCCTGACCCAGGGGACCGCGCCGCTTTTGATCCGCGTCTTCCTCGGCGCGAACTTCGTGTACCTGGGCGTCGTCCAGAAGTGGCTCCAGCCCGCCCAGGCGGCGGCCGTCGTGGAGAAGTACGGGCTCACCGCGGTCGTCCCCGTTTCGCCTGAGCTGTGGATCTTCGGCGCGGGCCTCACCGAGGCCGTCGTCGGCGTGTTCCTCCTCACCGGGACGTTCACCCGCGGGACCGCGACTGCGGCGTTCGTCATCCTGACGACGACGCTGTTCGGCCTCCCGGACGATCCGGTCTTGGCCCACGTCACGCTCTTCGGGCTGTCGTCGGCGCTGATGGTGACCGGCGCGGGCGCGCTCTCGCTCGACGGGACGGTCATCCCCGCCCTCCGTCGTCGCATCGGCGCCGGCGCCGGCGGGGGCGAACGCCCGGCGGTGTAGCGGCGGTCGAGGCCGACGCCCTCGCGGCGGTCGCGTGCTCGCCGACCGCGGCGTCGATCACTTCGAATCCTGAATCCCGAGTCCCGAATTACGCCCTCTCGTGGGCGTCAGGAATGTTCCGGCGCGTTTTTTACCCGCGCCCCGATTTACAGTAATACCAATGACCGCGGACGCCGTGACGCCCGACCGAAGACGTGTGCGGGGGGAACAGCGCTCGCCACGCGGCGTCTGTGCGACAACCGCACTGGCGCGCCGGGGCGCGCAGCCGACGCACACCACGGGAGTACGCCATGTCTGAACATTACGACGTCGTCATCGCCGGTGCAGGGCCGGCCGGAGCACAGTGCGCGCGGGACCTCGCACAGCGCGACTACGACGTGCTCGTGCTCGAGGCCGAGCCCGAAGACGGGTTCCCCCGGCAGTCGAACAAGTCCACGGCGGGGACGTTCGCGTCGATGACGGGCGCCTTTGGGATCCCCGACAACGTCGTGATGAACTACACCGACGAGGTCGTCCTCGAATCTCCCAACAGGCACTTCGTCCAGCACCAGCCCGGAGCCGTCCTCGAATTCGCGGACTTCAAGCGCTGGCTGGTCGCGGAGGGGCGCGACCACGGCGCGGAGTACCGCTTCGGCGCGCGCGTGAACAACCCCGTCGTGGAGGACGGCGACGTGGTCGGCGTCCGGTACGCCGGCGACGAGGAGGTGTTCGGAGAGATCGTCATCGACGCCACGGGGCCGGCGGCGCCGCTCGCGAAGAAGCTCGACGTCTGCGGCCTCGAACGGCAGAATCAGGCGGTCGGCATCGAGTGGGAGATGGAGGGCGTCGACGTCGACCACCCCGAGTTCGCAGACCTCACCGACGCGATGATGCTGCGCCTCGACCACGAGTACGCGCCCGGCGGGTACTCGTGGATCTTCCACACGGGCGGCGACACCGCGAAAGTCGGCCTGTGTTACATCCAAAACGAGAGCTACCAGCGGTTCGGCGACGCCTCGAAGAGCATCGACGACCACCTCAATCACTGGCTGGAGACCGACCCCCGGTTCGCCGACGCCCACCGCATCGCGGACAAACAGCAGCACCGCGGCAGCGCACACATCCAGATGCCGGCCGACCTCAGCACGGACAGCTTCATGGCCATCGGCGACACCGTGCCCACCATCGACCCGCTGTGGGGCGAGGGCATCCACAAGTGTATGGAGTCCGCGCGCGCGGCCGCCATCACGGCGGACCGCTGCCTGATGGGGTCCGTTCGAGACACCTCCGCCGAAGCGATGTCGCTCTACGACGACCTCTGGCACGCCCGGGTCGCCCCGGATATGCGCACGCGGCTGACGATGACCCAGCTGCTGTACCTCGCGCCGAACGACCGCTACGACCGCCTGATGGACGACCTGAACGCGATGGATGTAGAGACGCTCAGCGACGCCAACGACGGCAGCGTCCGCGGCCTCTCGAAGCTCATCCACCTCGACGACGTGCCGCTCCTCGCGCGCTTTGCGAAACAGCGGCTCGCCGAGTGACCTGACACGCCGCCATCCAAACCCCTAACCGTCCGAGGGGTCTCCGCTCGGATATGAGTCAGCAAGGTGAGCGACGCGTGCCGCTCGCGAGCGAGATGCCGATGCTGGGCCTCGGCACCTGGCAGAACGACGATCCCGACACCTGCGCGGACACGGTCGAGACCGCCCTCGACGAGGGCTACCGCCACGTCGACACGGCGCAGGCCTACGGCAACGAGGAGGCCGTCGGCCGCGGGATCGAGGCGGCCGACGTCGACCGCGAGGACGTCTTCCTGGCGACGAAGGTCTGGATCGACAACCTCGCGTACGACGACGTGCTTTCGACGACCGAGGCGAGCCTCGACAAGCTCGGCGTCGACTACGTCGACCTCATGTACGTCCACTGGCCCTCCCGGGCGTACGACCCCGAGGAGACGCTCCGCGCCTTCGACGAGCTCGTCGACGCGGGGAAGGTCGAGCGGATCGGCATCAGCAACTTCCTGCCCGAACAGGTCGACGAGGCCATCGACCACGCGGACGCGCCGATCTTCGCGAACCAGGTCGAGCTCCACCCGCTGCTCCCCCAGGAGGAGCTCCGCGCGCACTGCGCCGACCGCGACGTCGAGGTCGTCGCCTATTCGCCGCTGGCTCGCGGCGAGGTGTTCAACGTCCCCGAGATCACCGAGATCGCGGAGAAACACGGCGTCAGCGAGGCCCAGGTGTCGCTGGCGTGGCTCCGCGAGAAGGGCGTGACGGCGATCCCGAAAGCGACGAGCGAGGCGCACGTTCTCGACAACCTCGCGTCGGTCGACCTCGACCTCGACGACGAGGACGTGGCCGCCATCGACGCCATCGACCGGACGGACCGCCAGGTCGACCCCAGCTTCTCGCCCTGGTGAGGCACCGGCGGGCGCAACGGCCTTGTCGGTCGGGGTCGAACGACCCGTATGGACTTCACACTCGGAACCACGGTGGGCGCGCTCGTCGCGCTCGTCGCCGTGGGAACGGCGGTCCTCGTCGCGTCGGGCGTGATGGCGACGAGCACGGTGCTGATGATGGTGACGCCGTCGATGCTCGTCTTCGGCGTGATCTGCGTCGCGATCGGCGTCAAACACGGAGAGTACCGCGCCGGGACCTGAGATAGCGGGGAAATCCGGCGCGGCGGCTTTCGGCCTACCGCGCTACTGCACGACGTCCTCGATCGACTCGCCGCTCACGCTGGCGGCGACGCGGACGCCGACGATGCTGACGACGATCCCCGCGAGGATGAACGCCGCGAGCCGCTGCTGGGGCGTCACGACGTATCCGAAGATGAACGGGTCGGGCAGGACGGCCTCGCGCTGGAGGAACCACCCGGCGAAGCCGCGGACGACGAGCCCGAGCGCGACGACGCCGAACGGGAGGTTCAGGTACGGCGTGCTCACGCCGTCGGTGCCGATGAGTTCGTCGAGCAGCCGGCCGGCGCTGGCGGTGAGCGCGGCCAGCGCGAGCCAGGGGACGGCGTTGTAGGTGAACTGCATCGTCCGGAGGACGACCGACTGGGGGCCGAGCTGCGGCGATACCGACAGCGCCCCCAGGAAGATGCCGACGAGGCCGAGCCCGAGGCTGACGGCGTAGGTGACGACGGAGACGCGGCCGGAGTACAGCGCCGCGCGGACGCGGTCGGGGACCTCGGCGAGGTACTCGTCGACCGCGAGCCCCTTGTAGAGCAGCGCGGCCCCGAGCACCGCGGCCAGCCCCGCGAGCGCGACGGCGGGCGGAAACTGCGTCAGGAGGATCGGCAGGAAGAGCAGCGTCGCCCCCAGGGGCACCAGGACCGTCGATCGGAGCTCCTCGTCGCCGAGGAACTGCTTGAGGAGGTAGTACGTCGACTCGATGTCGTGGGCCTGCCGGACGACGACGCGGTCGACGGAGTCGACGCGCACGCGGCTCTCGATCACGGGGACGACCCGCTCGTCGTTCGCGGAGTCGAGGACGACGATCGCGGAGTCGGGGTCGTACTCCTCGACGAGCGCGTCCACCTGGGTCGACAGCGAGCGGTCGGCGCCGACGAGCGAGTCCCTGCCGCCCGCGACGACCGCGACGACGGTCTCCTCGCGCTCGTCGCGGAGGTCGCGGGCGACCCGCAGCGCCTCCAGCAGGCAGTTCACGCTCGAATCCTCCGGATCGGCGAGGCCGACGTCGGTCACGAGCGACTGGACGGCCTCCCACCCCACGATCGGGAGTTCGAGACCGGCCGCGTGACCGACGTCGTCGGACCGATCGACACAGAGGACGAGTGTGGTCACGGTCGTGTGAAGGCTTCACTCGGTTAAAGTCCTCCCGGTCAGCGACAGGGATGCGAAGCTACGGCTGCGTGTCACGTCCGTCCCGTCGAAAAAACCACGGCCGCGTCGAATCCGGAAGCGTCAGCCCTTAGAGGAGCCCCGTCTTCTGGAGCTTCATCAGGTCCTCGGTGTCGAGGGTCTCGCCTTCCTTGAACTTCTGGTAGATCTCTTCGGCCTCCTCCTTGGCGGCCTCGCGCTCCTCGGCGCGCTCGTCCTCGCGCTCTTCTTCCTCCTGCTTGTCGAGTTCGCGGAGCCGCTTTTGGACGCGGACGAAGTCCTCGTGGTGGCGGTCGGCGGCTTCCTGGGCCTCGACGAAGAGCTCGTGCATCGCGTCGGCCTTGTCGCGGATATCGTCGGCCTCGCGGTAGGCCTCGATCATCTGGTTGTGGTGTTCCTGGGCCTCGTCGGCGAGCTCTGTCACCTTCTGGTGGTGCTGGGACGCCTCCGAGCGGACCTCTTCGGCCTCCTCGATGAGCGCTTCGAGTTCACCGCTGTCTTCGACCTTCTCCTTCTTCTGACGGAGCTCCTCGCGCTTGTCCTCGATCTTCTCGATGAGTTCGCGCTCGTCCTCCGTCGAGAGGACCTCGGTCTGCTGGCGGAACTCGAGCTGCTCGATCTCGTCTTCGAGCTCCTCGATGTCCTTGCCGTCGTCGAGCTCCAGGTCCTCTTTCATCTCTTCGACCTGGTCGAAGAGCTCGTTGGCCTCCGCGTTGAGCTCGTTGCGCTTTTCTTTGTGTTCCTGGACCTGCTCGTTGAGCTCGTCGCGCTTCTCGCGGTGCTCCTGGGCCTCGTCGACCTTCTCGCGCGTCTTGGCGTTCAGGTCGTCGCGCTTGGAGGCGCGCTCGGAGGCCATCTGATTGAGCTCGTTTCGTCGGTCCCGGAGCTGTCCGGCGACCTTGATGAGCTGGCCTTTCGACCCGTTTTCGAGCTTGTCGTCGGTGAGCTCGATGTTGTCTTCGTCTTTGAGTTCCTGTACGTCGTATTCCTGAAGAACGTCTTGCTTCGTTACCATACGTAATCAAACCTCGATACCATCACCGCTCCGGACCGTGGCGGCCGCTGGTGGATCGCTGCCGACCGTGGATAAGAATTCCCGATCATTCTGCGTGCTGTGCCGCCGGAACGCCGGAGGCGTTCTGGTACCTACCAGTTGTCGACTACTACATATAAGTCTGCCGGTGGACTGACGGGCTGAAAGCCGCTCTCACACCCCATACGGGCCTTGTGAGACGTTCGCAGTGTACACGAGTCGTATATAAACAAAAGTGGGAACTGTTCGCATACGGACGGCCGATCGCGGCGCGGAATCGGTCGGGATTTACCCGGGAGTCCCGGAGTCGGCAGTATGACGCTGCGAGAGGTCGTTCGCGCGCGCGGACACGAGAACGTATCCGCCGAACACGCGAGCACGTTCGAGGTGACGAGCGACGACTGGCTGACCCCCGCCGGCGACTGCATCCTCGCGGTCGAGGCCGATCGGGTGCCGGCCGACTTCGACGCGGACTTCGTCGCGGCCTGCTGCGACGCCGACGCGACGATCACCGCGACCCTCACCGCGACGACCGACGACGGCGACACCTACACCCAGACGATCACCGGCAGCGGCGATCCGGACCTCTCCTTCGAGAACGAGCGGAGCCACGTCGGTCGCACCAGCGACTACGTGGACGATCGGACGGTGCTCGTCGACGCCGACGGCGCGGCCGCAGACGTCGACCGCGACCTCGTCGAGGCGCTCGCGGACGGGGCCGACCTCCGCTTCGAGCTGGTCGTCGAGTAGGATGGACAGTGTCCGTCTGCGCGACCCGACGGAAGGCCGTCAGTACGCCGCTTCGACGGTCGCGAGCGCCGACTGGAGCCGCTCGTCCACCTCGTCGGCGACGGGGTCGAGCGCGTCGTTTTCGACCACCGAGAGCAGTTTGTCGGGCGCGACCGCGCTAACGACGACGCCGCCGTCGTCGTCCGCGTAGACGATGACGTTACAGGGCAGCAGCGCGCCCAGTTCCAGTTCTTCCTCCATCGCCTGATGGGCGAATTCGGGATTGCAGGCGCCCAGGATCCGGTAGTCGCGGAACTCCTCGCCCAGTTTCTCCTTCAGCGTCGCCTGCACGTCGATGTCGCAGAGCACGCCGAAGCCCTCCGCTGCGAGCGCGTCCGTCGTCGTCTCGACCACGTCCTCGAACGCCCCGTCGACGGATATCGATGTCGTGTACGTCATAGTCTATTTTCCACACGATTACAGAGGCCGGACACGGACTACACTCTTACGGTGCGCGGTGGTGGATCGGTCCACGGTGTCGGGGGGCCGTCGGCAGCCGATCCGCGGCCGGACGGCTTTTTTCGATCCGATCCGAAGCCGCGAGTATGCCCGAGGAACCGCGGGAGAACATCAGCGGCGGTGACGGCGCCACCGCGGCGGCCTTCGAATCCGGGGACGCTGGGACGCGCGCCGAGGGCGTCGTCGACGAGCTCGGCCGGCTGTACTGGCAGAAGACCTACGGCGGCAAGGACGCCTTCGAGTCGCTTGTGCGGACCATCCTCTCGCAGAACACGAGCGACGTGGCGAGCCAGCCCGCCCACGACGCGCTGATGGAGCGGTACGGTTCGGCCGGGGAGACATCGAGCGACGGCGACCACGACCTGGCGGCCGCGCTCGCGGACGCCGAGCAGTCCGAACTGGCGGAGACGATCTCCTCGGCGGGGCTATACAACCAGAAGTCGGAGATGATCGTCGGCGCGGCCGAGCGGATCTGCGAGGAGTACGGCGGCGCCGACGGCTTCGACGCGTTCGTGACCGAGGGCGATCCGGGCGAGGTGCGGGACGCGCTCCTCGACATCCACGGCGTCGGGCCGAAGACCGCCGACTGCGTGCTGCTCTTCGCCGGCGGCCGCGACGGCGTCTTTCCGGTGCGCTCTTGGGTAAACGATTGTTGGTCAGATCTCAGCAGTAGCTGGAAGTCACAGCGGGCAAGAGTGACGCGACCGCGTCACCCGACGAACGATGTTCCCAGTCAAGACGTTCGTCTCGGAGCGTCGAGCCGCGAACCTGT